>NZ_BAABBE010000056.1:0-24943 GCF_039537795.1 Lentzea roselyniae
CTTCACCCCGCACCCGCGTTCACACACCGAGGCCTGGTCACACTGGCGACGACGCCACCAACACCGCGCCCGGCAATGCCACTACCAGCGACGACTCAAAGATCACGGCCTGCGGCTGTAGTACTAGAACCAGCCCGTGCACTCGATGACGCCCTGCGACGACCCGCAGGCGCGCATCACCTTGCCGTCGTTCTTGAACGCGTCGGTGTACTTCGCGCTACCCGAGTCGATCCGTGTGTACCCGAGGAACCCCTCGTGCTCGTTGGCCGAGGGGTCCTTGCGGTCCGTCCAGATCTCCTCACCGGGCGTGCCGTAGGAGATGCGGCCCCACGCGCACTTGGACTTGTTCGACGCGCGCAGCTCGATCACGCGACCGTTCTGCATCGTCACCGGGTTGTCGCCGTCGATCGTGTCGAACGGGGTGAAGGGCTCCTCCTGGGAGCAGTCGGGGTCACCAGCGAACGACGCGGCGGGGCAAAGCACACCAACAACTGCTACGACGCCGAGCGCACAGCTCAAACGGCGGAATTGCGTTCCCATGGAGCTGCACTGTCCACTCCAGACGGGAGAAGCGCAGCCCCTGTCACCGTTCTGTGCGAATGACGCGCAGTTTCCGGTCACCTGATTCAGCGGTCCGTTTCGCAGCGTCACGCAGCACGCCCGAAACGGAAGAGTCCAAATCGACCGGCACGACCAGCACGTACTCGCCCGCGGGCAGCCACGACAGGTCGGTCAGGCTGTCGTACAACGCGTCCAGGTTCTGCCCGAACCAGGATGGAAAGTCCAACGCCTCGGCAATGGCCGAGATCGCCGCGGACTTCTCCGAAACGAGAATGTGCCGTTTCATTTCGTCACATCCACGACGACGAACGACGAATAGTGGTCGGCGGTGTAGAAGACTTCCTTTCCCGCACCGGTCACGAGCCGGCGTGCACCGCGGTCGGGACTGCCCGGCGTCGGCACCGTGTACTCCTTGTAGTACCCGGACTTCTGCTGCGGCAGTCGCTTCTCCCGGTTCTCGAACGTCACGCCGTCGTTGCGCGGGTACGGGAACGGGCCCTTCGACTCGATCAGCTTCCAGGTCGCGGAGGCCTCGGCCGGCAGCTTCGACAGCGGCTCGATGTCGAGGCCCGAGTTGGCGCCGGGCACCTTCTCGGCCTGCGCGGCACTCGTGACGACCGGCTTCGAGACGCCGGGAGGCGGCCCGGACGTGTTGTCCTTGACGAACCACCCGATCACGACCAGAGCGACGAGCCCGACCAGTGCGACGGTCAGGCGACGACCAGGACTCACGCGGCGACCTTCTCCGACTCGGGCTCAGGCTCGGGCTCCGGGGCCAGGTCGGAACCCGACGCCGGGTTCTTCGCGCCCCAGTCCGCGACGCGGTCGATCAACCGCGCCACGCCCAGGCAGAGCGGCAACACCACGATCATCACGACGGGGAACTGCACGGCGACGGGCAGCTGCACGACCCACAGCTCGACCCCGTCCCACCACTGCACCAGCCAGTCCACCCGCCCCACCCTAGTCTCGTGACCGGTGTCACGGCATTTGACCAGGTGCACGGTAGGTATGTTGCGAACCATGTTCGCCGTTTACGCAGCAGAACCCAGTCCCGAGAACCCGCTGGCCTCGCTTCGAGTCGGCGAGCGCCCAGAGCCCGAGGTCCCCGCCGGGTGGGTGCGCGTCGCGGTCAAGGCGGCCAGCCTCAACATGCACGACCTGTGGACGTTGCGCGGCGTCGGCATCAAGCCGGAGCAGTTCCCGATGATCCTGGGCTGCGACGGCGCCGGCACCCTCGACGACGGCACCGAGGTGGTGCTGCACTCGGTCATCGGCGACCCGAACTGGTCGGGCGAGGAGACGCTCGACCCGAAGCGAACGCTGCTGACCGAGAAGCACCAGGGCACGTTCGCCGACTACGTCACCGTTCCCGCCCGCAACGCGCTGCCCAAGCCGGTGGACCTGTCGTTCGCCGAGGCCGCCTGCATGGGCACGGCCTGGCTGACCGCCTACCGGATGCTGTTCGTGAAGTCGGGCCTGCGCCCCGGCCAGACGATGCTCGTGCAGGGCGCGTCGGGCGGCGTGTCGACCGCGCTCATCCAGCTCGGCCGTGCCGCCGGCTTCCGCGTCTGGGTCACCGGCCGCACCGAGGAGAAGCGCGCGCTGGCGGCGTCCCTCGGCGCCCACCAGACCTTCGAGTCCGGCGCGCGCCTGCCCGAACGGGTCGACGCGGTGTTCGAGACCGTCGGCAAGGCCACCTGGTCGCACTCGATGAAGGCGCTCAAGCCCGGCGGCATCGTCGTGATCTCCGGCGCCACGTCCGGTGACGCGACGGCGGCCGAGCTGCAGCGGTTGTTCTTCCTGCAGCTGCGCGTGGTCGGCTCGACCATGGGCACGCGCGAGGAGCTGGGCGATCTCATCCAGTTCTGCGCGCTCAACGGCCTCAAGCCGCAGATCGGTGCGGAGCTCAAGTTCGAGGACGCCGAGCAGGGCCTCAGGTCGATGCTGGAAGGCGAGACCGCCGGGAAGATCGTCTTCACGCGCGAGTAGGTAAACAGCTCGATCGGCCAAAAGTGGATCCCTTGATTGGTGGGTTCGGACAAACCGCGTGACAGTTGACGCGCATAGGTTCGCCCGGACCCACCTTCATCGAGGGAGCTGAAGCATGAGTACCGCGCAGGGCGTCTTCAGGCGCAAGCCCATCGACCAGATCGCGGAGGACAAGGGCGACGGGCTCACCAGAACGCTGGGCCTGTGGCAGCTGACCGCGATCGGCATCGGCGGCATCATCGGCGCGGGCATCTTCTCGCTCGCGGGAGCCGTCGCGAACAAGACCGCCGGCCCGGCCGTGCTGATCTCGTTCCTCGTGGCCGGTGTCGCGAGCGCCGCGGCGGCGTTCTCCTACGCGGAGTTCGCCGGCCTGATCCCCAAGGCGGGCAGTGCCTACACCTACGGCTACGCGGTCCTGGGCGAGATCGTCGGCTGGTTCATCGGCTGGGACCTGCTGCTGGAGTACACCGCGATCGTGGCGGTGGTCGCGATCGGCATCTCGGGCTACTTCACGGAACTGCTGAGTCTGCTAAACATCCAGCTGCCCCAATGGATGCTGGGCGCACCGGGTACCGAGGGCGCCGACGTCGCCGCGGGCACGTACAAGGTGAACCTGTTCGCGGTCGTGCTGTGCCTGCTGATCGCGTACGTGCTGAACATGGGCATGAAGAACGCGGCTCGGTTCGAGACCACCCTGGTGTACCTGAAGATCGCCGTGGTGCTGCTGGTGATCGTGGTCGGTGTCTTCCACATCAACACCGACAACTACAACCCGTTCTTCCCGTTTGGACTGACGGGCGCTTTCACCGGTGCCGCAACGGTCTTCTTCGCGGTGTTCGGCTACGACGCCATGAGCACAGCCGCCGAGGAGTCGAAGGACTCGCAGCGGCACATGCCCAAGGCGATCATCTACTCGCTGGCGATCTCGATGGTCCTCTACGTGCTGGCGTGCCTCGTGCTGACCGGCATGGTCAACTACAAGGACGTCGACTCGGAAAGCGCGTTCGCCACGGCGTTCGCGGACATCGGCTTCCACTGGCTGGGCATCATCATCAGCGTCGGCGCGATCCTCGGCATCACGACCGTGCTCTTCACGTTCCTCCTTGGCGCGGCCCGCGTCGGCTTCTCGATGAGCCGCGACGGCCTTCTGCCCCGATGGTTCGCGAAGACGCACCCGGTGAAGCACGTCCCGTCGCGCATCACCTGGGTGCTGGGCGTGGCCTCCGCGGTCATCGCCGGTTTCCTGCCGATCGCGGAGGCCGCCGAGCTCACCAACATCGGCATCCTGCTGGCGTTCGTCGTCGTCTGCATCGCCGTGATCGTGTTGCGCTACAAGCAGCCCGACCTGCCGCGCACGTTCAGGACGCCGGGCATGCCGGTGGTCCCGATCATCGGCGTGGTGTTCTCGATCTGGCTGATCACGTTCCTCACGCCGGAGACCTGGCTGCGGTTCGCGGTCTGGTTCCTGATCGGCCTCGTCATCTACTTCGCCTACTCGAAGCGCAACTCCGTCATGCAGAAGCAGCAGTCCAAGCGGTAACCAGATCACCGAGGACGGGGAGCGGCACCGCGCCGCTCCCCACCACCAGGTCGTGGAACGCCTTCACGTCGAACCGATCGCCCAGCTTCTCCTCGGCCTCCGCGCGCAACCGCTGGATCTCCAGGCGCCCCACCATGTACGCCAGTGCCTGGCCGGGCATCTCGATGTACCTGTCGATCTCGGCGTTGATCTCGGGCTCAGGCATCACCGTGTTCTCGCGCAGGTAGTCGACAGCCTGCTGCCGAGTCCACCCGAACGCGTGCAGGCCCGTGTCGACCACCAGCCGCCCGGCGCGCATCGCGTCGAGGCCCAGCATCCCGAGGCGTTGCTCGTCCGACGAGTAGAGGCCCATCTCGTCTGCGAGCCGTTCGGTGTAGAGGCCCCAGCCTTCGAGGTAGGCCACGATGAACGCGAACCTGCGGATGTTGTGCATGTCGGTCTCGGCCGCGATCGACAGCTGGTAGTGGTGGCCGGGCACCGCCTCGTGGAACGCCGTCGCCTCGGACAGGGTCCGGCTGCGCTGGGTGGCGCCCAGAGGGTTGAGCCAGTACGTGCCGGGCCTGCTGCCGTCCAGCGGGGCGGGCAGGTAGAACGCGATGCCCGCGGTTTCGCGTTCCGCCTCGTCGACGGCGCGCACCTGGCAGCCCACCTTCGGCATGCGGCCGAACCACTTCGGCGCCTCAGCCTCGGAGCGTGCGATCGCCTCCACGGCGCTGGCGATCATCTCGTCTTCGTTGTTCCACAACAGTTCTGTGCGCAGCCTGTGAAAGATCTCAGGCACGTCGCTCGTGCCCCACAGCCGTGAACCGATCTCCGCGTACTCCTCGCGCAACGAGGCGACCAGGTCGAGACCCAGCCGGTGCAACTCGTCCGGGGTGTGCGAGGTGGTCGTGTTGTCACGGACCAGCTTGAGGTAGTTCTGCTCGCCGTCCGGCAGCCAGCACAGTCCCGGCCTGTCGTCGCCGCGGCCGTCCTCGATCGAGGTCAGCACGTCGCGGAACCCGGCGATGGCCGAGCGGATCTCCGTCGAGAAGTCCCCTTCCCACTCCTGCGTGGGTGCGGCCAGGAACCTCTCCAGGCGCGTCGTGGCGGCCTGGAGGTGACGGCGCAGCGGCCTGCGGTCGGAGTTCTTGACCCGTTCGCCCGCCTGCTGGATGTAGCGGGCGAACTTGTCGAGCCGCTGCGACATGTCGAGCTGCGACGCGAGCATGAGCAGGCCGTTGACCGGTGCGCTCAACCCGGTCGCCACGGTGTGCTCGATCAGCCTGGCGTCGATGCGGGTCACGATCGACTCGCCCTGGTGCCGGATGACGGCGAGCGTGACGGGATCCTCGTCGCTCGTGCCGGCCCTGCGCAGGATGTCGGCGATCCGCGCCCGCAGCGCCTGCTCGCCCTCCACGCTCAGGTCTTCCAGCTTGTCGTCCCACCCCGGCAGGCCGTACATCGTGGATGCCAGCGGCGACCAGTCCATGGACGCCTGGAACATCTCATCCGCGAGCGACATCAGGCCCTCCTAGACCACGTGGTGACAAGATCGCCCAGGGTGGACAGCGGCACCACGCCGTTCTCCAGCACCAGGTCGTGGAACGCCTTGATGTCGAACCGATCACCCATCGCTGCCTCGGCCTCACCGCGCAACCGCTGGATCTCCAGGCGCCCCACCATGTACGCGAGCGCCTGTCCCGGCGTCTCGATGTACCTGTCGACCTCGGAGTTGATCTCCGTGTGGTCCATCGTGGTGTTGTCGCGCAGGTAGTCGACGGCTTTCTGCCTGGACCACCCGAACGCGTGCAGGCCCGTGTCGACGACGAGCCGCCCGGCGCGCATCGCGTCGAGGCCGAGCATGCCGAGACGCTGCTCGTCGGACGAGTACAGGCCCATCTCGTCGGCCAGCCGCTCGGTGTAGAGGCCCCAGCCCTCCAGATAGGAGTCGATGAACGCGAACTTGCGCACGTTGCTCAGCTCGGTCTCGGCGGCGATCGAGAGCTGGAAGTGGTGGCCGGGAATCGCCTCGTGAAACGCCGTGACCTCGGACACCGTGCGGCTGCGTTCAGTGGCGCGCAACGGGTTCGCGAAGTACGTGCCGGGACGGGAGCCGTCCAGCGCGGCGTCCTCGTAGTACGCGAACGGAGCGCTCTCGCGGTCCATCTCCGGCACGAACCGGACCTCGCAACGCGCCTTCGGCAGCCGCCCGAACCAGTTGGGCGCCTCGGCCTCGGCCCGCGCGACGGCCTCCACCGCACTCGCGAGCATGTCGTCCTCGTTGTCCCACAACAGCTCCGTGCGCAACCGGCGGAAGATCTCCGGCACGTCGGTCGTGCCCCAGACGCGTGAGCCGATCTCGGCGTACTCCTCGCGCAACGCCGCGATCAGGTCGAGCCCGAGCTGGTGCAGCTCGGGCGGGGTGTACGAGGCGGTCGTGTAGTCGCGGACCAGCTTGCGGTAGTTCTCCTCGCCCTCCGGCAGCCAGCAGATGCCCGCGTGCTCGTCGTCGCGCCCGTCCAGTGAGAGCAGGAACTCGCGGTACCGGGCGAACGCCGGACGCAGGTCCGCGTCGCCCTCCCACTCCTGAACCGGCCCGGTGAGGAAGCGTTCGACGTGGGCCGCCCCGCTCTCGACCAACCGGCGCAACGGCCTGCGGTCGGTGTTGCGCAGCCGCTCCGTGGCCTGGTCGAGGAAGCGGGGCACGAGGTGCCGCCGCTGCGAGAAGTCGACGTGGGACGCCCTCCTGAGCAGTACCGCGACCGGCGCGTTCAACCCGCGGGACACGGTGTGCTCGACCAGCCTGGCGTCGATCTTGGTGATGATCGAGGTCGCCTGGTGCCTGATCACGTCCTTTGCGACCTGGCTCTCGTCGCTGGAGTCGACGCGGCGGAGGATGTCCGCCAGCCTGGCGCGCAGGGCCTGGTGGCCGTCGACGCTGAGGTCTTCGAGCCGGTCGTCCCAGCCGGGCACGCCCACGAGCGTCGCGAACATCGGCGACCAGTCCATCATCGCCTGGAAGGTCTCATCGGAGAGCGAGGTCACGCCCTCCTTCTTAGCTGCGCTTGAAGCGCTCCGCCAAGGAATTGACCACTTCGATGAGCTCCGCGTGGAGCCTTCGCACGATGTCGGCCGCCGGTTCGGCCGTCGCGAGCGGGTAGGTGGTGCCGGCCCACAGCGACATGACCTCAAGCTCACCGGTAGCGCGCACCGGCTTCGTGAGGTGGTGCACGTTCGGGTACGCGGCGGGCGCGTGCGGGGTGTGCTCGATCAGGAACCGGTTCACGAGCCCTCGCGCCGGACGTCCGCTGAACGCCCGCGTGAGCGCCGTCCGGCGGGCCCCTTCCGCGAGTGCTTCCCGGTGCGCCGCAGAGGTTCCCGCCTCCGGGCAGCCGAGGAACGCGGTGCCGAGCTGCGCCGCGACCGCCCCCGCCGCCAGCACCGCGGCGACGTCGGCGCCGTTCATGAGCCCACCGGTCGCGATCACCGGAAGATCGACGGCGTTGCGGACGAGCGTCAACGCGGCCAGCGTCCCGTACAGCTCGCCACCGCCGGGCGAGATGCCGTCGTCGGTGAACGTGCCGCGGTGCGCTCCGGCGTCCGCGCCCTGCACGCACAGGACGTCCGCGCCGATCTGCTGAGCCTGCCGGGCCTCGCTGGGCGTGGTGACCGTGACGACGATCGTGGTGCCGGTCGCCTTGAGCCGCTGCACGTCGTCCACGTCGGGCAGCCCGAACGTGAACGACACCACCGGAACCCGCAGCGCCAGCACCAGTTCGAGCTTGGCCCCGTAGTTGTCGTCGTCCCAGCGCGGATCGCCGGGCACCGCGCCGACCTTCTTCGCGCAGGCCTTGACACGATCCACGTAGGACGAGATGTCGGCGGTCGGCCGGGTGCCGGGCACGAAGAGGTTGACCCCGAACGGCTTGCTCGTGAGCTGGCTCGTCTGGCCGATCCTGTCCGCGAGCTGCTCGACGGTGAGGTAACCGGCCGCGAGGAACCCGAACCCGCCGGCTTCGCTCACCGCGGCGACCAGCTCGGGGGTGGAGGCGCCGCCCGCCATCGGCGCGGCGATCACGGGCACGGCGAGCGTGTGGAACATGAGCACAACCTAGTTGGATCGGGCGATGGATGCCCGGTAAAGCCCCTGTGTCCTTGATGACGCAAGGAAACAGGGGCTTCACCCGCGGTTACGACGGACGGGCCATCATCTAGGGCAGGGAGTCCAGATGAGGGGCGACCGTGTTGGCGAACTGCCAGTTGTTCGACGCGTCCCAGTTGATCGACCAGGTCATGGCGCCGCGGATCGACGGCCAGGTCGTGCTCGGCTTGAACGTCCCGCAGCTGGTGCCGCGGGCGAGACAGCTGAGCGCGTTGTTGACGTTGGTCGGCGACTGGTAACCGCCACCGGCTCCGGACGGCGACGCGGGCAGGCCGAGACCGACCTGGTCGGGACGCAGGCCGTTCTGCAGCTGGATGCACGCGAGCGCGGTCAGGAAGTTCACCGTGCCCTGGCCGTAGACCTGCTGGTCGCAGCCGAGCATCGTGCCGGAGTTGTAGTACTGCATGTTGACGATCGTCAGGATGTCCTTGATCGACAACGCCAGCTTGAAGTACTCGGCACTGGTGTTCTGCATGTCGATCGTCTGCGGTGCCATCGTGATCACGGTGCCGCCACCGGCGTGGATGCTGCGCAGCGCCTGCGCCATGTAGGTGGCGTTGACGCCGTTCTCCAGGTCGATGTCGACGCCGTTGAACCCGTAGGTGGAGATCAGGCTCTTGACGCTGTTGGCGAAGTTGGTCGCCGCGGCGGAGTTGTCGACGCGGATCGTGCCGAGCTCACCGCCGACCGAGATGATCACCTTCTGCCCGCGCCCCTGCAGGGTCTTGATGTCGGCGCGGAACTGCGCGTCGGTGTAGCCGCCGAGCTGGCTGCTGAGGCCGGAGTCGAGGTTGAACGCGACCGCACCGGGCGTCGACGTCGCGTCGGCGAACGCCACCGCAACGATGTCGTAGGTGGTGGGGACGTCAGCCAGCCTCAGAGCGCGCGCACCGTTGTAGAAGTTCTGCCAGTAGCCCGTCAGAACGTGCTTGGGCAGACCGGTGTTCGGCGGGTTGCTGGTCGTCGTGGTGGTGGTAGTGGTCGTGGTGGTCGTCGTCGTGCTCGTGGTCGTCGGCGGCGTGCCGGGACCGTCGAGGCTGACGTCGTCGGCGTAGTAGGCGGGCTGGCCGTACCAACCGTGCACATAGATCGTCACGCTGGTCGCCGCTCCACTGTTGAAGTCGACGGTGAGCTGCTGGAAACCGCTGGTGCCCGGCGTCCAGGTTTGCGCGCCACCGTTCACGCCGAGGTAGACGTAACTGCCCTGCACCCACGCGCTCAGCTTGTAGGCCGTGTTCGGTTGCACCGTCACGGTTTGCTGGCACTTCGCGTTGCTCTGCCCGGCCGGCGCCCCTTGGAGCGCGTAACTGCCGGTGCGCTTCGTGCTCGTGCTGACGCTCGTGCCCTCGGTACAGGTCCAGCCACTCAGGTTGCCGGCCTCGAAGCCGCTGTTGGCCGCGAGGTTCGCGGCTGCGGCGTTGCCGTTGATCACCAACACCAGACCGGCGCAGGCAAGCAGCGCGGACAGCAGCGCTATGGCTGCTCGTCTGGTCTTGGACATGGTCCACCTCCACACATCATGCGGCGGCCATGCTGTGAGTTGGACTAAAAATGGACTAGACCACTGCACCGGGTCAAGCCTTGATTTAGCTTGATGCGCGTGTTCACCCTCGAAGACGCGATCACGATCGCCACCGCCGCCCACGACGGCCAGGTCGACAAGTCGGGCCGGCCCTACATCGGACATCCGTTGCGCGTGATGGCATCCGTATCGGGCGAACACGCGCAGATGGCCGCCGTTCTGCACGACGTCATCGAGGACACCCCGGTGACCGCTTCGGAGTTGTTGTCCCGCGGATGCCCTGCTGCCGTGGTCGACGCCGTCGTGGCGTTGTCGCACCTGCCGGACGAGCCCCAGGCCGACTATCTGCGCCGGGTGGCCGCGAACCCGTTGGCGGTGACCGTGAAGCGGGCGGACATCGCCGACAACCTCTCCCCCGCGCGGATGGCCCGTCTGGACGCCGCTGTGCAGGAGCGCCTGCAGGCCAAGTACGCGACCGCGCTGAGGTTGCTCGACGAGTTCGTGAGTTAACTAACCTTCTTCATCGGTACAGGTCGGCTGAGCAGGGTGTATTATCGAATCGTAACCAAGATTGGAAGGACACGATGACCCGCCACGACCTGTCCGTGAAGTCCCTGCGCTCGAGCCTGGCCTCCCGCCGTGACGCTCGACTGAAGCGCCGGAGCCTGGAGCGGCAGTTGGCCAGCTACACCTCCGACAGCGACCGCCTCGAGCTGGACGCCATCATCTCCCGCCACAGCGCCGAGGAGACGAGCGAGCTCCGTTCGATCATCAACCGTCAGGCCATGGACCGGCTGATCCGTTCCGCCTGACAGGGAACATGAGTGGGCCACCCCGGCAGCGTTGCCGCGGGTGGCCTTTGCGTTTCTAGTACAACCGCTTGAGCGTGAGGACGTTGTCCAAGCGCGTCTCCTCCTGACCGTCCGGCCCCACCAGCGGCCGCCCCACCACCTCGTCGGTGATGACGATCCAGTTGTCCGCCAGCTTCAGGTGGTCCAGCACGTCCTTGGTCGTCGGGAAGTAGTAGTCCTGGTGCTCCGACCACGACGGCGCCCCGGCGTGCCCGCCGATGATCAGGTGCCCGCCCGGCGCCACCGCCTCCGAAGCCCGCTTCAGGATGCTGTTGCGCTCCCCGTCCTCCTCCACCGGTGAGTGCAGGAACTGAGCGCTGACCAGGTCGTACTCGCCGGCCGGGAACGTCTCCTTGAGGTCGTGCCGTTCCACCGCGATTTCGACGCCCTCGTCGTAGGCGTGCTTCAACGCCCGGTCCAGCGCCACCTGCGACACGTCCACGCCGAGCACCCGCCAGCCCCTCTTGGCCAGCCACACGACGTCACCGCCCTCAGCGCACCCGATGTCGAGCGCGCTGCCGGGCGTGAGGCGCTCGGCTTCCCGCACCAGCAACGGATTCGGCTTGCCGGACCACACCTGGTCCCGCTCCGAGTAGAAGGTCTCCCAGAACTCCTGTGCAGTCGTCATGACACCCAAGATGCTCGCGACCGTGCCGGAACGGCAACCTACGTTGCCAAAGCAGCAACGACGGCCGCGATGGCCGGCGGGTCGCCGTAGGTCCCGCGGAGATCTGCCGCGGAATCCGGGAATCTCGGTCGCACACACGTCCGGCCGGCGGTGGGCCTGCAGCGCGAGCCCCGGCAGCAGCGCCACCCCGGCACCGTCGGCCACAAGTGCTTGCACCACAACCATGTCATCGCCGTGCGACGCGATCCGCGGCGTGAAGCCGAAGCTCCGGCACACCGCGTCCAGCTCCTCCTGACACCGCTCGCACCCGCCGATCCAGGCAGAGCCCGAGTGGTCTGCGACGCTGTCGTCAGGGCGGGAGCTGATGAGGTGCAGAGGGTCGTCCCCGATGTGCACGAACCGGAACCCCTCGTCGACCGGCACGCCGGCGAACCGGAACACCAGCGCGACGTCGATCTCCCCGTGCCGCAGCATCTGCAACGCCTCGACGGGGTGCTCTTCGAACAGGGACAGCTCAGGCCCGGATGCTCCTGAGCCAGCACTCCTGCCGCCCGCGGCACCATCGTGGCCAGCGCGGAGGCGTTGGCAGCCAGCCGAACCCGCCCCGCCTGCAGCCCGACCTGCGCCGCCAGCTCGTCGGTCGCCGCGTCGACACGTCCCACGACCTCGGCGGTTTCAGCCAAGAGAAGCACTCGGACGGGTGAACGATGTCCCAATCCACGCCTGGCCGCGTCTAGTAGATGTCCCGAAAACATGGTCATCTTCGCCGCGCCAGAAGGAAGGGGGCGGGCAGGCAGCGACTGCAGGCTGCAGCCCCACATCGACGATGACGGAACCCGTACCACCAAGGATGCCAAGCCACATAAACGATGTCGACGCAGGCCCCGCAGGTTTGCCAATGGACGTCACACCGCGACGAGGTCCACGCTGGTCCGATGCCCAAGGTGACGTGCGACCTGACGATTTCCCTCGACGGCTACTCCGCCGGCCTCAACCAGTCCGAGGACCGTCCGTTCGGCGACGACGGCGGCGACGGCTGGGGCAGCAGGCTCCACGCCTGGTTCGAAGACCCCGACGAGCGGCAGCTGCAGATGGACAAGCTGGCCCAGACCAAGGCGTTCATCATGGGCCGCAACATGTTCGGCCCCGTGCGCGGCGAGTGGGATCGCCAGTGGAACGGCTGGTGGGGCGACAACCCGCCGTATCACGCACCGGTCTTCGTGCTCACCCACCACCCGCGCGAACCGCAGCCGATGGAGGGCGGCACCACGTTCCACTTCGTCACCGATGGCATCGAAGCCGCGTTCAAGCTCGCGCGCGAAGCGGCCGGCGACGGCAACATCTCCATCCACGGTGGCGCGACCACCGTCAACCAGTACCTCAAGGCAGGCCTGATCGACGAGCTGCGGCTGCGCATCGTGCCCATCACGCTCGGCGCCGGCACGCGGTTGTTCGAGGGCGTGCCGGCGCTCGATCTCGAGCAGGTGGAGTCGCGGACGGGCAACGGGTTCACGCACCTGACCTACCGCGTGAACCGGTGAGCCCTACTTCTTGCCCTTCGGCTCCTCAGTGGACAGTGCGGCGACGAAGGCCTCCTGCGGCACCTCCACGCGCCCCACCATCTTCATGCGCTTCTTGCCTTCCTTCTGCTTCTCCAGCAGCTTGCGCTTACGGGTGATGTCACCGCCGTAGCACTTGGCCAGAACGTCCTTGCGGATCGCGCGGATCGTCTCGCGCGCGATCACGCGGGAACCGATCGCGGCCTGGATCGGCACCTCGAACTGCTGCCTCGGGATCAGCTCGCGCAGCTTGGTCGCCATGCGCGTGCCGTAGCCGTACGCGTGGTCCTTGTGCACGATCGCGGAGAACGCGTCGACGGCCTCGCCCTGCAGCAGGATGTCGACCTTGACCAGCTCCGCCTCGGCCTCGCCGGACTCTTCGTAGTCCAGCGACGCGTAGCCGCGCGTGCGGGACTTCAGCGAGTCGAAGAAGTCGAAGATGATCTCGCCGAGGGGCATCGTGTAGCGCAGTTCGACGCGGTCCTCGGACAGGTAGTCCATGCCGCCCAGCATGCCGCGCTTGGACTGGCAGAGCTCCATGATCGCGCCGATGTAGTCGGACGGCGCGATGATCGTGCACCTGGTGACGGGCTCGTACACCTCGGCGCGCTTGCCCTCCGGCCAGTCGGACGGGTTCGTCACGACGTGCTCGGTGCCGTCTTCCATGATCACGCGGTAGACGACGTTCGGGGCCGTGGAGATGAGGTCGAGGCCGAACTCGCGCTCCAGGCGGTCGCGGGTGATCTCCAGGTGCAGCAGACCGAGGAAGCCGCAGCGGAAACCGAAGCCCAGTGCGGCCGACGTCTCCGGCTCGAACGTCAGAGCCGCGTCGTTGAGCTGCAGCTTCTCCAGCGCCTCACGGAGCTCGGGGTAGTCGGAGCCGTCGACCGGGTAGAGGCCCGAGTAGACCATCGGGCGCGGCTCGCGGTAGCCGGCCAGCGGCTGGGTGGCGCCCTTCTTCTCGGACGTGACCGTGTCGCCGACCTTCGACTGGCGCACGTCCTTCACGCCGGTGATCAGGTAGCCCACCTCGCCGACGCCGAGGCCGCGCGACGGCTTCGGCTCAGGCGAGATGATGCCGACCTCAAGGATCTCGTGGGTGGCACCCGTCGACATCATCTTGATGCGCTCGCGCGGCGTGATCTTGCCGTCGACCACCCTGATGTACGTCACGACGCCGCGGTAGGTGTCGTAGACCGAGTCGAAGATCATGGCGCGGGCCGGGGCGTCCGCCTCGCCGACCGGGGCCGGGACCTTCTTCACGACCTCGTTCAGCAGCTCGCCGACGCCGACACCGGTCTTCGCGGAGACGCGCAGCACGTCCTCCGGCTCACAGCCGGTGATGTGCGCGATCTCCTTCGCGTACTTGTCCGGGTCCGCGGCGGGCAGGTCGATCTTGTTCAGCACCGGGATGATGGTGAGGTCGTTCTCCATCGCCAGGTACAGGTTGGCGAGCGTCTGCGCCTCGATGCCCTGCGCGGCGTCGACCAGCAGCACGGCGCCCTCACAGGCCTCCAGAGCGCGGGACACCTCGTAGGTGAAGTCGACGTGGCCAGGCGTGTCGATCATGTGCAGGACGTGGTCCTGCCCGTCGACCTGCCACGGAAGGCGCACGTTCTGCGCCTTGATGGTGATACCGCGCTCCCGCTCGATATCCATGCGGTCGAGGTACTGAGCGCGCATCGCCCGCGCCTCGACGACGCCGGTGATCTGCAGCATCCGGTCGGCCAGGGTCGACTTGCCGTGGTCGATGTGCGCGATGATGCAGAAGTTCCGGATGAGCTCCGGCGACGTGAACGTCGTGTCGGCGAACGTGGTCAAGGTAGTCCTCAGCACGAAATCGGACGGGTGTCCCCTTATGGTCCCATAGCGGCCGGTGTGCCCTGCACCACTGGCCGGTCGAGACCCCGTGACCAGGTCCGCCCGGAGCCCTCGCCCGGAGCCCGGCTTCGTTAGCCCGACCGGCCACAAATCACTCCGTTGGCTCAACAAATTGAGAATTGACATGGGCCGACCGGGGCTTTCGGCTCTGTGCGCGTAATGCGCTCCCGCCATAAAATTCACCGATGCCGCGCGAAAACGTTCTGGTTGAAGAAGTCAGCGAGTTGACGGCCACAGCGGCCGCGGAAACGCGATATCGCGCCGTGGTGTTCGCCGGCGGCAGCAGTGCCCGGCTGGACCTCGAGGATTCCCGGGCGACGGGCTGGCTGGCCGCGCTGGAGGAGATGCGCGCGGCAGGGCTGACCGCCTACGTGGAGGTGGATCCCCGCACGGGAGCGATCGTCGAGCTGCTGTGCCCGCTGCCGGTCGTGGTCGGTGACCTGCGGGAAAGCGACGACGGAGTCGACGTCGAGCTGGTCGTCTCGCAGGCGCGGCATCGGCTGTCGCGCGGCAACCCGGACTTCGGCGAGTTGCTGGCCGCGCTGCGCCGGGCGTACGAGAGCCAGGAGCCGGTGCTCGTCACGGAAACCCTCGACGAGCACGAGATCATCGACGTCCGGCCAGACCCAAAAGTGCGCGCGGAAAGCGTGGAGGCCGGTGAGAGCGAAGTTCTCGGAACACCGGTGACGCTCGCCAAGGCGAACGAGATGTTCACCCTCGTCAACAATCGCACGGCGTGTTCCGCGAACCCGATCGCACCGGGAATTCCTTTCACGTATCCCGACGACGGGTGCTGGGGGCGCGCTCACGAGATGTGCCGGTTGATGATCGGCGCCGGGGTGCAGCCGGACAAGGTGTGGATCTACGGCGACCTGCGCGTGGTCAGCTTCAACAAGCCGGACTGCAACGTTCGCTGGGGCTGGCACGTGGCGCCGACGCTCACACTCACGACCGGTGAGACGTACGTGGTCGACCCGGCACTTTTCCCGAACCCGGTGCCGCGGGCGACGTGGGCGTCGGTGCAGGGCGACCCCGCCGCGAGCCTGGTGCCGACCGGCGCGGACGTGTTCTACCGGTCATTCGGCGGCGGGCTGACCTTCGACCCGACGTACAGCGAGACGAACTCGGTGCTCGCGCGGTACCGCACACAGCTGCAGCTCAGGGCGGCTGGTGCGAGCGGGCCGCCGCCGTACTTCAACTGCCTGACCCGGCCGCCGCGCACGCAGTTCTTCGGGACCATCGCGGGCAACACGAGCCACCGGTGGTTCACCTTCGGCTGGCCGGCGAACTGGCACGTGCTGTGGACGATCATGCCGACGCTGATCTGCCCCGGCACGCCGACGCTCTCGTGGTCGGTCGCGGTCGAACGGGCCGGCGCCACGCAGGCCACCTACTGGATCACCGTGACCAACTCCAGCCCGCACACGGTCCGCTTCGAGGGCCGCTACGACGTTCTCAGCACCTGATCGGGGGCCGCCATGTGGACCGGAACGCAGTTCAGCGCAAGTCTCGCACCCAACACCTCGCACCGGTGGTTCACCTGGGGATGGCCGGTCGGGTGGCACGTCGTCTGGTACGTCATGCCCACGTCCGCGGTGTCCGGCGCACCGCAGCTGGACTGGGACGTCGCGGTCGAGCGGGCGAGCTCGACCCAGTGCACGTACTGGATCACGGTCAAGAACCTGACCGGCGCCACGGTCACCTTCGACAGCCGGTTCGCGGTCCTGTCCTGACCACGTGAGGGGAATCAACGTGCGCATCGTGATCGAGCTCGACGTCACCGAGCAGGATGTCGTGATCAGGGTCAACCGGGAGGGACAGGCGGCGGTGGTCCGGTCCGTCGGACCCGCCGCGATCTCGGCGGGGCCCGCCGTCGCCGCACCCGCCGAACTGGCGGAGGACGGCGGCACGACGGACGCCGGCCCCGCCCCGGAGCGCAACGACGAGTGACGCGTCTAAGGTGCGTCCGTGCTGATCAACGGTGAGGACCCCCGTCCCGCGAAGGGCGCGGTCCGCGAGATCTACGACGCTGCACGGGCGACCAAGCTCGACTACTCCCCGCAGATGGACGGCGACGCCGACCCCGGTGAGGTCGTCTGGGCCTGGGTGCCGTTCGAGGAGGACGCCTCCCGCGGCAAGGACCGCCCGCTGCTGGTCGTGGGCCACGCGAACGGCGACCTGATCGCGCTGATGCTCTCCTCGAAGGAGCCGCGCGAGGACTACCTGGAGCTGGGCGCGGGCGCGTGGGACCGCGACGGCCGCCCGTCGTACCTGCGGCTCGACCGCGTTTTCGCGCTCGACTCGGACGACGACATCCGGCGTGAGGGTGCCGTCCTGGCACCCGCCGCCTTCGGTCGTGTCGTGGACGTCCTACGCGAACGTCACGGCTGGCGCTGAACGAACGCACGCCACGCGGGTGCGCTGAACATCAGCGTGCCCGCGTCGGCGTTCTTGGAGTCACGAACGAGCACGTCGTGGGTGAACGAGACCTCGACGCAGTTGCCGTCCTCGGTTGCGTCGCTGTAGCTGCTCTTACGCCAAGCGCGGTCCTGCATCATCGAGTTCCTCTCGCGGTCGGCCGACGAGCTCCGCCAGCCTGCTCCGCGATTGTTCCGCATCCAACGAGACCTCTTCCAGATGGTCGAAGAGAAGCCTCGTCCGCGCGATGGCGCCGGGATCTTGCACGAACACCTTCGCGAGATCGGTCTCGCCAAAGGCCACCGGCGCCGCTTTCTCGTATTCCCACAGCACACAACCGGACGAAGGAACCACGACGTCCGCAGGCACGATCCGGATGATGTGCGTGTCGAACAGCAGCCGGGCGTACTGGTCCTCCATGATCCGGTCGCTGCCGACTCGCTGCAGCAGCGCTAGTTCATGGACGTAGAACAAACAAGTCGGCCGATCGTGTCGGCGCAGGATCGTCTGCCGGTCCATGCGGAACTGGACGATCATGGGGATTCGTTCCTCGGCCACGAACCCACCGAGCCGGTACAGAGCGTCGGCGTACTCCGGTGTTTGCACGAGGCCCGGCACTGTCCGCGCGTCGTAGCTGGTGATCGTCTTGGCGGTCGACTCCGCCAGCGCGAGGGTGCGCGTGTTTCCCGGAACCTGCACCACGTACTCGTCGAACGCGTACTTGTACCGCTGGCGGAAGTCCTCGAAGTAGTCGATGTCCTTGCCGCACGCCGTCAGGAACTGCACGAGGTCGATCTCGCTCGCACGAACCTTTCCGTGCTCGATGTTCGACACCTTGCTCGGATCCCAGCCGAGGTTGACGGCCAGCGCGCGGCCGCCCATCCCGGTGCAGGTCTCTCGCAACCGGCGCAGCTCGTCCCCGAGATCCCTGCTGTACGCGGTGGATGTGATCACACTCATTCACCCGACGCTAGGCCTTGTCCGAGGTCCATAGAACAGGCTCATTCGGGTGAAAAAGACCAGCCCTATGCCAGCCGTGTGATGTCCACAGTGACCTCTAGCGCC
Organism: Lentzea roselyniae; assembly: GCF_039537795.1. Lineage (NCBI taxonomy): Bacteria > Bacillati > Actinomycetota > Actinomycetes > Pseudonocardiales > Pseudonocardiaceae > Lentzea > Lentzea roselyniae. The sequence continues at coordinate 18,162 of NZ_BAABBE010000056.1, forward strand.
GTAGCCGCCCCACCGGAGTAGATGCCCTTCAACGGCGCCACATCCGAGTAGTCACGTCCCAGCGCCACCCACACGTGCCGGGGCCCGACCGGGATCGCGTTGGTCGGGTCGAACCCCCACCAGCCACCGGTCCACGCCTCGATCCACGCGTGCGACTCACCGCGAACCGTCTCTCGCAGCGCACCGTCCTTCTTCGAATGCAGATAGCCGGACACATAGCGCGCCGGAATCCCCATACCGCGCAACAAAACCAACGTCAGATGCGCGAAGTCCTGGCAGACGCCCTTGCGCTCCTGCCACGCGTCCACGGCCGAACTGTGCACGCCCGTCGAGCCGGCCTGGTACTTGAGCTGCTCCCACACCCAGTGCGAGGCAGCCAGCACCGCGTCCGACGGCGAGTTGCCCTTCTTCAGCTCCCGCGCCTTCGTCAGCAGCTCACGGTTGCGCGGTGTGTAGCGCGTCGGCTCCAGGAACTCCGTGTACCGGTCGACGAGGCTGTCCGCCTTGACGTCCGCCCACGTGCCAGTGGTGACCGGTTCGATCTCCGCACTCGTCTCGACCACCGACGACGCGACGACCTTCAGCTCCGTGTGCGGCGCATGCAGGTCGAACGACGTGACCTCGGTGCCCCAGTAGTCCGTGTACCGGTACGCACGCGTCGCCGGATTCGTTTCAACACGAGAGACGACGACGTTCTGCCGTCGGTCACCACGCGGAGTCAGCCGCGCCTCGTTGTACGACTGCACAACCGGCGCCTCATACACATAACCAGTCGTGTGCACGACACGTACACGCCAGCTCATGGTCAGCCCACCTCGGTGTTCGTCCAGGCGACCCACGGCGCCACGTGGAAGTACTGCTGCGACACGGCCTCACCGACGTCGCGGACCGTTTTCTGCAGTGCCGCAAGACGTTTCGGCAGGTCGTCCAGCAAATCGTGCGGCCGCAGGAACTCCAGCTCACTGCGCGCCTTGCCCAGCAACCTGAGCGCCTCGGCTCGCGCCCCGACCCGCACCGACGGCTGGTTCTCCAGCTGCTCCAGGCACGACTCGGCCTGCCTCAGCGCGTGGAACACCGAGCGCGGAAACAGCCTGTCCAGCAACAAGAACTGCACCACCCGCGACGCGTCCAGCGCCCCACGATAGGTCCTCAGATACGTGTCGTGCGCACCGGCAGATCGCAGCACCGTGACCCATCCAGGAGACGAGGCCCGGTCCCCCACACGCGCCAGCAACAACCGCACGATCATGTCCACACGCTCGACCGACCGCCCCAGCACCAGGAACCGCCAGCCGTCATCCCGCGACATCGTGGAGTCGGCCAGCCCAGCGAACATCGCCGCCCGCTCTTCGACAAAGCTGAAGAACGCGTGCGGCCCCATCGTGCGCGCGTAGGTCTGCCGTTCCGCGACGGCGTTCCACATGCCGTTGAGGCACTCCCACATTTCGGTCGACACGACCTCGCGAGCACCACGCGTGTTCTCCCGCGCACTGTTCACCGAGCTGACGATCGAGCTGGGATTGTCCTTGTTGTAGGCCACCAGTTCGGTCAACGACCACACGTCGAACTGCTCCGCCCCGACCGGCGGCTTGATGCCCAGAACGGTCAGCAGCTGCCGTGACGTGGCGTCCGGATCGACCGTCGCGTCCTCCAACAGCTGATGAACCGAGACGTCGAGGATGCGCGCCGTGTCGTCCGCCCGTTCGACGTAACGGCCGATCCAGTACAGCGACTCCGCGTTGCGTGCCAGCATTTCGCGCGCCTCCCTACTGCTGCTGTTGTTGCTGTTGCTGGGACGTGGTCAGCTCCGGCCCCTGCTCGGCCGCAGCCGACTCCATTTCGGACGGTCCGGCCAGTCCCGGCTCCGCCAGCTCACGCTCCACAGTGGACGACTTGGCCGCCAGCACCCACGTGTCCTTGGACCCGCCGCCCTGCGACGAGTTCACGACCAGGCTGCCCTCCGGCAACGCGACGCGGGTGAGGCCGCCGGGCAGGACGAAGATGAAGTTGCCGTCGTTCACCGCGAACGGCCGCAGGTCGACGTGCCGCGGAGCCAGCTTGTCCCCGACCTTCGTGGGCACGGTGCTCAGCTGCACCACGGGCTGCGCGATCCACCCGCGCGGGTTGCTCCTGATCCGCTTCCGCAGCGAGTTCAGCTCCTTGACGCTCGCATCGGGCCCGAACACGATCCCGTACCCGCCCGACCCCTCGACGGGCTTCACCACCAGCTCGTCGAGGTGGTCGAGCACGTGCGCCCGCTCGTCCGTCAACCAACAACGGAACGTGTCGACGTTGGGCAGCAACGGCTTCTCGTTGAGGTAGTACTGCACGATCTCCGGCAGGTACGTGTAGACGAGCTTGTCGTCCGCCACCCCGTTGCCCACCGCGTTGGCCACCACGACGTTGCCAGCCCGCGCCGCGTTCAGCAGCCCCGCGATGCCCAGCACCGAGTCCGGCCGGAAATGCACCGGGTCGAGGAAGTCGTCGTCGATGCGCCGGTAGATGACGTCGACCTGCCGCTCACCCTCGGTCGTCCTGAGGTACACGAAGTTGTCGCGGCAGAACAGGTCCCGCCCCTCGACCAGCTCCACACCCATCTGCCGTGCCAGCAACGAGTGCTCGAAGTACGCGCTGTTCCCCAGGCCGGGGGTGAGAACGACAACGTTCGGATCCGCCGCGTTAGGCGCTGCAGCGTTCCTGAGCGCTCGCAGCAGGTGAACCGCGTAGTCGCCCACCGCGCGCACGCGATGTCGTGCGAACAGATCCGGGAACACCCGCGCCATCGTCCTGCGGTTCTCCATGACGTAGGAGACGCCGGACGGGCACCGCAGATTGTCTTCGAGGACCCGGAACGTGCCCTGCTCGTCCCTGACGAGGTCGACACCCGCGACGTGGATGCGCACCCCGTTGGGCGGGTTGATGCCGGCCGCCTCCCGGTGGAAGTGGTCGCAGCTCGTGATGAGACGCCGCGGCAACACTCCATCTCGGACGATCTGCGCGTCGCCGTAGATGTCCGCGAGGAACATCTCCAGCGCCCGCACCCGCTGCACGATGCCCTTCTCCAGCTTCGACCACTCACCGGCCGTGATGATGCGGGGAATCAGGTCGAGCGGAAACGGCCGCTCCTGGCCGCTGAGACTGAACGTGATGCCCTGGTCGACGAAGGCCCTGCCCAGGGCTTCGCTACGCGCGTTCAGCTCGTTGACCTGCGACGGAGCCACCGACTCGTACAGCGCGCGATAGGCCGATCGCACACCGTTGTCGGTGGAGAACATTTCGTCGTAGGCGCCGGCGTGCGGGCGTTGCGGATCCAGATAGCCGTTGAACAGCTCACCGAGCCTCGGCGTGGTGACCGTGCGGCTGCGGCGCAGTCCTGAGGTGCGGGCTCGGCGTTCCATGGTCCACATCTTCACCCCTGTTACGCCAAAAGCGCACTAGTCCGGGCAGACAGAAACCTCCTGGAAACGAAACTCGGTACCTTCCCAGGCGTGACCTCAGCCGACGGTTCGCAGATGACCATGGAGCGCGTCGTCGACTTCGAGCAGCCGATCACGGAACTCGCAGTGAACGCGGACGTCCGGGAAGACGTCTTGATCAGGGTGACGCTCGGGAGCAACCAGGCCGTGGTGCATGCCAACACCGGACAACGGTACGTGGGCACCAACCGGCTGCACTGGATCGTGGCCGGAGCGAACCGCCTCGCGACCCAGATCATCGGGAACATCGGCGCCGTGGCCGACCACGCCGATGTCGTCCTCCATCAGCGGGACGACAGGCGCGAGCTGCGCAGGTTGAAGGGTCACACCACGCCGGTCACGGCAATGGGCCGCTGCCGCACACTCGAGAAGATGCTGCTCGTGTCGGCGAGCGACGGTGGCACGATCCGCCTCTGGGATGTGGACACCGGTGAGCAGTTGCGACAGGGTGAAGGAGCGGCGCAAACCTCGGTACTACTCACCTACACCGGACCGGATGGACGGCCCCGCATCGTGTCCGGCAGCAGGACGGGCAAGCTGCGCATCTGGAACCCGCGGTTGCCGGTTCCACCCTTGACCGGCCTGGTGGTGACCCGCGGATTCAGCGACCGGGCGGCGCGTGAGGATCTCCTCAACCGCGGCACGCTGGTGCAGGCACTCAAAGACGTTCTGAAGCCGGGCGATGAAGATGCGCCGACCGTGATCACGGTGGAGGGCGCCTGGGGTTCTGGCAAGAGCACGCTGCTGGAGCTCGTCAAGCACAGGCTCGCGACCCCACCTGCCGAGGTCCCTCCTGGTCGCAGGCTCACCGTGTTCGCCGCAGACCGCAGGTTGTGGCGGTCGCGGACGAAGCCGCCGAAGGCCGAACCCTCGAAGATCAAGCTGCTGGCCAGACCGCTGGTCGTGTCGTTCAACCCGTGGCGGCACCAGTCGAGCGAGCAGGTGTGGGCAGGGCTCGCGAAGGCCGTGACCGAGGCTGCGGAAGCGGCGATGATGCCGCATCAGAACATCCGTGAGCGATACTGGTTCAGCCGCAACGCCGAGCGCGTGGACCGCCGCCACCTCCAGCGCCGGCTGTGGAGGCGGACCTTCTCGCCGCTGTTGTCACTCGCAGGTCTGGGTTTCGGGCTGTCGGTGCTGAACACCCTGACCAACCTGAAACTCGGCTGGGCCTGGTGGTTGACCGTCGGTCTGGCGGCTACCGGACTGCTGCACACGGGATGGAGATACCTGTTCGCCAGGGCCTCGGCATTCCTGCCGGGCGAGCTGTTCGCCGGGCCGGTTGTCAGCAACGCCTTCGCAGGCAACACAACGGATCCGTTGATTCGCGACCCGTATTACAACGCCCGCGCCGGGTACCTCTACCTCGTCCAGCACGACGTCGAGGCGTTGGTGAAAGACCTCGCCGTGCACCACCACGAACTCATCGTTCTGATCGACGATCTCGACCGATGCACCCCCCGTACGACGGCACAGGTGTTCGAGGCGATCAACGTGTTCTTGTCGGACGACTTCCCCGCCACGAAGTTCGTGCTGGGCCTCGACACGACCGTTGTCGCGGCACACGTCGACAACGCCTACAAGGAACTCGCCGACGCGAGGATCGTGACGCATCCCGACGACCCGAGTCCGGGTTGGACGTTTCTGCGCAAGCTCGTCCAACTACCGGTGCGGCTGCCGCGCACCACCGCGGACGACGTCGACCAGGTGCTGCTGGCGCAGCTCGGACCTGTACACCGCGAACGGCCGGCCGCCGAACTCACCGCCGAGGCTGCCATCACTGCCGACGCCGAAGTGATCAAGGCAGCGACACCGTACGAGGTCGAGCGGGAGATTGTCGCCATCGAGCGGCACCCAGAGGTCCGAGAGCACCTGCGGCGCCGGCTGCGGGCCCAGCCTGAGCAGTCAGTGCGAGAAGAGAAGCGGCTGCTGAACTCCTGGCAGTTTTACCTGCGAGTCCTGGAATCCACAGACGTTGAGGAGGCCTGTCACCTGGTCGCCGTCGCCGAAATCGCCACGCGGTGGCCTGCTTACCTCCACCGGCTGCGCGGTGGGTGGCAGGAGCTGGCCGGCGCGGTCGACGACGACGTCCGGTGGGGCGCCACGATCGCCAAGCTCGGGTTTGCCTACTCGGATCGCAAGGCCGAGGAAAACCTGCGGGAGCTGCTCCGCGACTGCGATGCGCAAGCGGTTGCGTGGCTGGCGAGCAGGCTGTTCTAGAGGCGGACCTTCAGCACGGTGCCGGAGGCGTGGGTGACGAACATGGTCTTCGTGCCCGGCAGGAAACGGGCCGCGGTCGGGTTCTTCAGGCCGTTGAGCAGGACGCAGCGGCCGCCGGTCCACGGGTCGACCTTGATGAGCTCGCCGCTGGTATAGGCGGTGACGTAGAGCTTGCCGTCCGGACCCACGGCGAGGTCGTCGAGGTTCTTGTCAGGGGCGCCGAGCTCGATGCGGGTCTGGCGGTTGCCGGTGATGCGGACGATGGCGGACTCCGGGTCGATGACGAGGTTGGTGAAGACGGTGTTGCCGACGGTGACGACGCCGTTGGGGTAGGCGAGGTCGATTCGGCGGACCAGTGTGCCTCTGCGGTCGAACTCGTACAGGCCGGTGAACGGGTCGGAGACGTAGAGGTGGCCGCGGGCGTCGAACTCGGCGCCGTTCGCGGAGCTGAGGGTGTCGCCGCCCACCCACACGACGGGCTTCGGCGTCAGGCGGACCACGCCGGACGGCTGGGGGCGGGTTTCGGGGCTGTCGTTGCCGAAGTTGACGTGCAGGACGCCGTCCTGGCCCTTGCGGATGGCGCCGGGTGCACGGAGGTCGTGTTTCTGCAGGAAGGTGCCGTCGAGGCGGTACTGCTCGATCTGGTTGCCGGTCAGGTTGGAGAGCCAGATCGTGTTGCCGTCGAACTCCAGGTTCTCGTACCAGGTGCCGGCGGTGTGGAACGTGGAGACGGTTGGCGCCGGGCAGCGGATCGGTGCGGCCTGAGCTGGGATCGCGGTGGTGGACAGGACGAGGCACAGCAGCGCGAGGATCCTCATCCGTCCGACGCTAGGGACGTGGCTGGGCGGACGCACCGGCTTTTCCGCCTGTCGGATCGCCGCCGATACGGTCGTTGCACGTCGGCAGAAAGTGAAATAGCCCTGCGGGAAGCGCTTTTGGCACTCAACCCGCAGGGCTAAATTAAGTTCGGCGGCGACCTACTCTCCCACACCGTAACCAGTGCAGTACCATCGGCGCAGAAGGGCTTAACTACCGGGTTCGGAATGGGACCGGGTGTTTCCCCAACGCTATAACCACCGAAACACT
>NZ_BAABBE010000057.1:0-22843 GCF_039537795.1 Lentzea roselyniae
GGACTTGGAGCCCTCCTGCAGACCGATCCGGACCTCGACGCCGGAGTCGCGCAGCGACAGGGCGTGGGCGTGGCCCTGGCTGCCGTAGCCGATCACGGCCACCTTGCGGCCCTGGATGATGCTCAGGTCGGCATCGTCGTCGTAGAAGATCTCGACGCTCACGGAAACTTCCTCTCTCAAAATACTTAACGCACCGCGGTGGCGGTGATGGAACGAGCGCCACGGCCGATGGCGACCATGCCGGACTGGACGATCTCGCGAAGCCCGTAGGGCTCCAGCATGCGCAACAACGCGTCGAGCTTCTCAGAAGTCCCGGTGGCCTCGATCGTGACCGCCTCCGGCGACACGTCGACGACCTTCGCGCGGAAGAGCTGAACGGTTTCGAGGACCTGCGACCGCACCGTCGCGTCAGCACGAACCTTAATCAACACCAGTTGCCGCTGAACGGAAGCGGTCGGCTCCAGCTCGACGATCTTGATGACGTTGATGAGTTTGTTGAGCTGCTTGGTCACCTGCTCCAGCGGCAGCTCGTCCACCGAGACGACGATGGTCATGCGGGAGATGTCGGGGTACTCGGTGCGGCCGACCGCGAGCGACTCGATGTTGAAGCCGCGGCGGGAGAACAGACCGGCGACGCGCGCGAGCACACCGGGCTTGTCCTCGACCAAAACGCTCAGCGTGTGCCTGGTCATCACAGATCCTCGTCGAACAGGGGGCGGATGCCGCGGGCGGCCATGATCTCGGAGTTGCCGGTGCCCGCCGCGACCATCGGCCACACCTGGGCGTCCTTGCCGACGACGAAGTCGACCACGACCGGCCGGTCGTTGATCTCCAGCGCCTTCGCGATCACCTCGTCCACCTCCTCGCGCGACTCGGCCCGCAGGCCGGCGCAGCCGAGCGCCTCCGCCAGAAGCTTGAAGTCTGGGATGCGGTGCTTGTGCGTGCCCAGATCGGTGTTGGAGTACCGCTCGCCGTAGAACAGCGTCTGCCACTGGCGGACCATGCCCAGGTTGCCGTTGTTGATGACGGCGATCTTGACGGGCAGGTTCTCGATGGCGCAGGTGGCGAGCTCCTGGTTGGTCATCTGGAAGCAGCCGTCACCGTCGATGGCCCACACCGTGCGGCCCGGCTCGCCCGCCTTGATGCCCATGGCGGCGGGAACGGCGAAGCCCATCGTGCCGAGGCCGCCGGAGTTGATCCACGTGCGCGGCTGCTCGTACTTCACGAACTGCGCCGCCCACATCTGGTGCTGGCCGACGCCCGCCGTGTAGATCGTGTCGGACGGCGACATCGCGCCGATCCGCTCGATCACGTACTGCGGCGACAGCGTGCCGTCGTCCGGCCAGTCGTAGCCGAGCGGGAACGTCTCCCGCAGCGAGTTCAGCGTGTCCCACCACGGCGTGAGGTCGACGGCCTTGGCCGTCTCGCGCTCGGTGCGGACCGCGTCGATCAGCTCGGTGATGATCTCCTTGCAGTCGCCCACGATCGGGACGTCCGCGCGGCGGTTCTTGGAGATCTCGGCCGGGTCGATGTCGGCGTGGATGATCTGCGCGTCGGGGGCGAACGAGTTCAGCTGGCCGGTGACGCGGTCGTCGAACCGCGCGCCCAGCGCGATCAGCAGGTCCGACTTCTGCATCGCCGCGACGGCCGCGACGGTGCCGTGCATGCCGGGCATGCCGAGGTGCTGCTGGTGCGAGTCGGGGAACGCCCCGCGCGCCATCAGCGTGGTGACGACCGGGATGCCGGTGTCCTCGGCGAGGCGCAGCAGCTCGGCCGACGCGTCCGCCTTGATGACGCCGCCGCCCACGTACAGGACCGGCTTGCGGGCGCCGACGATCAGCTTGGCTGCTTCGCGCACCTGCTTGCCGTGCGGCCGGGTCGTCGGCCGGTAACCGGGCAGGCGCAGTTCGGGCGGCCAGGAGAAGCTCGTGGTCTCCTGCAGCACGTCCTTGGGGATGTCGACGAGGACAGGGCCGGGTCGGCCGGTCGCCGCGATGTGGAACGCCTCCGCGATCGCCCGCGGGATCTCCGCGGCGTCGGTCACGAGCATGTTGTGCTTGGTGATCGGCATCGTGATGCCGCAGATGTCCGCCTCCTGGAAGGCGTCCGTGCCGATCAGCGGCCGCGACTGCTGGCCGGTGATCGCGACCATGGGCACGGAGTCCATGTTCGCGTCCGCGAGCGGGGTGACGAGGTTCGTCGCACCCGGTCCCGAGGTCGCCATGCAGACCCCGACCTTGCCGGTGGCCTGCGCGTATCCGGTCGCCGCGTGTCCTGCGCCCTGCTCGTGGCGGACGAGGATGTGCCGGACCTTCGTGGAGTCCAGCAGCGGGTCGTACGCGGGAAGGATCGTCCCGCCGGGAATTCCGAACACCACTTCGCAGCCGACCGCCTCAAGCGATCGCACAAGCGACTGAGCACCGGTTACACGAATCGGTGCGCCACTGGGCGGGGCCGGTTTGGGCCGCGGACCTGGACGTGGCGACGTGGGCTCGGGAGCCTGTCGCGATGGTGCGCTGGTCATCTCATTGCCTCGTGGGTATCGGGGTCCGGACACGAAAAAACCCTCGACAACCCGGAGTTGGGTCGTGCGAGGGTCGCGCGTCGACGCAGGCTGTTCGGCTCAGGCGTCGACGCGCCTGAGAAGTACGAGAACGAGCGTGCGCTGCATGAAGCGGACGTTATCGCCTCGCGCAAGAGTGCGTCAACTCTGCGAGACGGAATTCCCGGATCGTGGACGTGGAACAATCCTTCGAGTGAAGAAGCTGGTCTTTCGCATCCCGGCAACGGCGCTGCTCGCGGCGGGTCTGATCGCGATCTGCGTGACGCCTGTGGCGTGGGTCGCTCCGGGACTGCAAGCGCTCTACGTTCTCCCGCTCGCGTACGCGTACTGGGTCGTCCGCAACCGCACGACGGTCACCGAGGAGGGCCTTGTCGCTCGTGGACTGTTCGGCTCGACCACGGTGAAGTGGGACGAGCTGAAGTCGATCCGGCTGGTCCGGAAGGGCTGGCTCAAGGCGGTCAAGGACGACGACACCGAGGTGACGCTGCCCGCGGTGCGGTTCATGCACCTGCCGGCGCTGTCGCTGGTGAGCGGTGGGCGGGTGCCCGACCCGAGTGTCGTGGAAGAACCTGCGGAGTCCTCAGAAGAAGAGTCCGTAGAGTCGGAGAAGTGACCAAACGAGTTCCGCTGCTGAGCCTGCTGCTGTCCATCGCAGGCCTGCTGATCTCGGCTTATCTGACGTACACGCACTTCAACGCGAGCGCGCTGCTGTGCTCGGCGGACGCGGTCGTCGACTGCGAGACCGTGACCACGAGCGAGCAGTCGGAGCTCCTCGGCATCCCCGTCGCGTTCCTCGGAGTGGCGTTCTTCGCGTTCCTCACCGTGATCTGCCTCCCGTTCGCGTGGCGGATCGAGGCGCTCAAGTGGGTGCGGCTGAGCGCGGTCGGCGTCGGCGTGCTGATGGTCGTCTACCTGGTCGCGGCCGAGTTCCTGCTGATCGGCAAGATCTGCCTGTGGTGCACCGCTGTGCACGTGATCACGCTCGCGCTGGCCTATCTGCTGGTCTCGGCGAGTCTGCGCACAAGTAACCTTTGAGGCACCGCTCCCAGACTGGTGGACGCCACACCCCGCGTCCCGCGCGCTTTTTCTTGAACTGAATCTGGAGGAGCAGTGCCTCAGCTCCGCTCTCGCACCACCACACACGGCCGCAACGCTGCCGGAGCCCGCGCTCTCTGGCGCGCGACCGGCATGACGGACAGCGACTTCGGCAAGCCCATCATCGCGATCGCCAACTCCTACACGCAGTTCGTGCCGGGTCACGTGCACCTGCGGGACCTCGGCGACATCGTGGCCGAGGCCGTGCGCGAGGCGGGTGGCGTGCCGCGCGAGTTCCACACCATCGCGGTCGACGACGGCATCGCCATGGGCCACAGCGGCATGCTCTACTCGCTGCCCAGCCGCGAGATCATCGCCGACTCCGTCGAGTACATGGTCAACGCGCACCAGGCCGACGCGATCGTCTGCATCTCGAACTGCGACAAGATCACCCCCGGCATGCTGAACGCGGCGATGCGGCTCAACATCCCCGTCGTGTTCGTGTCCGGCGGGCCGATGGAGGCCGGCAAGGCCGTCGTCGTCGAGGGTGTCGCCGTCGCACCGACCGACCTCATCACCGCGATCGCGGCCTCGGCCTCTCCCGCCGTGAACGAGGAGGGTCTCAGCGAGGTCGAGCGCTCCGCGTGCCCGACGTGCGGTTCCTGCTCCGGCATGTTCACCGCGAACTCGATGAACTGCCTGACCGAGGCGCTGGGTCTGTCGCTGCCGGGCAACGGGTCCACGCTCGCCACCCACGCAGCGCGCCGCGAGCTGTTCTCCGAGGCCGGCCGCGTGGTCGTGGAGCTGTGCAAGCGCTGGTACGGCGAGGACGACGAGTCGGCGCTGCCGCGATCGATCGCGAACCGCAAGGCGTTCGAGAACGCGATGGCGCTCGACATGGCCATGGGCGGCTCGACCAACACCGTGCTGCACATCCTCGCCGCCGCGCAGGAGGGCGAGATCGACTTCACGCTGCAGGACATCGACGACCTGTCCCGCCGCGTGCCGTGCCTGTCCAAGGTGTCACCGAACTCCGACTACCACATGGAGGACGTGCACCGGGCCGGCGGAATCCCCGCGCTGCTGGGCGAACTGGACCGTGCGGGCCTGCTCAACCGCGACGTGACGTCGGTGCACACGCCGACGCTCGCGGAGTGGCTCGCGAAGTGGGACATCCGCGCGGAGAACCCGTCGCCGGAGGCGATCGAGCTGTTCCACGCGGCGCCCGGCGGAGTGCGCACCACCGAGGCGTTCTCGACGTCGAACCGCTGGTCCTCTTTGGACACCGACGCGGCGAAGGGCTGCATCCGCGACATCGAGCACGCCTACACCAAGGACGGCGGCCTGGCCGTGCTGCGCGGCAACCTGGCCGAGCGCGGCGCGATCATCAAGGCCGCGGGCATCGACGAGGAGCTGTGGCACTTCGAGGGCCCGGCGCGTGTCGTCGAGTCCCAGGAGCAGGCCGTGTCGGCGATCCTGAACAAGGAGATCCAGGCGGGCGAGGTGCTCGTCGTGCGCTACGAGGGCCCGTCCGGCGGTCCCGGCATGCAGGAGATGCTGCACCCGACCGCGTTCCTCAAGGGCTCCGGACTCGGCAAGAAGTGCGCGCTGATCACGGACGGCCGCTTCTCCGGTGGTTCGTCGGGCCTGTCGATCGGCCACATCTCGCCGGAGGCGGCGGGCGGCGGCACGATCGGCCTCGTCGAGAACGGCGACCGGATCCTGATCGACGTGCACGAGCGGCGACTCGAACTGCTGGTGGATGACGACGTGCTGGCCGAGCGGCGCGCCAAGATGGAGGCGTCGGAGCGGCCGTGGCAGCCGGTGGACCGGATCCGTCCGGTCACGGGTGCGCTGCGGGCGTACGCGCGGATGGCGACGGACGCGTCCACGGGCGCGGTGCGCGACCCGAACCGCTGAGGCACGTCGTGCCGGGACGGTGTCACGGCTGCACGGTGAAGACCCCGCGCGCCCACTGGCCACCGTCCCGGCACTGCCCGGTCACGTAGTAGTCGTTGGACGCGGTGCCCTGCGGAATCGTGAACTGTGCGGCGACCGTGCCGTCCGACCTGATCGGCGCCCTGGTCGTGAGTCCCAGCGCGTCGATGGTCACATTCACCGTTCTGTCGCCGTAGTCGGGACATCCGTCGAAGTTCGTGCCCCGCACGCTCAGCACCTGGCCCGCCCGCAGCTTGCTGGGGCTCGCCGTCACGACGAGCGGCGGGCTCACGGTGTACGTCACCCGCGACCACAACCCGGTGTCGTCGGTGCATTGGCCGTAGAGGTGGTGCTCGCCGACCGACGCGTTCTCCGGCACCGTGAACCGCACCGCGAACCTGCCGTCCGCCTCGATCGGCACCGCTTCCCCGGTGTGGACGCCGTCCCACAGGATGTTGACCGTGCGGTGGCCTCGGTCGGGGCAACCCTGGTAGCAGGTGCCGTAGAAGTTCACCGACGTGCCCGGCAACCCGCGTACCTGGGACACGGTGGTCCCCAGTTGCACCGGCGCGGGCGGTGGCTGATCGGGCACCGAGTTGCCCGGTCCCGGCGGGGCGGGGTTTCCACCGGGAGGGATGTTCGGCGAGATGTTCCGCTGAGTGTTCAGCGGCCCGGGCACGGGCGGCGGTAACAGGGAGGAACTGCTGCCCGGCGGCACATCCGGCCTGCCGGCCGAGGGCGACGACGACACGGCGACGTCCTTCTCGTGGCCGGCCTGGTCCGCCGTTCCGCGGTCGGGTGCCAAGGTGAACAGTGAGGTCCCGCCGACCGAGATCACCACGAAGAGGAACACGAACGTCGTCTTCTTCTTGCGCGACCAGTCGTTCTTGATGCGGGTGAAGAGTGATCTGTGCACGACGGTGTTGTGGTCACCGTTGACGGTGATGCCCGACTCCTTCACCACCTCGCGCACCAGTTCGGCGAACCCGGCGTCCCTCTCCGCCCGCGCACCCAGCTCGTCCGCACTGGCGTTCTTGCCGACGGCCTCGATCAGCTCGCCCAGCCTGGGCGGGACGGGTTCGTCCTTCTTCGCCTGCGCGATGAGCTCGACGATCCGGCTCAGCTCCGCCGGACGCGTCACCTCGATCTTTATGTCGCTGTTCTCCGCCACCGTTCGCCCTTCACATGCCGTCTTTCACCGAAATGTCGGCGCACGCGGCACACGGCTTGAAGGAGAAAAGGTGTCAATACAAGGTCAAACGGCGAACGACAGCGCCAGGCAGGCGCCGAACACGACCCAGCCCGTCAGCGGTCCGCTGACGGGCTGGTCCGTTTTCTTGACCATGACGCCGCTGATGATCAGGCCCGCGAGCAGCCCGAGCGGCGGTAGCAGGGACTTCGCGGTGAGACCGAACGGGAACGCCACCAGGTAGACGACCGGAATCCCGATCACGAGCAGGGCGAGCTGGAGCAGCGCTCCCGTCAGGTTCTTCCGCACGGGGATGTTCTTACCGGAACACGAAGTACGTCACCGCCGCGCCACCCGCTCCGAGCAGGAGTGCGATGAAGCCGGCCGCCAGCGGGTGGCGGAACCAGCTGCGGTTGTAGTCCAGCGCGGCCCGGCCCGGTCCGGCGAACAGCGCCGCGAACGCCATGCCCGCGAGCGCCAGCTCCAGCTCCACTCCGTTGGGGCCGAAGAAGCCGCCCTTCCACTGCAGCGCGATGACGTTGGCCATGATCGCGAGCAGACCCGCCGCGGCCAGCGGCGTGAAGAGACCCAGCACGAGCAAGCCACCGCCCGCGAGCTCGGTGATGCCGGTGACCCAGGCGAGCACGACGGACTCGCGGTAGCCCATCTTCTCGAGCGACTGCGCGAAGCCGTTGATGCCGGGGCCGCCGAAGAGACCGAAGACCTTCTGCAGGCCGTGCAGGATGAAGATGCCGCCGAGCACGGCGCGCAGCCCGAGCAGACCGAGGTCGGGACCGGCGGTCCAGCCGAACTTCTTCCGGTCGTCCTCGAACGGGTCGTCGTCCGCCGGGTTGTCCACAGTGGACTTGTCCAGCGGCGTGTAGCCCGTCGTGTCGAACGCCTTCGTCGTGGAGTCGTACGGCGAGGCCGCTCCGCCGACTCTGGTCGTGCTGTCGTCGAAGTGGTGCACTCCCCCTCCGCTGCTCGAGTAGAACGAGTCGTCGGAGAAAGCGCTCGATGTGGTCGAGCCTTTGTCGTGAGTAGCCACGCCCGCACGCTAGGAGACCCGGTACGGGCGCGCGAGATCCGAACGGCAGCTTAGGTTCACCCCAATGGACTAGGGGGTCCCTAGTAAGCACCGTTCACCAGGTTGCGCGGACGTTCCCCGGCGACGTAGCGAGCGACCTCCGCCGCGACGATGGCGTACGCGCGCTGGGTGTGCCCCGTGCAGCTCCCGGCGACGTGCGGGGTCAGCAGCAGGCCGGGCGCGGTCCACAGTGGATGACCTTCGGGCAGTGGTTCGGGATCGGTCACGTCCAGGGCCGCGCGCAGCCGCCCGGAGTTGAGCTCCGCGACCAACGCCTCGGTGTCGACGACCGGGCCGCGGGCGCCGTTGACCAGGATCGCGCCGTCCTTCATCGCCGCCAGGAACTTGGCGTCGACGAGGTGCCTGGTCTCCTCCGTCATCGGCGTGAAGATCACCACCGCGTCGAACTCCGGCAGCAGCGACGGCAGCTCGTCCACACCGCGCACGCCGTCACGGGCGGTGCGGCCGACCAGCACCGCCGTCGCGTCGAACGGTTCGAGGCGACGCTTCAGCTGCTCACCGAGGTCGCCGGCGCCGACGATCAGAACCTTCTTGTCCTGCAAGGTGTCCGTCAGGTGGTAGTCCCAGCGGCCCTCGGCGCGGGCCCGCTCGAAGACGAGGAAGTCTCGGTATATCGCCAGCAACGCGCCGATCGCCCACTCCGCGGTGCTGCCGCCGTGCGCGCCGCGGCACGTGGAGAGCATCACGCCGTCCGGCACGCGACCGACGAAGTTCTCCGCACCCGCGCTCAGCAACTGCACGAGCTCGAGCTTCGGCAGCTGCGCGAACACGTCGCGGGGATCGGTGCCGGCGAGGAACTTGGGGACCAGGACCTCCGCGTCCGCTGCCTCCGCGGGCAACGGCTCCCCCGGCACGTAACGGACCGGCCGGACACCGTCCACCTGAGACAGCGCCTGGACTCCGAAATCATCTGGCACGAGCACGGTGAGCGTCACCAGAGCAAAGTACGTCAGAATGGCGCCCATGCGGGAGCACGACGTCATCTCCTGGGACGGCACGAAGATCCGAACGTGGCAGGCACCGGGTGAGGGAACACCGGTACTGCTGTGCCCCGGCGTGGGTTCCGGACCGGAGTCGTGGCCCTCGCTGACCGATCGCGGCGGTCTGCTCAGCTGGTACATGCGCGGCACGATGGGCTCGGACAGGCCTGTGGACGAGCGCAACATCTCGTTGGACGACCACGTGTCGGACGCGATCACCGTGCTGGACGACGCGGGCATCGAACGGTGCGTCGTCATGGGCTGGTCGATGGGCGTCACGATCGCGGCCGAGCTGGCGTTGCGTCGTCCCGAACGGGTGGCGGGCCTGCTGCTCGTCGCGGGCGCGCCGGGCGACTCGTTCGCCGGCATGCTGCCGCTGCTGCCCGGTGGTGTCCGCCGGTTCGTCGGGCTGACCGGCACTAAGTTGCTCCAGCAGGCAGGTCCAGTGCTGGACAAGGTGCTGCACCGGGTGCCGGTGACGGACCTGACGACGTTCCTGCTGCGACACAGCGGCGTGATCAAGCCGTCCAGCGACCCGAAGGCCGTGGCCGCCGCGGTCAGCCGGTTCCTGCAGCACGACTGGCGCTGGTACTTCACGCTGGCGCTCGCGCTGGGCGAGACGCCGCGCCAGGACCTCGGTTCGATCGTGTGCCCGGTCACACTCCTGGCGGGACGCGACGACCTGCTGGCGACGACGGAGAGCATGTCCGGCCCCGTCGGCGCGCTGCCCCAGGCGCGGCTGAGGGTGTTGCCCTGCAGTCATTACCTGCCGCTGGAGGCTCCCGAGGTGGTGGCCGCCGAGCTCGACCTGCTGCTGGACCGGGTGCGGTCGGTCGACTTCGCGATCGAGTCCACCACTGGCGAGGCGTTCACTTCGGGTTCACGGTCGCGCACCTAGCCTGGGAGTCGTGGTTCGTTCCGTCGTGTTGCTGACCGCCGCCTGCCTCCTGGCAGGGGGCTGCGCGAGCTTTCCTGACGAGCCGGCACCGACGAGCTGGAGCGCCCAGCCACAGCTGACCCCGCAGGCGGGCCCGCGTCCCGAGCTGCCTGGTGAGTACCGCCCGTCGCCGGGCGAGCAGGGCAGGGGGCAGACGCCGCAGAGCGTGCCGCCGCCGCAGGGCTGCAAGGACTTCAACCCGGCGGTGATCGGCACGTGCCTCAGCACCGTCACCGGCGTCGCCCCGATCGGCGCGGACGCCCAGGGCGGTGTCGCCGCGTACGCGACGGAACGCGGCGGGCGCCTGGTCAAGGTGACCAAGGACGTCGACCCCGTGGTGATCGCCCAGATCGAGGTGGACGCGTCGACGGACGGCGGGCTGACCGGGCTCGCGCTGTCGGCAACGTTCCCCGAGGACCAGCTCGCGTACGTCTACGTGACGACCGCGACGGACAACCGGGTGCTGCGCATCGCACCCGGTGACTCGCCCAAGCCGATCCTCACCGGCATCCCCAAGGGACCGTCGGGAAATCGCGGTGTCCTGGCCAGCGACCGCAAGGGCTCGATCCTCGTCGCCACCGGTGACGCGGGGAACCCGGCGCTGGCCGCCGACCCGAACTCGCTCGCGGGCAAGGTGCTGCGCATCGACGGCTCCGGCAAGCCCGCCCAGGGCAACCCGACGGCCGGCAGCGCCGTCGTCTCGTCCGGGCTGCGGCTGCCCGGCGGCCTGTGCGTGTCCGCGGACGCCCAGAAGGTCTGGGTGACCGACTGGTCGGCGAACCACGACGCCGTCTACCGCGTCGTGCCGGGCAAGCTCGGTGACGCCGCGTGGACCTGGCCGGACCGGCCGGGTGTGATGGGCTGCGCCTCGTACAGCGACGTGCTGACTGTGTCGACGGCCAAGACGCCCGGTATGCAGAACCTGCCGATGAACGCCGCCGGTGCGTTCACGGGCAAGCCCGAGCCCTTCATGCAGCAGGACGGCTTCGGCCGGATCGGGCCGATGGAGATGCTCAACGACACGGCGTCGGTCGTGGGCACGATCAACAAGGCCGGTGGCCAGCCCGTGTCGTCGGACGACCGCGTCGCGATCATCGTGCGCGAAGGCGGCGGCGGCTCGAAGGACTGACCTACGAGTTGTCGCGCCACCACCGCGCGTACACCTCGCTCTCCTCGACCAGCTTCAGGTACCCGGCCGCGACCTGCTCGCACAGGTCGTCGACGTGCTGGGCCACCGGTGCGTCGAGGCGCCAGGCCAGCACTACCTCGCGGACCAGCGGGTTTCCCGTGATCGACAGCCTCGCGACGCCGGCAGGGGTGCCGCCGACGGGGTAGAGCGGGCACACCGCGCCCGACTCCCTGATCAACGTCAGCGCGACGTGCGCCTCGCTGCTGAAGTGCGCGATCCGCTGCTCGAAGCCGGCCGCCGCGCACTCGCGGGCGAAGTGGGCGTTCATGCCGCTGTCGTCCGGCTCCGGCATGACCCACTTGTCGCGGGCGAGCGCGGCGAGCGGGATCTCGGGCTCCTGCGCGTACGGGTGATGCGCGGGCACACCGACGAACAGCGGCTCGCGGGTGAGCAGGCGATAGCCCACGTTCGGCGGCAGTGTCAGCGGAGTACCGGGAAACTGCCGCATCACCGCGATGTCGAGTTCGCCCGTCGTGAGCAACGCGGTGAGCGTCCCGGTCTCCTTGATGGTGCGGCTGGTGACGTTGTCTTTCAGCGCGCTCACGAGTAGTCCGAAGTGATAGGCGGGGATTCCGGCGACCCTGGTCGGAGCGGTGGGACTTTGCGCGTTACGGCGCGTTACACGTTCCAGGCTGACCAGCTGGGTGAGCATGGACCGCGCCTCCTGCACGAAATCCTGGCCGGTCGGAGTGAGCCGCACACCGTCGGCCGTACGGAGGAACAACGCGCCGCCCAAATGGCCCTCGATGCGTTTGAGCTGCGTCGTCACCGCCGGCTGGGTGAGGTGCAGGCGTGCGGCCGCCTTGCGCAGGCTGCCGCAGTCGGCGATTGCCACGACCAATTCGAGATGCCGCACTTCGAGTCGCACAAGCATCATGTTATCGCTGAATGTAATAGCCCCAATACCCTCCGGAATCTCGCGTGAGACGACGCCGTCTCGATACGTTCGCCGACGTGATGGAATTGGCCGAGCGACCGACGCGCACCGATGCGGTGCTGTTTTCGGACCGCGCAGTGAAAACGTTTCTGGAGGCCGCGTCCGCCGAGTACTCGTTCATCACCGAGGACGAGCCGAGACCGTGTTTCGCGGTGCTGCTCGGCCGGTCCGCCGGCACCGAGGCCGTGGTCGAGGAGGTCGCGTTCGGCCGCAACGCGCGTCTGACCGACCCGTCGGCGCGCGAGGAGTTCGCGTCCACGATCGTGCCGCGGTTCGGCACGGCGTACGAGAACCCGGTGCGGGCGTGGTGGCTCGACCCCGCCGACCTGCTGACGATCACTCGCGCCGCCGACGCGGCCGGTCTGGACGTGCTCGGCTCGATCCACCTGCACCCGGACTGGCACCGGCTCGGCCCCGAGTGCGAGCGCAACCGGCCGTTGAGCGACCACCCGACGCCGATGGACGAGCACATGTTCCGCAACAGCGGATGGCCCGTGAACGTCGTCTGCTACCTCGAACGCCGCCATGGCGGCCTCTACTACTCGCTTGCCGCGTGGGACGCCGAGTGCCTGCGCCTGCCGTTGAGGACGAACCACTCATGAGCGAACACATCTACGCACTCTGGCGACGCATGGAGCAGGGCTGGGCGCAGGGCGACGGCGAGATGTTCGCCAGTGTCTTCGCCCAGGACGTCGACTTCGTGACGGTGCGCGGCGAGGAGCTGTTCGGCCGGCGGGCCGTGGCGCTGGGCCACGGGCAGCTGTTCGCCGGGCCGTACCGCGACACCAAGCTGACCGCGGAGATCAGCCTGATCAAGCCGCTGTCCGACGGGATCTCGCTCGTGCACGTCACGTCTTCCATCGCCCCGGCGGGCATCACCACACACGCGCAGGCCGTCGTCGTGCAGCGCGAGGACGTGTGGGAGATCGCCGCGTTCCACAACATGATCCCGAAGGGAAAGTCATGAGCAGGCCCCGGTTGCGGCACATCGCGTTCGTCGTGCGGGACGCGAAGGAGATGGCCGCCTTCTACACGTCGCGGTTCGGGATGGAGCTGTTCCACACCGATCCCGACGGCAGCCACTTCGTCACCGACGGGTACATCAACCTGGCGCTGATCCAGCAGCGGCTGGACGGGGACGTGCCGACCGGGTTCAACCACTTCGGGTTCCAGGTGTCCTCGGTCGAGCCGTACCTGGAGACGCTGGAGCCTCGTCCGGCACTGCGGGGCGGGGACCGGCCGTTCGCCGAGTACCGGGCCATCGACCCCGAGGGCAACTGGTTCGACCTCTCGGCACACGGCTTCCTGCCGCCGGGAGCCGGGGAGAACTGAAGCGGAGGGCCGGGGAAGTTGGGAAACTCCCCCGGCCCTGTCGTCGCTACCGCGTGCCCGTCCAGAAGATGGCGCGCGCGACCTGGGCGTACAGGCCCTTGGGGTGGTTGCGGAACATCGGCTCGGTGCCGAAGAGAACCACCTTGGCGCCACTGGCCGCGGTTCCGGAGACAACCGCTGCCTGACCCGCTGCGGCGTCCTGGCCACCCGTGCCGTTGTCGCGTGCGTGCCAGTGACCCGCGGCGATCACGGTGCTGCCGTAGCGCTGGTCGACCGTGACGTCCGGGCCGAGGTTCGTGAACCACTGCGGCGAGTAGACGAACGAGTGCGGCAGCGCACCCGTGCCGACCGGACCGGTGCCGTTGACGACGTTCACCACGCCGTTGGCGTCCTCCCAGCCCGCGACCGGGGTGGCCTGCAGCAGCTTGGCGTCCACGTTGAACTTGCTGCCGGTGTGGCCGCGGGTGATCACGCCACCCCGCGGCAGGAACGCGTCGAGCGACGCCTTGGCCGCGGGGTTGAGCTGGGTGTAGTCCAGACCGGCTCCCACGTACAGCGCGTCGATCCGCGACCAGTCGAAGCCCGCGTTCAGCACCGCGGTCGAGATCGTCCGCACCTCGAACCCGGACTCGCGCAGCACCTGCAGCTCGTCCGCGCTGACCGCGGCCGCGACCACCTTGCGCTGCAACGCGACACCGCCGGGCTTGGCGGTGGTGAAGCGAACGCCGTAGCGGTCGGCGACCTCCTGCGCGGCGGCCCGCTCCTGCGCGGGGACGACGATCGTGCCGTCGTTCTGGCTGCGCAGCTGGAGGCCGCGTGCCAGCAGGTCGTTGACGGCGTTGACGTCCTTCTGGTCGTTCAGCGTCAGTGCCAGGTCTGCGCCCGGTGCGGCATCGATCTGGCCGGTCGGCGAGGCGGCGACGACGGACTTGCCGTCGAAGCGGAACTGCCCGCTCTTGAAGACGTCGACCGACGCGCCCCAGAGCAGGCGGTGGCTCCAGCCGGAGATGTCGTACATGACCGGCGCCTTGTCAGAGATGTCGCTGCCCTGCTCCAGCATCACGTTGGCCAGGCCGCGCTTCGGCTGGTGCATGTCCACCACGTAGGCCCCGGCCGGATAACGCTTACCGCCCAGGGTGAACGGCTTCTCCGCGCGTTCGACGCGCACGTCGTGCCGCACGAGCTGGTCGACGAGGCGTGCGGCGGCGGGCGCTGAACGGTCGTTGGTGATCACGTACGCGCGCGGGAACTCTGTGGTGAAGCGGTCCTCCGGCCCGAAGCCTGGCACGAACCCGTCCGGGATGTACCGCTGCGCCTCACCGGCGGCACCCCTGCGGAACATCTCGGTCTGGTTGGCGATCAGGCTGCGCCGGTTGTCGTCCACGTAGTCGAGCGTGGTCTTGATGGTGGCCTCGACGACGTCGGTGTTGATCTTCGAACGCCGCTGCAGCTCGGCCACCGGCAGGGCGTCGTAGTCGCCGCGGTTGACCCGCATGGGGATCTCGATCGTGTACGAGACGGCACCGTGGTACATCGAGTACTGCGCGGTGTAGATCGGCGCCCAGCCGTCCCACTCGCCGACCGGGTAGTCGCGGAACGGGATCTCCGGCTTCGCCGCCTCGGGGTGTCCCAGCGCCTGCACGGCCTTCTCCATCAGCAGGCCACCCGCGTAGCCGTGCTTGATGTACAGGTCGAAGTCGTAGTTCTGCCCGTGCGGCGGCGTGGTCGGCTCGATCAGCGTGTTCGCCACGTAGCCGTGCTCGTCCAGCATCATCAACGGCTGGGTGCGTTCGACCATCTCCTGCATCACCCGGTTCTCGGGCTGCGAGTTCGTGACGAAGTCGCGGTTGAGGTCGAAGCCGGCCGCGTTCGCCCGCGTGCCGGCGACCCGGCCGTCCGGGTTCGCGGTGAGGTTGAAGTAGATCCTGCTGCGCCGCAACAGGTCCTGGGTCTCACGGTCGTTGGACGTGGCGAGGTGCTCGATGACCCGCAGCGCGCCGTCCGTACCCTCCCACTCGTCGCCGTGGATGTTGTTGTTGATCCAGATCGGCGCCTTGTAGAGCCCGGCCGGGACGCTGCGGCCCTCTTCGATGCTGGCCCGGAACCGTTCCTGGACACGGGTTTCCGCAGGGCTCTCGGGCGCGGTCAGCGTGACCAGGTACAGGTCGCGGCCGAGTGCCGACTGGCCGGCGACCTCGACCGAGATCCTGTTGCTCTTCTGCTGCAAGGCGTTCAGCTTCGGCGCCAGCGAGTGGTACGGCGCCAGGCCGAGCTTGATGGACTTGTCCGCGGAGTTCTCGGGATACGTCCGCAGCTTCGTCCTGCGCGGGTAGCCCTGGTAGCGGTCAGCCTGGTTCTCCCCCTGCGCCAGCACGGACTGTGCCAGGAAAGCGCTGTCCAGCGTGGCGATCTCATTGCGTTCAGGCCCGTTTCCGGGCTCACGGTCCGGGTGCGACGGTTGTGCCGTTCCGTTGGCGGGCGCGGCCACAGCCGCGGCGACCGCCAGGAGAACAGCGAGCAGAGTTCTGCGCATGCGGTTGTTTCTCGCACAACGGCCCGCTCATCGACTAGAGCCGATAGGCGGGCCGTTGGTGCGGACACCGTCACCCCGGCCTCACCCCCTGGGCGGCCGCGGCGACCGTGACCGTGTTTCCCCTCGGTCAAGACGCCGACCAGAATGAACACGTTGTCATTCGGGTCTCGACCAGCGTCGCACACGACATCGCCAACGAGCGAGAGAAGTTCACCAACCGCGCCCGCTGCCAGGGCAGAAGCAACTACTGACCAGCGCGTTCATTTCGCTCTTGACGAGACAACCACCCGAACGGCCTAGCCAGAGCCCAGGCACAGGAAGGGCCGGCGGAACGGGTCCTTGGCCATCGCCTCCGCCAGCGCCACAGCCGGCGCCGCGCCCGCGACGAGAGCCTGGTGGTAGTCCGCCATCGCCGCCGCGCTGGCCTCGTCTCCGACCTTGCTGGCCGCGGCGACGACAGTCCTGGTGCCGCCCGCCAGCATCGCGCCAGCGAACCCCAGAGCCTCGTCACCAGGCCTGATGCGGTTCAAGGCCAGCGAACAGGCGGCCAGGACGACGTGGGCAGGCGGCTTGCGGAGGCGGCCGAGCTCGTGGGCGAACAACGGGCCGTCGACGAGTTCCAGGCGCGAGAACAACGCGTTCTCGTTCTCGTGCTCGCCGTGGGCCGCGATGTGCACGAGGTCGGCCCCGTCGAGGTGCGCGAGCAGCTCAACGGCCGTCGCGTCATCGCCAGAAAGGATGGTGGCACGGTCGTGGTGCGTGGCGAGCCGGTCGATCTCACCGGTCGGCAGGCTGAGGCCAGGCCCCCTCACCAGCAGCACCTTGTCGGTCTTCGGCTTGCCGGACTGGGCGGCCGCGAGCCACGCCGTCGCGGAGGGGGCTGTGGCGACAGGCCTGCCGTGCAAGCTCGGGAGCACGCCCCAGGGAACCGCGTACAGGGGCCCGGTCGGCACCATGACCAGCTCGCGCTCCCCGATGAAGCGCTTGAGCGGCTTGATCAGCAACGAGTCCAGCGCGTCCGCCTGCTTGCGCGCGGAGGCACCGATGACCTGCACCAGCGGTGGTGACAGGTGGTCAGGCGCCAGTGCGTTGAGGTCGAAGTGAAGCTTTCTCGCACTCTCCAACACCTCACTCGCGTCACCGAGCCGGACCATCCGCACCCGGTCGCCCGCGACGACGAGGGCGATCATCTCCCCCTCAGAGGCGACAAAGCTGACCATCGCCCGGTCACCCAGCCCCGCGACGATCTCGCCGACCGCCGCCATCGGACGCGGCCTGCCCCAGCGCTGGGCGTTCCACCCCCTTCGGTTGGCCTCCCGCTGGGCCTTCGCCAGCTTGGCGCGCAACTCAGCGGTGGGCCTGCCGTCGAGACCCGCGCGCATCAGGTCGCGTGCGAGACCGCGGACCTCGACGATCTGTTCAGCCAGCTCGGAGTTCTCGACGTGCTCGAGCGGTTCGTAGCGATACGTCTGCGCCCGAGTGCGTTCGAGCCACACGTACAGCTGCCGGGCGTCGTTGTTTTCCAGCGCCAGGCGAATTGCCAGCTCACCCAGCTCGCGACCGTGCACCGCGGTCGCCGACACAAGTTCGAGCCCACCGAGCTGGTCCCGAACCTGGCCCAGTTCCTCCAGCCCCTTGCGTGCGTGCAGCAGCGCGGCCCGGCGATTGCCCTTGGCCAGAGCCAGTTCCGCGAGCACGAGCCTGCGCTGCATGCGGTGGTCGATCGGCGTGACCGTACGCGGACCGGGAAGCTGCCGCAGCAGCTCTTCGCCTTCAGCGAGCCTGCGCCTGCGGATCTCCAGCCGCGCCGCTAGGAGCTTCGCCAGCCGGGCCTCGTCGAGGAGGTGATTGGCCTCCAGGTGGCTGGAAACAGTGAGAGCCTTCTGCACCAAGGCATTCGTCACTCGCTTTGCCTGCATGGCGTGAGCCCAGAGTTCGATCAACGCGGCCATGATCCACCAGGTGCTGCCGCGTTTCTCCAACTTGCGCATCGAAGCCTTCGCCATCCGGCGGGCGAGGTCGAACTGCTCGTCGAGAAGCGCCGCCGACGCGCGGAACATCTCGACCTCGGCAACGCCCTGCTTGAGCTTCTCCCGCCGCATCACCGGGAGTGCCTCGTCGAGGTGCACACCGGCCTCGTCGAACAGCCCGATCATGATCAGAGCTTCTGCCTGGTCGAGCTGCACGCCCGAGAGCAACGAGTACGACTCCTTCGCGCGGAAGATGCGTTCGGCTTCTTCGTACCGACGCAACGCCTCGGCCAGATCCCCGCTCTGCTTGTAGGTGTTGGCGAGCGCGTAGATCGCATATGGGTAGAGATCGTCGAGGCCGTGCTCGCGAGAGAGTTCGAGGGTCCGTTCGAGGTCGGCGACAGCAGGATCGCGCCGGCGAATGGCGGCGTTCGCGAAGGCCCTGGCGATCAGTGAAGACGCGAGCCGTTGCACGAGCTCGGTGTCGACCCGATCCGGTGCGGTGCTCATCACGTTCTCGGCGTAGGTGATGAATGGGCCGTACCAGGCGACTGCCTTCTCCGGCTGGCCCCTGCGCATGATCAGGACGCCCTGGCTGTAGTCGATGCTGCCCGACAGCTGGGCGGACAACCAGCGATCGGTGAGCCGCTCGACGTTGCGCCGGGCCTCGTCGAACAGCTCGACGGCGGCGTCCATGCCGCTGGCCTCCCCGACGCACCGGCCGAGGTTGTAGAGGATCCGCACCCGCAACTCGGTCCGTTCGGGACTGTCGGGTGCACGATCGGCGTGCACGAGTGCACGCTTGAGAAGCCGGATCGCGGACGGGATCCGGTACTGGCCCTGCTCCGCCGATCCCTTCAGGTACAACTCGCGCGCTGTGTTCAAGGCACGAGCGGGCATGTGATCATCACACCACATGCACCCGAATGGCGCTGTCCTCCAACCAGGCGCTGACACCGGCTGGAGGACAACGCACAGCGTGACTAGCTGGCCACTTCTTCCGTGGTCAGGTTGTCAGGGTGGTTCGGGCAGTCCTTGTCGTGCTCGACCGGACCCTCGGAGACCAACCGCGGCTCGCCGACCAACGGGTGCCCCGGAGGCATGCCGCAGCACTGCGGGGTCAGCGGCGGGTCTTCCTGCGGCGGGGTTTTCGGGTCCTGGGTCTCGTCATCCGTGATCAGGTCCTTGACCTTGTCCAGGATGTCGCCCAAGAAGCCTTCGCGCTGGGTGGTCATGAGGTTTCCCCCCTCGTTTGGACTATTTACTTCCCATCCCCCCAGATGGGTGCGTCAGAAAGAGTCGCACACACGGCTACGGGTATACGTCTCATTTAGCTAACAGCCACTCGGTCGGCCTAAGATCACAAAGGGTCACCTGCACAAACAGGTGACCCTTTGTGATTTTTGCTTCGATTATGTATCTAGGAGCAGCGTGCGAGCACGATCTCGCGCACGCGGGCCGCGTCGGCCTGGCCCTTGGTGGCCTTCATGACCGCGCCGACGATGGCGCCGGCCGCCTGGACCTTGCCGTCGCGGATCTTCTGCGCGACGTCCGGCTGGGCGGCGAGGGCCTCGTCGACGGCCTTCTCCAGCGCCGTGTCGTCCGAGACGACCTTGAGGCCGCGCTTCTCCACGACCTCGTCCGGGGAGCCTTCGCCTTCGAGGACGCCGTTGACGGCCTCGCGGGCGAGCTTGTTGGTCAGCGCGTTCGTGTTCACCAGCTCGATCACCCTCGCCACCTGGGCCGGGGTGATGGGCAGGTCGGACAGCTCGACGCCGCGGGTGTTGGCCTGCTGCGCGAGGTACGACACCCACCAGGAGCGGGCCTCGTCCGGCTTCGCTCCCGCCACGACGGTGGCCTCGATGAGGTCCAGCGCGCCGGCGTTGACCAGGTCGCGCAGCACCTCGTCGGTGAGGTTCCAGTCCTTCTGGATGCGCGCGCGGCGCTCCCAGGGGAGCTCGGGCAGGGTGCCGCGGAGCTCCTCGACCCACTCGCGCGACGGCGCGATCGGGACCAGGTCGGGCTCCGGGAAGTAGCGGTAGTCCTCCGCCGTCTCCTTCTTGCGGCCTGGTGACGTCGAGCCGGAGGACTCGTCGAAGTGACGAGTCTCCTGGGTGACCGTGCCGCCGGAGGCCAGCACCGCGGCCTGGCGCGTCATCTCGAAGCGGACGGCGCGCTCGACGCTGCGCAGCGAGTTGACGTTCTTGGTCTCGGTGCGCGTGCCCAGCTCGCCGGTGGTCTTCGGCGTGAGCGAGACGTTCGCGTCGCAGCGCAGCGAGCCCTGGTCCATGCGGACGTCGGACACGTCGAGCGCCTTGAGCAGGTCGCGCAGTGCCGTGACGTACGCGCGGGCGACCTCGGGGGCGCGCCTGCCGGTGCCCGGGATCATCTTCGTGACGATCTCGATCAGCGGCACGCCGGCGCGGTTGTAGTCGAGCAGCGAGTGCTCCGCGCCGTGGATGCGACCGGTGGCGCCGCCGACGTGCAGCGACTTGCCCGTGTCCTCCTCCATGTGCGCGCGCTCGATCTCGACGCGGATGACCTCGCCGTCGTCCAGCGTCACGTCGAGCCAGCCGTTGAAGGCGATCGGCTCGTCGTACTGCGACGTCTGGAAGTTCTTCGGCATGTCCGGGTAGAAGTAGTTCTTCCTGGCGAACCGGCACCACTCGGCGATCTCGCAGTTCAGCGCGAGGCCGATGCGGATCGCGGACTCGACGGCCTTGCCGTTCACCACCGGCAGCGAGCCCGGCAGGCCCAGGCACGTCGGGCAGGTGTGCGTGTTCGGCTCGCCGCCGAACTCGTTGGCGCAGCCGCAGAACATCTTCGTGTTGGTGTGCAGCTCGACGTGCACCTCGAGGCCCAGGACGGGGTCGTACTTCTCGATGACCTCGTCGTAGTCCATCAGCTCAACCAGAGAGGTCATGCCAACTCGTCCTTCCGCAGTGCACGAACGGCCAGCGCCGCACCGGTGACCGCCACGGCGATGCTGGCGATGGCGTTCGCCAGGGCCAGCTTGTCCTTCTTCGCACGGGCGGCCTTGAAGCCCGAGAACGCTCCCACGGCTCCTGCCACGGCGCCGGCGAGGCCGAGGAAGCCCCTTGCCTTCTTGATGTTCACAGCGACGGACCTCCGAACGCGCCACGCGCGGCCTCGTACGCCGCGGCGACGCGGTACATGCGGTGGTCCTGCAACGCCGGAGCCATGATCTGCAGGCCGACCGGCAGACCGTCCTCATCGGACAGACCGCTCGGGACGCTCATCGCCGGGGTTCCCGCGAGGTTCGCGGGAATCGTGCAGAGGTCCGCCTTGTACATGGCGATCGGGTCGTTCGCACGCTCACCGATCTTGAACGCCGTGGTCGGCGTGGTCGGCGAGATGAGCACGTCGAACGTCGCGAACGCCTTCTGGAAGTCCCGCGTGATCAGCGTGCGCACCTTCTGCGCCGAGCCGTAGTACGCGTCGTAGTAGCCGGACGACAGCGCGTACGTGCCGATCATGATGCGGCGCTTCACCTCGTCGCCGAAGCCCGCCTCGCGGGTCAGCGACATGACCTCCTCGGTGCTGCGCGTGCCGTCGTCGCCGACGCGCAGGCCGTAGCGCATGGCGTCGAACCGGGCGAGGTTCGACGAGCACTCGCTCGGCGCGATGAGGTAGTAGGCGGGCAGCGCGTAGTCGAAGCTCGGGCACGACACGTCCGCGATCTCCGCGCCCAGCTCCTTGAGCTGCGACACGGCGGCCTGGAAGCTGCGCAGCACACCCGGCTGGTAGCCCTCGCCCTGGAACTGCGTGACGACACCGACGCGCACACCGGACAGGTCGCCGTTCAGGCCCTCGCGAGCGGCCGCGACCACGGCGGGCACCGGCTCGTTGATCGAGGTGGAGTCCATCTCGTCGTGGCCGGCGATGATCTCGTGCAACAGCGCGGCGTCGAGCACCGTGCGCGCACACGGACCGGCCTGGTCGAGGCTGGAGGAGAACGCGACGAGGCCGTAGCGGCTGACACCGCCGTAGGTCGGCTTCACGCCGACGGTGCCGGTGACCGCGCCGGGCTGGCGGATCGAGCCACCGGTGTCGGTTCCGATCGCGAGCGGCGCCTGGTGGGCGGCCAGCGCGGCGGACGAGCCACCGCCGGAGCCGCCGGGGATGCGGTCGAGGTCCCACGGGTTGTGCGTGGGGCCGTACGCCGAGTTCTCGGTCGACGAACCCATGGCGAACTCGTCCATGTTCGTCTTGCCGAGGATGACGACGCCGGCTTCCTTGAGCTTGCGGGTCACCGTGGCGTCGTAGGGCGGCAGCCAGCCCTCGAGGATCTTGGAACCGACCGTGGTCGGCACGCCCTCGGTGGTCATGACGTCCTTGAGCGCCAGCGGCACGCCCGCCAGCGGCGAGACGACCTTGCCGGCCTTGACGTCGGCGTCGACCTTGCGGGCCTGCGCGAGCGCGCCCTCCGCGTCGACGTGCAGGAAGGCGTTGACCTTCCCGTCGGTCTCTGCGATGCGGTCCAGGTGAGCCTGCGTGACCTCGACGCTGGAGACCTCACCGCTGTGGATCTTCGCGGCGAGCTCGGCCGCGGTGGCGTGGATCAGGTCGTTGGTCATGCTTCCTCACCCAGGATGCGGGGCACGCGGAACCGGCCGTCCTCGGCTTCAGGAGCGCCTGAGAGCGCCTGCTGCTGACCGAGGCTCGGACGGACCACGTCCTCGCGGAAGACGTTGGTCAGCGGAACGGCGTGCGACGTCGGTGGGATGTCGGCCGTGGCGATGTCGCCAACCGTGGCCACCGACTGGAGGATCACGTCGAGCTGGCCGGCGAACAAGTCGAGCTCGTCCTCGGTGACGGCCAGCCTGGCGAGCTTCGCCAGGTGCGCGACCTCGTCGCGGGAGATGCTGGGCACTCCTGTCAACCCCCGTAGGGTCGGGATTCGAATCGGGAACCCCGTGAGTCTATGGCCTGGTCAGGCGCGCCTTCGAACGGGTTACCGCGCGGGACTTTGACCGACGTCTCAACTTAGACCGCATCTCGTTTGGGTGTGTTGCAAGGTAGGCTATATCGTTGATCAGCGATGAACGATGTGGAGAAGTGGTGCCCGGAGCCGTTGTGGCTGCTGGCGCAGCCGTTGCTGCCCGATGCGC
>NZ_BAABBE010000058.1:0-21917 GCF_039537795.1 Lentzea roselyniae
GGTCCCGGCGGGCCTCCACGACCATCCGGGTCGCCCGCTCACGCAGCTCATCTGGGTACTTCTTCGGTGGGGCCATTGCTCCTCATCATCCAGGCTTGATGGTCTCCATCAAACCCGGCACGGAACACCCCGTACGATCCCTGGACCCCGCTTGCCGCCGTTCACCCGCTCCCAGGCCGGCCGAGACGGCGGACGGCCCTGCCGCTACGCCCTCCCAGGACTGGCCGCACACCATCCGCTGGTGCGAAGTGCCACCCGAACCGGCTGAGCCCGCCGTACAGAACGGCCGTTGGCTTCTGCTGCACGGAGGCAGCCGGTTCGATGACCTGCTGGGCGAGCGGCTTGCGGCCGCCGGCTGCTCCGTCAGCGTGGTCCGTCACGGCTGGGCCTACGCCGCGGAGGGCGCCGGCCACTACCGCGCTGTTCCGGACTCCACGCAGGATCTGGCGCAGGTACTCCGAGAGGTTTCGCGCGACGGCACTGTCCAGGGCGTTGTAAGCCTGTGGGCAACCGCCACGCGCCCGGCCCGCCAAGCCACACCCGAGAACGTGCAGTGGACCGTGACCGGGATCTGTGCGCAGACCACCGCGCTCGTACGCGCCCTCGCCACCCTGAAGACAACCTCAAGCTGAACCGTCACTCCGCGCGATCGCCACCCGCTACGACAGGACCGCCCTGTCCCACCAAGACATGATCGACCTGGCCACCCTCACTATCTGGCTTTGAGGACACGCCCTCGCGACTACGAGCACGGACAACGAAGATGCTCCGACGACCGCAACACCTGCTGCTGACGTACCACCACACGCGAGCCACTCGGCGACACCTAAGGGGTCTGTGTAAGCGACATATTTTGACACAGACCCCTTATTCGACGGAGATCGTGGCGTACTACCCGCTGATGGCCCTGATCACCGGCCAGCCTCCTGCAGCGGGTGTACCTCAAGCGCCGCAGCCGACCAAGACCAGTGCGCGGCCAGCGGGTGCGGCTCGCCGGTCAATGCCTGCAGCGCGGTGGCGACCTCCTCAAGACTCGCCTTGACGTAGTGAGCGGTAACACCGCGCCAGAGAGACAGTCCCGCAGAGTGCCCGGCGTAGGCGACGGCCACCGCCACACCGAAGTTGCGCTCCACCCACGTCAAAGTGGTGTGACGCAACCAGTGCATACTGATGTTCTCTTCCCCGATGGCAGGGACGTACTTACCCACCCGAATCCACAGTGTTTCGTACCGACGTTTGGTTAGTGGCCTGCCGTCACGAAACCGGAACAGCGGACTCGCCTTGTCTCGAGCGCCACGCTCCTCCGCATGGTCGAGCAGTGCCCGCATCAGGGTCCGGGAGACCGGTTGCAGACGCTGGATAGAGCCTTTCTCCCTCAGCGTGACCAACAGCCGTTCGGGGTCCAGGTCCATCGGGCGCAGATTCAGCGCGCCACCGGTGCGCGCAGCGGTCTCCAAGTGGAACCGAAGTATTAGGCCGTCCAGTCGCGGATCACGTCCGGTCCCGACAGCCGTCCGGACGATCTCCTGGTAGAGCTGCGGACTCAACGCGTGACGCTGAGATTTAGCGCTGCGTGGTCTGGGCACCTTCGGCATCGGATCCTGCCGCGACGACAAGACCTCCTGATCGATCGCGAACCGGTACACGCGTAGCAGCGCGTAGTAGAGGTTACATACCGCGCCGGCCCCGTCGACGTGGGTCCGGCGCCGTAGCGCGTTGGCACGGATGTGCTCGAGCAGCTCGCCCACTTCTCGTGGGGTCGGCTCGTTCAGTCTGCGTCCGCCCCAGCATTCGACGATCCTGTCCCAGTAGGACTTGTAGCTTCTCTGCAGTCCCGGTGACGCCGCGGCGCGCACCAGCCGCATGAACTCTTCGAAAGTGGGCACGTTCTGCGGCCGCGCGGCAGCCAGGAGTTCTTCCGGCTCCACGTTCATGGCGTGCATCAGCTGGACCAATGCCTGCACATCTGCCTGAGCGCTACCCACGGCCATCACCCGAACCTGCCGCACCCTGAGGCCCGTTGCCGTCCTGGGATCCACGCCCGGCGGAGAGCTCGTCGTCGTCACCGTCCTCGGCAGCCGCTGCGGCACCGGCCGGCGTGCCGGGGGGATGCATTCGTTCCACGATTTTTCTGGGATCGGGTAGCGCTTGGTCCAGGGTTTCGAGGGGGTGCAGCACCACGGCGGACATCGACGGCACTGCCACTACCAGTACCGGGTCGCCGCCGTCGTAGCCGCACCAGCGCCGCAATGGCGCCGGTATCAGCACCATGTTGCGGGCGGTCAGCGCCCAGGCGCCCTCCTCGTCGTGGCGTACGACGATCTCGTGACCGTCGCCCACACCGATGTCGACTCGTGTTCCCGGTATCCACCCCAGCTGCGAGAACAGCTGCTGGTCGCTGAGCCTGCCGTCGGAGTCGAGCATCACTACCGCGTAGCGCCGTCGATGCCGGTGCTTCCTGGGCCCACCGGGCATGTCGCCGAGTCCGGGAGTCTCGGTCCGCCTCAGATCCAGTGTGCGTCGTGCACGCAGCACGGACGAGCTCGCAAGGCCGTTCGCGGGTGCCATGTCGAAGGCGGTGGCCCCCTCGACTGCGGCGTCGGCGAACTCGATCGCCGGAACGATTCCGTCACTCATGGGCATCCCCGCGGTACTGACGGGCGGACGGAGCCGGGGTGTGTGCCGTACGGCTCCCAAGGGGGCGCAGGGGCGGTCGAAGGGACGCTGGTACGGGATCGGTCCCCGATGTGTGTGTCAGAGCAGGTATTCGAGCACGCCGCCGTTCATCGTTCGGGTCAATTCGCCACGTTCGACCAGAACATCGAGATGCGCGGCCGTCTCCCCGATCGCGAGCACCTGGTTGAACATGTCGAGGTCGTCGAACCGGCGCTGGCGGCGGGTCCACCCGATCTTGCGGGCGGTCTCGAACGCCGAGCCGCTGACCGCCTTGAGGATCTCCTCCAGGCGCTGTTCGTGGTGGTGCAGCAGCTCGTCGACGCGGGCGTGCGAGCTGTCGGTCACCGGGCCGTGGGCCGGCAGCAGGCGCAGGTCCGGCAGCTCACGGGTGAGCCTGAGCGACGTCATGTAGTCGCCGAGCGGCAGTTCGGGGCGCAACGGCTCGAAGCCGATCGACGGCGTGATGTGCGGGAGCACGTGGTCGCCGGAGAACAGCACCTTCGCTGTGTGGTCCACGAACACCACGTGGCCGCGGGTGTGGCCGGGCGTCGGGACGACCTCCAGCTCGCGGTGTTCGAGGCCGACCGTGCCCCGGACCAGCCACTCGTCCGGCTCCTCGTAGTCGTGCAGGGCCTCACCGCGGTCGACGTGGTGCATGATCTTGATCCACGTCTCCGCCAGCTCGCTCGCGCCCCACTTGCGCAGGTCGTCGACGTGCTGGTCCTCCTGCCCGTGCAGGATGTGCCGCAACGAGGGCTGCTCGCCGAGGCCGAGCCCGATCTTGGCGCCGAACATGCGCCGCAGCGACACCGCCATCGTGAAGTGGTCGCGGTGCACGTGCGTGACGAGGAACCTGCGGATGTCCTCGAAACCCTTGTTCAGCGTGCCCAGCGCGGCTTCCAGCTGGTCACGTGCCTCGTCCAGCGCCCAGCCGGAGTCGACCATGACGAGGCCGTCGCCGTCCTCGATCGCGTAGACGTTGACCGCGCGCAGGCCGTCGTTCGGCAACGGCAGCGGGATGCGGTGCACGCCTGGTGCCACCTCGAACGCGCCCGGTTCACTCCACACGCCCGCTCACCTCATTGTTAGCGCTTGCAAGTAATTCTTACCGGACGGTAACACGGTATTCCGGGTGCTTGTCGATGTACTTCGCCACGAACGGGCAAATCGGCGAGACCTTGAGACCACGGGCCTGCGCGTCGTCGAGCGCGAACTTCGCGAGCTGCGCGCCGAGGCCCTGACCGGCGTACGCCTCGTCGACCTCGGTGTGCGTCAACGCGATGACGCCACCGACGAGCTGGTAGTCGAGCTGACCGGCCAGCTGACCGTCGACGTGGAGCTCGTACCGGCTGTCCGTCTCGTTGTTGATGACCATGCCGACCATCTTGCCCCGGACGGATGGAAAATGACGGGCATGGACGTCTACCTGCTGATCCTGGGTGACCACCTGCCCAACCCGTGCACGGGCGAGGAAGTGCCCCAGGCCGACCGGCTGCGGGCGATGGTCGAGCAGGCGGTCGTGGCCGAGGAGGCGGGCTTCACGGGTGTCGCGATCGGTGAGCACCACTTCACCCGCTACATCGTGTCGGCACCGGAACTGCTGCTCGCCTGGGTGGCGGCACGGACGTCCACGCTCAAGCTCTCCACCGGCGTGACGCTGCTCGCCCACCGCGACCCCGTGCTGGTCGCCGAGTCCCTCGCCACCCTGGACGTGCTGTCCAACGGCCGGGCCGAGCTGATCGTGGCGCGCGGGGTCGACCAGCAGACGGACGCGGCGTTCGGGGTGCAGCCCGGTGAGCTGCGCGAGCGGTTCGAGGAACACCTGCGGTTGCTGATCAAGCTCCTCGAGGAGCCCGGCGTGAGCTGGGACGGCCGGTTCCGCGGCCCGCTGAGCCAGGTGACCACGACGCCGCGGCCGGTGCAGCTGCCGCGGCCGACGGTGTGGATCGGGTCGGGGTCGGCGGTGTCCGCGAATCTGGGCGCCGAGCTGAAGATGCCGCTGATGCTGCCGTCGACGCTGCGGGATCCCTCCATCTACGCCGACGTCGTGCGGCACTACCGCGAACGCTTCCCCGGCGGGCGGGTCGGCGTGCCGAGTCACGTCTTCGTGGCGCACGAGGACGCGCGGGAACGGTGGCGGCCGCATCTGGCCGAGTACGCGCGGTTCGCCGACCCGTGGCGCGGGGACGGTGACGTCGACGTGGACGCGATCATGGACGGCGCGGCGGTGTGCGGGACGCCGGACGAGGTGGCGGCGCGCCTGAACGCGTTGGCGCAGCAGCTGTCCATCGACACGCACCTGGTGATGGTGGACATCGGCGGCATGCCGCACGACTCCGTCATCGAGACGATCCGCCTGTTCGGTGCGGAAGTGCTGCCGAAACTTGTTTAACGCCCACGCTGCCAAGGGTTAACACACGACCGTCACGATTGAGGTCGTGGGCATCACCGTCATCGGCATCACGCATCCAGGTCAGGTCGGGGCACTCCCCGGCGGCACGAACGTGCTGGTGCTGGCCGATGACGGCACGTACGCCGATGAGTTCCTCGACACCGACTTCCGTGCGCACCAGCTGGTGGTGCGCACACACGGGCGCGGGTCGGCTTTCTTCGGGGTGGCGGACAAAGCCCGTGAGTTGGGTGCGGAGCGGCTCCTCTTCGGCGGCGTGCACGACACCGCCGCCTCTTTTGCCGCCGGAGAGGACCCCGTGCTCGTGCTCGGCGTGCGACCGCCGGGCGGGCCGATCGTCTGCAACGCCGCGTTCCTCGAGTGGCTGGACCGCTGGCCGCGACCGGCCCGCGCCTACCGCGAGGACGTGGACCACTGGCTCGCCGAGAACGCGTTGAGGGAAGGCCTCCGCGTCGAACTGGTTTCATGGCGAATGGAACCGACCGTCTCAATGCGACGGAAGTTGACGGCCTAGTCATCGGAAGGCTGAAGACACTGCGGCCGCAGTGAAATACCGTTCCTCCCGCACCGCATCTGCGTGCACACGCAGCGCAGCTGAGAGATCTCTCAGCGTGGCGGCGGGGGGCGGGGTGCCGGGGTCAATCTCAGGGTCGTCTCAGTGGAAGACCTGACCCTACGGTGTGCCCGTGTCGCCGAAGATGGTGCGCACGAGACCCACAGGAGGGGACAAACAGTGAGCGCGTCCGATGGAGTCGCGGCCAGAGCCGTTGACGTGTGGAAGGAATACGGGTCCGGCGACGCTGCCGTGACCGCGCTCGCGGGGGTGAGCGTCGACCTGGAGACGTCCAGGTTCACTGCGATCATGGGGCCGTCGGGATCGGGCAAGTCGACGTTGATGCACTGCCTCGCGGGCCTCGACGACGTGACTCGCGGCGAGGTGTGGATCGGTGACACGAAGGTCACCGGGCTGAAGGACCGCGGTCTCACGGAGCTGCGGCGCGACAAGGTCGGCTTCATCTTCCAGCAGTTCAACCTGCTGCCGACGCTGACGGCCGAGGAGAACATCACGCTGCCGCTCGCGATCGGCGGCAAGAAGGTCGATCGCGCGTGGTTCGACGTCGTCGTCGACACGGTGGGCCTGAGGGACAGGCTGACCCACCGGCCGACGCAGCTGTCGGGTGGCCAGCAGCAGCGCGTGGCGTGTGCGCGTGCGCTGGTGTCGCGGCCGGACGTGGTGTTCGCCGACGAGCCGACCGGCAACCTGGACTCGCAGTCCGGTGCCGAGGTGCTGGGTTTCCTGCAGCGGTCCGCGCGTGAGTTCGGCCAGACCATCGTGATGGTCACGCACGACCCGAACGCCGCGTCGTACGCCGACCGCGTCATCTTCCTCAAGGACGGCAACATCGTCCGGGAGCTCCTTTCGCCGTCCGCTGAAGAAGTTCTCGACACGATGAAGCACCTCGACGCACCCGGAATGATCGAGCACAGCGGTAGCAGCCATGTTTAAGGCGACCATCAAGAGCCTGCTCTCCCGCAAGCTCCGGCTGGTGCTGTCCGCGCTCGCGGTGGTGCTGGGCGTGATGTTCGTGTCCGGTTCGTTCGTGCTGACCGACACGCTGCAGCGGTCGTTCACCGACCTGTTCTCGTCGGCTTTCGCCAATGTGGACGTTTCGGTGTCGCCGAAGACGGAGAAGGGCAAGGAACCCGTACCGCTGACGCCCCAGGCCATCGCCGACGTGAAGTCGGTGCCGGGCGTGGCGTCGGCCGTCGGTGACGTGCAGGGCTCCGCGCGGCCGATCGGCAAGAACGGCAAGGTGATGACCACCTCCGGGGCGCCGCGGTTCGGCGCCAACTGGACGGGCACCGGCCAGGAGAAGATCCGGGAGGGCAGGGCCCCTCAGGCGGACAACGAGGTCATCGTCGGCGCGTACCTCGCGTCGTCCGGCCAGTTCAAGGTGGGCGACGACATCTCGCTGCTCACCCTGGAGCCCAAGAAGACCTTCAAGATCACCGGCATCTACGAGTACGCGGGCGGGCGCGAGTCGCTGGGCGGCGAGCTGTCGGTGGCGTTCACCGAGCCGGTCGCGCAGCAGTTGTTGCTGGGCAAGAAGGACGTGTACTCGTCGATCACCGTGACGGCGGCGAACGGCCAGTCGGAAGACGCTCTGCGCAACGCCGTCGCGGCGAAGCTCGGCTCCGGCTACGAGGTGAAGACCGGTGCCACGCTGGCGAAGGAGCAGGCCGACCAGATCAACGAGGGCCTGAAGTTCTTCAACTACGTGCTGCTCGGGTTCGCCGGCATCGCGTTGTTCGTCGGCATCTTCATCATCCTCAACACGTTCTCCATCATCGTCGCCCAGCGCACGCGTGAGCTCGCGCTGCTGCGGTCGATGGGCGCGTCACGACGCCAGGTCATCGGGTCCGTCGTGCTGGAGGCGTTCGTGATCGGCCTGATCGCGTCGATCGTGGGCCTCGGGGCGGGGATCGGCGTGGGCGCGTTGCTGGCGAAGATCTTCAGCTCGGTGGGCGGGACGAACCTGCAGCTCGCGGGCATCGGTGTGCCGATGTCGGCGGTGATCTCGTCGTTCGCGGTCGGCATCGTCGTCACGATGATCGCGGCGGTCATGCCGGCACTGCGGGCCTCGCGGATCGCCCCCGTGGCGGCGATGCGGGAGGCTGCGACGCCGGACCGGCCGCTGACGAAGATCACGATCACCGGAGCGCTGGTGGCCGCCGCGGGTGGCACGGCGCTGGGCTTCGGGTTCCGGCAGGCGTCGCTGCCGCTGATCTTCGGCGGCATCCTGGTGGCGTTCATCGGCGTGGCGTTGCTGACCCCGCTGCTGTCCAAGCCGATGGTGTCGCTGATCGGCCGGCTGCTGTCGTGGTCGATGCCGGGACTGCTGGGCCGCAGGAACTCCGCGCGCAACCCGCGCCGTACCGCGATCACCGCGGCCGCGCTGATGGTCGGCATCTCGCTGATCACCGGCGTGAGCGTGGTGCTGACGTCGGCGACCAAGTCGATCGAGAAGCTGGCCGCCGGCCAGATCCAGACCGACCTGATCATCTCCGGCGAGGGCCAGATGGAGGGCATGCCCGCGTCGTTCAAGCGGGACGTGCTGACGAAGGTCGAGCAGACAGAAGGCGTGAGCTCGGCGTTCGGCTGGGCCTCCGACGGCGTGCTGCAGGGCGAGGACCAGCTGTTCGCGATCGCCCCGACGAGCGTGCCCGCGATGAAGCAGATGTTCGGCCTCAAGCCGAAGCACGGTGACATCGCGCCGCTGAAGGAGAACCAGCTCGCGCTGCCGGAGGACCTCGCGTCCGAGAAGGGCCTCTCGGTCGGCAGCACGCTGACCCTGCAGCTGGCCAGGAGCGAGGAGCCGCGCACGTTCACCGTCGGGTTCATCTGGGCCAAGACCCAGGTGCTGCAGGGTGCGCTGGTGCTGCCGGAGTCCGCGTCCCGCGACTTCCGGTCCGACCAGATCGTCCAGGCGTTCCTGCAGGTGAAGCCGGGGACGGCGGTGGCGGACGTGCAGAAGCGCGTCGAGCCGCTGCTCGCCGACAACCCGGAGATCACCGTGCAGGACCGCAGCGGGTTCGTGAAGCAGACGACCTCGCAGTTCGACACGGTCCTGCTGATGATCCAGATCCTGCTGGCGCTGGCGATCCTCATCGCGGTCCTCGGCGTCATCAACACCCTGGCGCTGTCGGTGATCGAGCGGACCCGCGAGCTGGGTCTGCTGCGGGCCATCGGCATGCGGCGGGCGCAGGTGATGCGGATGATCACCGTCGAGTCGGTGGTGATCTCGGTGTTCGGCGCGGTGCTCGGCCTCGCGGTCGGTGCGGCGCTGGGCGTCGCGACCGTGCAGGCGTTGAAGGACCAGGGCATCTCGGAGATCGGGTTCCCCTGGGTCACCATGGTCCAGTACCTGGTGGTGGCCGCGGTCGTCGGTGTGATCGCGGCGATCCTGCCCGCGATCAGGGCCGCGCGCCTCAACGTGCTGGACGCGATCGCCTACGAGTGATCGTCCCCTGAGGGGAACCGGATCACGCTGAGCAAGCGGGGCCGCCGACCGTCTCCCGGACGGTTGGCGGCCCTTTTCGCGAGTGCCGCCCGCCGAGGTCAGGAAGGTGCTATGAGCCGCGTCCACGTCTTGACCAGCCACGACTCGTACTGCTCGATCGTTTGCTCCGTCGTCTTGGTGAGCAGCATGCCCTCCAGCAGCGGTGCCACCACGTCAAGCCGCCCGTCTCCGACCTGGAGAAGTCACTGGCCTGGTACTCCGGCCACCTCGGCTACTTCCCGGTGATGCACTTCGTCGAGGAAGGGGGGCTGATGGGCGTCGCCCTGGCACATCCCAACGGAGGGCCGGGCTTCGCGATCCGCCTCAACCCCGAGAAGGCCGCCGCAGCATCCGGGTTCGACTACTTCGCGATCGGCGTGCCGGGCAAGGACGCGCTCAACGCGCTCGCGGCGAACCTGGCCGCGCGGGGCGTCGCGCACGACGGCGTGATGCGCACGCGGGTCGGCTGGCTGCTGTCGGGAATCACCGACCCGGACGGCTACGACATCCGCTTCTACACCGTGCCGCTGGAGATCCCGGAGGGCGCCGGGCTGATGGTGAGAGAGTCGTGACCATCACCGTCTCCCCCGCCCGGCGCACGGCGTCCATCGCCTCCGGACTGTTCGCCCCCTGTCTCTTCGGGACGGTCGCAGTCGTGCTCACGCAACTGACGGGGTCGTCGCGCATCTGACCGGTGCGATCTCCGTCGCGACCCTGCGCAGCTGGACCGCGTACGTCGCGGAATCGGTTGTGCCGTGGTCATTCACGCTGTGCCAGGCCGTCGCACTCCGGCACCGGCCACAGGTGGGTGGTTTCCGCCGCCGGAGCAACAGAAACCACCCACCGGTGATCAGGCGTGCGGACAGGTGTCCCGGTAGGCCGAGATGAGCGTGTTCGGCGCCGGGGCCGGGCAGAGGAACTGGTCGTAGCGCAGGTCGTCGTCGACGAACCGCTTGAGCCACGACAGCGTGTACTTGCGGACCGTCACGTTGTCACTGCGCGGATCCGAGTGGTCGCCGCCGCGCAGTTCCAGGAACGCCTTGTCGGGCGCCGCCGTCATCGAGGTGTAGAACGGCAGCGAGTGCTGGGAGTTGGGTGCGGTCGGGTCGTTCTGGCCGCCGAGCACCAGGGTCGGCACCCCGACGGTCGACCAGTTCTTGGTCGTGTGCCAGCCGGCCAGCGGGATCGAGGCCTGCAGGGCCGGGCGGCTGACGGAGGCGCGCAACGCCCCGCCACCACCCATCGAGTGGCCCATCACGGCGAGCCGGGTGGCGTCGACGCGCGGGTTCGTGCGGACGGCGTAGTCGAGGGCCGCGAGCAGCTGGCGGCCCCGGCTGTCGGGGTCGTCCCAGCCCGACAGCGTGTTGATGGTGACCACCACGAAGCCGTACGACGCGAGGCGCGGCCCGAAGTGCGCGACGGACGACTGGGTGGCTGTGAAGCCGGGTGAGATCGCGACGGCACCGAAGGTGAGGTCGCTGGTCGGTGTGTAGATGGTGCCGCCACCGAAGTTCGACTGGCGGGGAATGGCGGCCTGGGTGACGGCGAACGTGCCTCGGGAGGCCTCCACCGATGCGGCGGTGGGTGCCGGGCCGCGTTCGTAGGGGTTGGCCGCCGCTGAGGCAACAGCAGGGGCGGTGGCCGGGATCAGCGCCAGGACGAGTGCCGCAAGCACAGCTTTGATGCGCACGACGATGACACCTCGAATTGGTTGCAGGGGTACCAATTGCGACAGCGATCCCAACGCTACCGCTCAGTAGCCCCACTGAGGTTCGGCCACATGGATGGTTGCCGGAACATTTCGATGCCGTTCCAACGGACGTCACCGAATCGTTCCCGGTTACACAGCGCAGCAGATCGGTGAATTGTCGTCCGATGCAGTCACCGTAGAGGCGGTATGCGGCGAATCGGATGGCGCACAAGGGTGATCGCGTGCCCACTCGGAGACAGTTCCTCGTTCTGAGCTCGACGGCGGCTTTGACCAGCCTGCTGTCCGAGACTCCCGCGTCCGCCGCCGAAGCCGCGCAACCGTACGCGTCGTACTGGCACCCGGCCACGATCCTCGACTGGGATCCGTCGACGGACCGGGACGCCAGGTACAACCGCAGCACCGTGCCGCTGGCCAAGCGTGTTGTCCCGGCCCGCCCTGCCAACGCCCACGCCCACACCGGTGAGGCGCGAGTGCAGGCGTTGGTCGCGTACGCGCCGACGAGCAACAACCCGGCACAGGGCTCGCTCGACATGAATTACTACGCCACGAACTACTGGCAGTACA
Source organism: Lentzea roselyniae (assembly GCF_039537795.1). NCBI lineage: Bacteria > Bacillati > Actinomycetota > Actinomycetes > Pseudonocardiales > Pseudonocardiaceae > Lentzea > Lentzea roselyniae. The sequence continues at coordinate 11,423 of NZ_BAABBE010000058.1, forward strand.
TCGACGAGCTGGTGTTCTGGGGCGGTTCCGCGTCCGAAGGCCTGATCCTCGCGCCGAACCCGACCGTCACCGACGCCGCGCACCGCAACGGTGTCCGCGTGATCGGCAACGTGTTCCTCCCGCCCACGGCCTATGGCGGCCAGCTGCAGTGGGTCCGCGACTTCGTCCGGCGCGAGGGCGACAGGTTCCCGGTGGCGGACAAGATGATCCAGGTCGCCAGGCACCACGGTTTCGACGGCTGGTTCCTCAACCAGGAGACCGCGGGCGGCGACGCTCAGCTCGCCGGCGACATGCGCGACTTCATCGTGTACCTGAAGAAGAGCGGGCTGCGGGTCATCTGGTACGACGCGATGACCAACACCGGCAGCGTCTCCTGGCAGAACGCGCTGACCTCGCGGAACCAGATGTTCTTCGAGCAGTCCGACGAGATGTTCCTGAACTTCTGGTGGAGCGCGAGCGGTCTGCAGAACTCGGCGAACCTCGCCAGGCAGCTGGGCCGCAGCCCCTACGACCTCGCGTCCGGTGTGGACGTCGAGGCGAACGGCTACAACACGAGCGTCGGCTGGGCGTCCGTCTTCCCCGAGGGCAAGCCGCACACCACGTCGCTCGGCTTCTACCGTCCGGAATGGACGTTCAAGTCCGCTGCCGGTCCCGCCGACTTCTACGCCAGGGACAACAGGTTCTGGGTCGGCCCGAACGGTGATCCGTCGAACACGACGACGACCGCCGCGTGGAAGGGCGTGGCGCACTACATCACCGAGCTGACGCCGATCACCTCGCTGCCGTTCGTGACGAACTTCAACACCGGCCACGGCAGGAAGTTCGCGGTCAACGGGACCGTGCGTTCGTCCCAGGCGTGGAACAACCTGTCGCTGCAGGACGTGCTGCCCACGTGGCGGTGGAGCGTCAAGGGCACCGGGACGAAGGTCGTGCCGTCGCTCGACTGGGACGAGCCGTACGACGGCGGTACCGCGCTGAAGATCACCGGCACTCCGGCGTCCGCCAACGACGTCCGGTTGTTCGCGACGTCGTTGCGGCTGACCGGGAACAGCCAGTTCGAGATCGTCCACCGCACCGGCACCGGACCGTCCCGGCTGCAGGCGGTGCTGCGGATCGGCACCACAGAGAAGGTCCTGGACCTCGGCGGGATCAGCGGTGCGTGGCGGCGCAGCGTGTTCCCGCTCGGCGAGCACGCCGACGCGACGCTCACGGAGATCGCGCTGCGCGTGCTGCCGGGAGGACCGGTCACCGCTCTGATCGGCCGGATCGGCGTGACGGACCCGGTCATGACGCCGCCTGCCGCACCGGCGAACGTGCGGGTCGAGCAGGTGAGCCGCACCGACGTCACGACGGTGTCGGCACGGCTCACCTGGACGCGCTCGCCCGGTTCGGTCCGGCAGTACCGGGTCTACAAGTGGACCGGCAGCGAGCGGATCTTCCTCGGCGGGACGGCGAACGACGCGTACTTCGTGCCCGCGATCCCGCTGACCTCGGGGGAAACCGCGCAGATCGAGATCGAGACGGTCAGCGAGGCTTTCGACGTCTCACCGCCGGCCCGTGTCTCCGTCACTGGAACACCCTGACGTAGTCGAGCACCATGTCCTGCGGCAGCTGCGTCCCCGGTCCCGGCGGGCCGGGGAAGTCGCCGCCCACCGCGTTGTTGATGATGATGAAGAACGGGTGGTCGTAGACCCACGGTCCGCGCGTGGACTCCAGCTGGTTCTTGTCGACGGTGAAGAAGTTGTTGCCGTCCACGCTGAACGTCATGTGGCTGGAGTCCCACTCGACCGCGAACGTGCGGAACGCGCTCGCAGCGGGAGTGCCGAGGTCGAGCGGCTGCCCGAACCCGCCGGCGCCGTGGTACGCGGGCGCGTGCAGCGTCGAGTACACCCGGTTCGGTTCCCGGCCGACGTGTTCCATCACGTCGATCTCACCGCAGTTCGGCCACGGTGTGCGCTGGTCGAAGAAGTCCGCGCCCAGCAACCAGAACGCGGGCCACAGCCCCTGCGTCGTGGACACCTTGATCCGCGCCTCGACCCTGCCGTAGGTGAAGCTGAACCTGCCGTGCGTGTTGAGCCGTGCCGACGTGTACTGGCACGTCGTGCTGCCGCTGATCGGGTCCGGCGGGCACGCGCTGCCCGGCGTGACCTCACGGCGCGCCTGCAGCACCAGGTTGTCGTTGCCGTCGTGCCGGGCGTTGTTGTTGTTCGTGTAGTACTGCAGCTCGTTGTTCACACCCGGCCCGGTCTCCGCCTGCCACTTCGAGGCGTCCGGGCCGGTGCCCGCGGGCGCGTTGAACTCGTCGGCCCACACGAGCCGGCCGGGGAACGACGGGTTCGGCGGCAGCGGCGGGGCGGGCGTGGGGTTGCCCCCGGTGCCGTAGACCTGGAACTCCCACAGCGAGTAGCCGTACCCGTTCGACCTGGCCGTGCCGAACATCCGGACGTAGCGGCCCTGACCGCTGACGGTCAGCGTCTCCTTGAAGCCGCGGCCGGTGGTCGTCGAGTAGATCTCGCGCCAGTTCGCGTTGTCGTCGGAGACCTCCAGCCGGTACGCCGTCGCGAAGGCCGGGTCCCACTGCAGCACGACCTTCGAGATGGTCGCGGGTGCGCCGAGGTCCACCGAGATCCAGCCGGGGTCGACCCAGCCGGTGGTCGCGCTCGTGGCCCAACGGGTTGCGGGGTCGCGGTCGAACGCCTTGGCCGGGAGGCACCGGCCGCAGTTGGCGTCGTCCTGGAACGTCGAGGCCGCGCCCTGTTTTCCGTACGAGAGCAGGGTTTCGGCGGTCCCGGCGTCCCGAGTGCCGAACACCTGGAACTCCCACAGCGAGTAACCCCACTGGGTGGCGCGCTCGGCCAGGTCGAGCCGGACGTACCTGCCCGTGCCGTTCACCGGGAGTGTCTGGGTGCCGCCCGGGCCCGTCGCCGTGCTGTACAAATCGTTCCAGCTGTTGCCGTCCGGGGAGATCTTCAGGCTGAACGTCTTCGCGTGCGCGGTTTCCCACACGAGGACGACCTGGTCGACCCTCGCCGTCGAACCGAGGTCCAGCTGGATCCACTGCGGGTCGCGGAACTCGCTCGACCAGCGGGTGCCCAGGTCGCCGTCCACCGCCGCAGCCGGGGTGAAGGCGGCGTTCTCGCTGGTGACGCCGTGACGGGACGGCCTTGGGAGAGCAGTGGACCGGCGGCTTCCGCGTGGACCGGAACGATCAGAGCGGCAGCGACCAGTGCCGCGGCGACGAGTGGAAGTCCGCCGCGGTGAAGGCTTCCTGACATGGGTGCTCCTGGGGCCGGAGAACGGGATCGTGAGAGCGCCCTCCGGATCCGAGCGTCATCGCAGCAGGCACGCGATGTCAAGAAAACCGGTACTACTGAACATTTCTTGCGGATTGACGCCCCAATGCGACTGCGCCATGCTCGATTCGCGTGAGAGCGCTCTCCTAACCGCCCGCCCCCTGCAGCGGAGAGGAAGCTTCAATGACGAAGCCCTTGTCCCAGCTGGCCGCCGTCCTCGCGCTGGCCGCCGGCGTGCTCAGCGTTCCCGTTACCGCGCAAGGAGAACCCGTCCGCGTCGCCGAGTTCGTCGCGGACTGTCAGCTGAGTCACCGCCTGCCGGACGACCCGATCGTCCTGCCCGGTCTGGCCGGTGCCTCGCACTTCCACGACTTCTTCGGCAACCACTCGACCAACGCCCACTCAACCCAGCAGTCGCTGGAGGGGAAGACCGGCAACTGCAACCCGGTCTCCGACATCTCGTCGTACTGGGTGCCGACGATGTACCGCGACAACACCGCGATCGCCCCTACCGGCATCACCTTCTACTACCTCGGTGAGGGTGTGAACAACCCGGCGGCGATCCAGCCCACGCCGTACGGGCTGAAGATCGTGGCGGGCAACGCCAGGGCCACCGGCGACCACGACAGCATCGCGCGCTGGTCGTGCCTGCACGCGGGGCACGTCAACCCGTCGAAGAACTTCGTGGTGTGCCCGGCGGGCACGATGCTGGAGACGTACCTGGACTTCCCGCAGTGCTGGGACGGCCGCAACCTCGACTCCGCCGACCACAAGTCGCACATGTCCTACCCCGTCGCGGGTGGATGTCCTTCCTCGCACCCGGTTCCGGTGCCGAAGCTGCGGATGGTGCTGCGGTATCCGGTCAACGGCAGCACGGCGGGACTCCGGCTCTCGTCGGGCACCGGGCAGACGATGCACGGAGACTTCTTCAACGTGTGGCCGCGCGCCGAGATGGAACGCCGCGTCCGCAACTGCATCAACGTGGTGATGAAATGCGATCACGCCGGCAACCACGGCTGATCGTGCTCCTGCTGGCAGGCGTCCTCCTCTCGGCCTGCCAGCAGGAACCACCACCGCAACCGCCGTCCCCTTCGAGCGCGAACGGTTACGGCGCAACGGAACGCGCGTTCGTCGAGCTGGCGATCGCCACCGACGAGCAGGCCCTGAAACTGGTGGAGCTGGCAGGCAGGCCCGAACTCGTCGAGAACCGCAGGGCCGAGCTCGTGGCGTTGCGGAAACTGCTCGACGCGCCGTACGTGAACCACCACGCCGGCCACGACATGCCCGGCATGCCGACGGATGCGGAGATCCAGCTCGCCTCCACCAGCCCGGACGCGCTGAAGCAGTTCGTGCACGCGCACCTCACCGAGCAGCTGGAGGTCCTGCGTTCGGCGGCCTCGGCGATCACGCATCCGCCGACCGCCGAGGTCGCGGAACTGATGGAACGCCACCGCACGGCGGAGCTGGCGGCCGGGTGAGGCGTCAGGACGTCCGCAGGCGAACCGGAAGATCCCGCGCGATGGCCCACGTGACGGCCATCGCGACCACCCACGCACCCAGTGACACCGCGTGCCAGCCGTCGCCGAGCAGGTGCGGCATGTTCCTGACGAACGGCGTGTCCCCGGTGCCGGGCATCGTGATCCCCGGCACCACCGCCAGCGCCAGACCGACGGGCAGCGTGAACACCCCGCCGTACCCCCAACGGTCGAACGCCGCGGTGACGAACATGCCGACCGCGCACCACACCAGGAACATCAGAAAGTACGCGAGCGGCGACCCGTGCGGGGTCGACCGCCAGTCCATCAGGCTGTAGACGCCGTCCTCGACGAGGAACCCGAGCCACGTCAACAGCGTCATCGCGAGCGCGAAGACCACGGTGAAACCGGTCGCCGCGCCCAGGAACTCGCGGCGGGTGCGGCCGTGCGCGATCGCGATCGGCAGCACGTTGTGGATCGTGTACACGCCCACCCAGAGCACGAACCAGCGCGCGATCTGCACGGTGACGAGCATCCAGCCGCTGAACACGGCGTCGCCGAACAGCGAGATGCCGAACTCGACGGCGAGAACCGCGAGGAAGACACTGGCGCCGACGATCCCGCCGTACGACACCAGCGCGACGGTCAGGTGACGGAAGATCTTCACCGCTTGCCTCCGACCGGCTCGGTGAGGTGGACGAACAGGTCCTGCAACGCGATCGGGCCGAGCTCGAGGCCGAGCTGCCGGGCGCGGACGAGCCCGGAGTCGTCGAGCTGACCAAAGACCATCGCGGACTTCGTGCGCCCCAACGACTTCTCACTCAACACGGTCAGCCCCTCGGTGAACTCGTCGACGTCGGCGGCGTTTCCGACGACTTCGGTGCCACGCGACCGCAGCACGTCCGCCTCCTCCTGCAACACCAGCCGGCCGCTGTCGATGATCACGACCTCCTCCAGCAACGAGGACAGCTCCTCGATGAGGTGCGTGGAGACGATGATCGTGCGCGGGTGCGCCATGAAGTCGTTGAGCAGGGCGTCGTAGAACGCGTACCGGGTCGGGGTGTCCATGCCGAGGTGCGACTCGTCGAGCATCGTCAGCGGCGAACGACTGGCAAGTCCGATGACGGCACCAACAGCAGACCGCTGCCCCAGCGACAGCTCTCCGACCTTGGACTTCAGCCCGATCTTGAACAGCTCGGCCAGCTCGAGCGCGTACGCGTTGTCCCACGTGTCCCGCCACGCCGCGCCGTACTCGAGCACGTGCGAGACCTTGTCGCTCTTGTCCGCGGCGTCGGCCGGGTGCCGCACCAGGCAGACCTTCCGCATCGCGGCCGCGTTCTCGAAGACCTGCTCCCCGTCGAGCTGAACCGAGCCGATGGGCCTGCGGTAGCCGGCCAGCACGGACATCAGGCTGGTCTTGCCGGAGCCGTTTCGCCCGAGCAGTCCGTAGATCTTGTTGCCGGACAAGGAGAAGCTCATGTCGTCGATGGCCGTGACGTCGCCGTAGCGCACCGTCAGGCCCTGCACGTCAACGCGCATCACGCACTCCCGTTCTCGTGCTGCTCGATGCGGCGGATGACGTCGGCGAGCGGAATGCCGATGGCGCGCGCCTCCGCGACCATCGGATCAACGACCTCACCGAAGAAGGTCTCCCTCCCCTGTGCCCGCAGCATGTCGCGAGCCTGCGTGCTCACGAACATCCCGATCCCCCTCTTCTTGTAGAGCACCTTCTCGTCCACGAGCTGTTGAAAGGCCTTCGCCGCGGTCGCCGGGTTGATCCGGTAGTAGGCGGCGTACTGGTTGGTCGACATGACCTGCTCGTCCGCTTTCAACGCCCCGCTGAGCACGTCCGCCTTGATCCGGTCGGCGATCTGCCGGTAGATCGGGCTCCGATCGTCGAACACGACATCACTTCCTGGGTTCGTTACTCATGTAATGAACCATAGCAGTGCCGGGGTACGATTGGCACGTGGTCGGGATCGCGATCCTGTGCGCGGTACTAGCCGCCGGGTGCAGCGCGCTCGGCGCGATGTGGCAGCACGCCGGTGTGCGGGAGCTGACCGACCTGAAGCTGACCTCCGCACACCGGCTCGTGACGTCACGCCGGTGGGTCTACGGGTTCCTCGTCCTCTTCGCGTGCGCGGTCCTGCAGATCGTCGCGCTCGCGCTGGCACCGGTCTCGGTGGTGGCGCCGTTGAACGCGCTGGCCATCCCGATCATCGCGGTGGCACGCGCGCGGAAGTTCAGCGGGCTGCTCGCAGTCGCGGTGCTGGTGGCCACAGCGGGAATCGTGGTGTTCGTGTGGATCACGGCGGGCCAGGCGGTGCCGACGGAGGTGTCGGCGAAGGTCGCGTTGCAGGCCGGTCAGCTGGTGGTCGCGGGAGTGCTCGTCTGCACCGTGGTGGCGACGTTCCAGGCGGGCGCGGTCAGGGCGCTGGCGCTCGCCGTGGGCGCCGGAATCGCCTACGGGCTGGTCGCCGTGCTGGTCAGGGACGTCACGACCACGCTGCCGCAGATCGAGTGGGTCTCGTTGCTGGGGCTGGTCGTCGCCTTCCTCGTGGGCGCCTGGTTCATCCAGCTCGGGTACGCCGCCGGGCCGCCCGACCTCGTCGTGGCGGGACAGACCGTCGTCAACCCGATCGTCGCCGCGTGGATCGGCATCAAGCTGCTCGGTGAGGGCACGGGCATGAGCGCGCTCGCCCAGGCCGGCCTCGTGATCAGCGCGATCGCCGCCGTCTCCGGCACCATCGTGCTGGCGCATTACTACCGTGTCAAAGTAACTGCATGACTTTCGTCGTCACGGGCGGCAACGGCTCGCTCGGCAGGCACGTCGTCGCCGCTCTGCCCGGTGCCAGGGCGGTGTCCCGCTCCACCGGCACGGATCTGTTGCACGGCACGGGTTTGAGCGCACTGCACGCGGACGTCGTCGTGCACTGCGCGACGTCGTTCCGGCGCGAGGTCGACATGGCCAAGGCGGTGCTGGCGGCCAAGCCCGCACACCTGGTCTACATCTCGATCGTCGGCTGCGACCGGGTCCCGCTCCCCTACTACAAGCAGAAGCACGCTGCCGAGCAGCTGATCGCCAACTCGGGTGTGGCGCACACGATCCTGCGTGCCACGCAGTTCCACTCGTTGCTGCGCCGCATGTTCGACAGCACGTCCAAACTGCCGCTGATGCTCGTGCCGGGATTCGCGTTCCAGCCGGTCGACGAGGCCGAGGTCGGCCTGGAACTGGCCACGCTCGCTCAGGCGGCACCGTCGGGACCAGCGCCCGAGATGGGTGGACCGGAGATCCACGAGGCGATCGACCTCGCCCGGATGTACTTGGCCGCAACGGGGAAGAAGCGCACGCTCGTGCCGTTGAAGGTCCCGGGAGCGACGTACCGCGCCTACCGTGCAGGCGGGAACCTGGCACCGGGCCGCGCGGTCGGCCGGCGGACGTTCGCGGACTACCTCAGCGGTGATGCCGGCTAGCGATGTGCCGCGAGCTCCGGCACCGGGTTCACCGTCGTCCGCGGCAGGCGCAGGACTGAGTCGAGGATCTCGCCTGCCCGCACAGCGGTGTTCGAGAGCAGCGACGACGTGATGCCGTGGGTGTGTTCGGTGCCGCCCTGCAGGTAGATCCCGCCGCGGATCTCGTCGTTCGTGACCACCCGGTAGTCGCGGGTGATCTTCAGCCGGCCGTGCTCGTCGCGCTCGCAGTGGTCGGCGAGATCGCCGAGCAGCCGGACGGGGTTCGCCGGCCGGTACCCGGTCGCGTACACGATGACGTCCGCGTCGAGCGGCAGCCGCCCGCCGTCCGCGAGCGACTCGATCACGCACTTGCCGTCGGGGTTCACGTCGATGAGCCGCGAGGTGTTGTGCAGCGACAACCTCTGCCTGCCGAGGACCTTCTCCCGGTAGACCCGCCGGTAGAGCTCCTCGATCAGGTCCTGGTCGACCACGCTGTAGTTGGTGTTGGCGTGGTAGCCCATGAGCTTCTGCTTGACGTCCTCCGGCGCGCGGTAGAACTCGTCGACCGCCGCGGGGTCGAAGATGCGGTTCGCGAACGAGCTGTCGTCGGCAGGGCTGTACCCGTAGCGCGCGAAGACGCCGTGCACCTCGGCCTCGGGGAAGCGGTCGTGGAAGAACGCCACCGTCTCGGCCGCGCTCTGTCCCGCACCCACGACGACGACGTGCCGCGGGTCCTCCAGGGTGCCGACCTTGTGCAGCAGGTCCTGGTTGTGCCAGATCCGCTCGCCCGCCTCGATGCCGTCCGGCAGGCTCGCCTTGAGCCCGGTCGCCAGCACGACGTTGCGCGTTCGGACCAGCTCCTCGCCGACGGTGATCTCGAACCCGTCGCCGTCGGTGCGGATCCGGGTCATCTCGGCGCCGTACGACACGTGGTGCGCGACCCGTTCCGCCGCCCACTCGAAGTAGTCGTGGAACTCCTTGCGCAGCGGGAAGAAGTTCTTGCGGTTGACGAAGTCGATCAACCGCCCGCGATCGCGCAGGTAGCAGAGAAAGCTGAAGCCGCTCGTGGGGTTTCGCAGCGTGACGAGGTCCTTGAGGAACGACACCTGCATGGTGGCGTCCTCCAGCAGCATCCCCCGGTGCCAGCCGAACCTCGGCTGCCGCTCGAAGAAGCGCGCCCGGACGGGCCGCTCGTGCTCTTCCACCGCGATCGCGAGAGCGAGGTTGGACGGGCCGAAGCCGATTCCGGCCAGGTCTAACACCGGGTTCATCGCGGTCCTCTCGTGGCACCCCTGAGCATCCTAAAGCGACCCTAACTTAACTAAGGCATACCTTAGCTAGTACATTCGGACGTGATCTACGCCGCTGGCGGGTGACTCGACCGGAGCTCAACTGACGACGAGGCGCGCGGTGGCGAGCAGTGCGCTCGCGGTCAGGCCGAACATGGCGTGGAAGCTGTCGCTGAAGTGACTCGGGGAGGCGAACCCGGCCTCGGCGGACGCCCTGGTCAGGTCCGCGCCCCTGCTGACGGCCGCCGCGACGTGCCGCATCCGCACCCACAACCGGTAGCGGCGGAAACTCGTGCCCGTGCTGAGCGGGAAGAGGTGCGGGAACCTCGACGTCGACAGGCCGATCGCGGCGGCGACCCGCGCGGCGCTCTGCCCGGGGTCTGACCGCAGGAGGCCGGTCGCGGTGCGGATCCGGTCGTCGGCGGTGTCCGCGAGGCCCGGTTCGAGGTAGAGGAAGAGCATCCGTCCGTCCGCGATGACCTGATGCGTCGTGCGCGCGGGGATGAGGGCGCCGCGGACACGGCGCTCGCCCGTGCCGCCGGTGCGGAGGGTGAACGGGGCGTCGACGCCGTAGGCGAAGCAGTCCACGGAGCCGGAGTGGGCGTCCAGCTTCAGCGGCGGACCGAGGTAGGCGGCTTGGCCGAACCCGACCCAGATCGTCGCCCGGCAGCACGTTTCCGGAAGCGCGTCCTCCTCCACGCCACCGATGATCCCACCCGTGCAGACAGCGATCATCGTCATCACCGCGATGTTCTTCCTCGGCATGGGCGTCTACGCGCTGGCCGCCCCCGCAGCGCTCGCCCGGCCGTTCCGCATCGTCGCGGACACACCGGAGAGCCGGTCCGAGATCCGCGCGGTCTAGGGCCCGTCCTCAAAGCCAGAGGGTGAGGGTGGCCAGGTCGATCATGGCTTGGTAGGACAGGGCGGTCTTGTCGTAGCGGGTGGCGATCGCGCGGAACTGTTTGAGCCGGTTGAAGCAGCGTTC
>NZ_BAABBE010000059.1:0-20253 GCF_039537795.1 Lentzea roselyniae
CAGTCCTACCAGGACTCCCCGTCCTTCTTCTTCCAGGCCCTGCAACCCGTCGCGACGCACGGCCACGCGCTCCCGCGCACGTCAGGCGTTCAGCGCGAGAATCTCCGTTGGTGAGATCACCTCACTGGACGGAGTCTGCGATCCAGCGAGTTCCCCAACCCACTACAAGCGGACAAGCTAGGACAGACCGGGGGGCGATGAGGAGCTTTAGGGCAGCTTGAGACGTAGGGATAGAGAGCAACTCGGTCCTCGGACACCAAAATGTCGCAAATTTGCGACGTCTACGTGCCAGGTGCTCAAGTCCACTTGAGCACCTGTTTCGCGTTTCCGCGCCACAAGCAGGTGGCGTTCGATGACCAGGCGTAAGGCATGGATCTCGACGTCCTTCTCACGGTCGGTCATGCGCAATAGCCGTAGCGCGGCGAAGGCGTGGGAGACGGCAAGGTAGGCGAAGCGGACCAGCACGGGGCGCGATCCTGCCCGACGACCGCCAGCCACGCGCCGAGGTCCGCGACCTGCACGGACGTACTTTTCGGCACGCACAACCACGCCGACGAACCAGAAGCGATCAACCGCAACTACGCCGGCGTGCTGCCCATCTGGGACCGCCTGTTCGGCACGTTCCACCTCCCCGACCGCTACCCGCTGCGCTACGGCGCCGACCGCCCCGTGCCCAACAGGTGGTGGGGCCAGATGATCGACCCCCTGCGCCGACGACGCGATCCCGGCGGCAGCGCAGCTCTGCGAAGCTCCAGCTGGACATGATCGCTCAGCTCGGCACGGGCAGAAGCGATTCCAGCGCTTTCGCCACCCCGTCATCATCGTTCGACGCCGTGACCGGGAACTCTCGCAGCAATGACGGGTGCGCGTTGCCCATTGCCCATGCCCGACCGGCCCACCGAAGCAGTTCGAGATCGTTCGGCATGTCGCCGAAGGCGACGACGTCCGAGCGGTGGATGCCCAAGGATGCGCACACGGCCTTGACCGCGTTCACCTTCGACACGTCGAGCGCGGTCAGCTCAACGAAACCGGGGCCTCCCGAGTGGCTGCACGACACAAGATCGCCGACAACGCTCCGCACTGCGGAAAGCAGTTGGTCGAGATCCAAGCCCTCGCTGCGGACGAACATCTTCGCCGCTGGGCCGAGATCGAGGGTGTCGACGTCGACGTGGGCGTCGTCCCATCGCACACCGAAGCCCGGCTGGGCCCGCATGCTCCGGCCAGTCTCAACCGCGAGCAGAGCGCCGGGAAGCACCCTGCGCAACCGCTGCCCCACTGCCAGGACCGTCTCCCGCGGGATGAGCGCCGTATGACCAACGGTTCGGCTGGCCACGTCGTAGACGACTGCTCCGTTGCAGCACACGACGATCGAGCTGTGGCCGGCCTGCCTCGCGATCTCGTCCACGCTGCGCGGGGCCCTTGCCGTCACGAGCAGAACCGTGACGCCGGCAGCCCTGAGCGCGTCAAGCGAGCACCGCGTCCTGTTGGAGACGCCGTGACCGCTCGTCAGGAGGGTGCCGTCGAGATCGGTGGCGATCAGCCGTGGGAGGTCACTCAAACCTCACCTCGGCGAGGGCGCCCAAGTCGATCCCGTATCGCGCGTACACCTGGACCGTGTTCTCGCCTGTGAGGTCGGCTTCGTCGTAGCCGAGCACGGTTGCGGCTTCCTTCACACCGGCGACCGAGTCCGCTTCGATCTCCAGGTACGGCGGTATCAATGGCCAGTGGTCGATCTCGAGTCGCGCATGCCCGAGTCGGAAGCTGACTCGGCGGTTCTCCTGGTAGGACTTCGGCCGATAGCCGAGCTTGTTCAAGAGGGCGTTCGTCTTCTCGAAGTCGTCGACGGTGACTTCCGTCTCGGACGTGCCGTCGATCGCGTCCGAGCGGATCTCCTTGACCGCCAGGGTGATCACATCCCCGGTGTCGCGCAGCCGAACCCACCGCGACTGGTCTCCAGGCTCTATGTCGTAGACGTAACGGCGCTGCAGCCGATCTCCCAGCTTCTCGCCACCGTGTCGCAGGATGAGCGCTTCCGTCGCCGGCGGATCGATTCCCAGCACCTTGGCCTCGTACTCTATCGTCATGATGGCCTGGTCCCCCTAGCTCGTTTCAACGTTCATATCGCGTCCCGTGAACGCGTGCGGCAGCAGGGTGCGGATCGGCACCAACTCGTTGCCCAGGTCCACCAGGCAGTCCGGCCCGCCGATCTCCATGATCATCTGACGGCACCGGCCACACGGCGCAAGAAACGTGCCGTCCGCCGTCCGGCAGCAGATCACCTCGATACCCTTGCCCCCATGTGCCACCAGCGAACCGATAAGAGACGCTTCCGCGCACAGCGTCATGCCGAAGGACGCGTTCTCGATGTTGCACCCGCGGTAGATGTCACCACCAGGCGTGCTCGCCGCCGCGCCCACCGGGAAGCCGGAATAAGGCACGTACGCGTTCCGCGCGGTGTCCACCGACACCGCACGCAAGCTGTCCAGCAGTTCCGCTGACGTGGTCAATTCCACCCCTCCTGCTTGAGCCACGTGAGCACGGACAACTCCAAGCCCGTGAGCTCGACCGCGACCTCGAATGCGGTCTCCACAGCGACTTGAGCCTCGCGAGGCTCGATGAAGCCGGCGCCGAGGGCTGCAATGAGCTCGTCCACATCGTCGACAACGAGCCGTCGTCCCTGCCACACCTTGATGTCCACGTAGTCGTCCACCATCACGAAACGATCCGCAACGGACTCGACCTGGCAGAAGTCGACGTAGTAGTCGAAGTCCGCATCGGTCACCGTGGCGTCCGGCGCAAGCGTCCAACGGCAGACGCGCAGCCGGCGGCTTGGCAGCACCCAGCACTCGAGCGTCTGAAGCCGGGGGTTGTCAGCCTCGGGAACGGCGAAGAACAGCGCTCCATCCCGCCGCTCGATCCGGTCCACGGGCACTTCCGCGCCCCTCGGCGTCAGATAGCGACCAGTCACCAGGTCCAGCACGCTGCTACGACGTTCGTGCACCATCTCAACGCCTCCGCGCCGTCATGGGTAATGTGATCGATATTCCTGCCACGAGCACGCAGGCCACCACAAGCACACCGGTTGTGATGGAAAGCCGCTCGGCGAGCGTGCCCACCAAGATCGGCCCGACCGCGTAACCGAGCGAGTTGGCCCATGCGACGACCGACATGTTCGTCTGCGTCGCGGTACCGGAGTTGATCTGCCCGACCACCGCCGGATAGAGGTAGGCGACACCTGCACCGACCACCGCGTATGCGGCGACCACGAAGCCGGGCAACGCGTTTGTGGCGATCAAGACCATTCCGGACGCGGCGAGCGCCGCGCCGCCGATCAGCAGGACCCTGGTGGGTACGACCGCCTCGACGCGCTCGCCCACCAGCCGCAGTCCCGCGACGACGAGTGACAGCACCGCCAGTCCTGACGCCGTCGCGGCTTCGGTCACACCGCGTTCACGGGTCAACAGCAGTCCGAACCAGTCGTACGCGGTCGACTCCGCCAAGGTGATCACGAATGCCGCGACCGCGAAGCCCAGCACCCGTCTCTGCACGCGTGCACGCCCGCCTCGCACGTGTTCAGCCCGGTCCGGCTCGTCGAACACCGGTAGGAACCGGGCTGAGCACGCCAACAGGAGCAGCGAGAACGCGGAAGCCGCAGTGAAGTGTTCCAAGGGCGACCACCCGGCGTGCGCCAGGAAGGACGAGGCTCCGGCACCACCGAACCCGGCAAGGCCGGCGACGCCGTAGAAGAACGGCATCACGGGCCGGTTGAGGTCCCGCGCGATCGCCAGGCCGCTGAGGTTGCTCGCGACGTTCATGATGCCGACGAACCCGCTCAGGACGAACAGGACACTGGCCAACTGGGTCACGGTCCGCACCAGCCCGACGGCCGGCAGCAACAACGCCGCGCCCGAGGCCGGAACCAGCACGGACCACCGCGGCCCCAACCACGCGCGGACACGGCCCGCGAACGGGGTTGCGACGAGCATGCCCACCGCGGAGACCGTCAGCGCGACACCGAGTCCTCCCGCGCCGGCTTCCACCTGCGTGGCGATCGCGGGCACGCGGCTGGTCCAGGTGCTGAACTGGAACCCGTTGAACCCGAAGACCGCGGCCACCGCCCAACGTGCCGGGCCTAACCACCTCGGCGAGGTCTTCGAGGTCACGTCAGCCGCCACCAAGAACCACCTTGTCGGTGTAGAAGGCCTCCGCGTACCGGCTGCGGCTCTGCACTCCGCGCAGGCGGGCCAGACCGAGGAATGCCTCCCGGTCGAACCACTGCCGCCCGAACTGGGAGCGGTAGTGCGCGTGCAGCACCTCGACCTTCTCCTCCGCGACCTCGTCGTCGAGCGGGAAGAAGACCGACGGCTGGCCCAGATCGGCGTCCCACTTGACGATCTCGTAGCCGAGCAGCAAGTGGCCGCGGAACACGCTCGGCACGATCTCAGCGAGACAGCGGTGGTCCTGGTGGGCATCGCCCCGGTGCGGCCCGATCACCACCGCCTGCTCCGCGACCTCGGACCTCACCACCTCCAGTGCAGATTTGACCTCCTCCCACCGCGAAGGCATCCGGCCGTCCGGCAGGTCGAGCACGGTGAGGTCGAGGCTGGCGCGAGGGCACAGCGAAGCCAGCGCCTTCTGCTCCTCCATCTCGCGTTCGGTACCCATGCCCGTCAGAACGAGGGCTCTCACCTCGATGCCGGGCCAACGCCTGCACAGTGAGAGCAGCAGACCTCCTGCGCCGATCGCGATGTCATCGCAGTGAGCACCGAGCAGCACCAGCGTGTCCGGTTGGCCGAGGTCGAAGCGCATCATGACGACCAGGCCTCCTCCAACAGGGGCACCGGCGCCGGACTCGGCTCGTGTTCCCACATCATCCAGGGCCGCTCACCCGAGGCGTACGAGGCCTCGAGCCGGATGCGCTCCTTGACCGTGTCCGCCGACTGCCAGAACCCGCGATGCCGGTGTGCGAGCAGTCTGCCTTCCCGCACGAGCGCACCGCACACGTCGTCCACGAGATCTCCACCCACCGGGAGCTTGTCGAAGATCTCCTGCCTCAGCACGAAGAAGCCGCCGTTCTCCCACACCGGAAGTTCGCTCACGGGCGCCAGCGAGGTAACCGTGGAGGCCTCGTCGAGCTGGACGCAGTGGAACGAGGACTGTGGTGGCACCACGAGCATGGACGCCGCGTTGTCGCTTGCCACCAGGCGATCGATCATGATGTCCAACGGCGCGTCGCTCAGCACGTCGGAGTAGTTGGCGAGGAACACCTCGTCATCACCGAGGTGGTGCCTGACCCGGCGCAGCCTCTCCCCGATGGGGGTTTCCACCCCGGTGTCGGCGAACGTGATCCTCCAGTCGCTGATGTCGGTCGAGAACAGCTCGGCTTCACCGTCTTGCAAGACGAAGTCGTTCGACGAGGTCTCGCGATAGTGCAGGAAGTAGTCCTTCACGTGTTGTGCGCCGTAGCCGAGACAGAGGATGAAGTCAGTGTGTCCGAAGTGGGCGTAGTACCGCATGATGTGCCACAACAGCGGCCGGGGTCCCACGAGTTGCATCGGCTTGGGGACGTCGTCGTGCGCACTGCTGCGCATCCGCATGCCGTAGCCCCCGCAAAACAGAACTACCTTCATTTCTCCCCCTGTGCCTCGACGTGCGGAAGCCACCAGTCCCGGTTGTCGACGTACCATTGGATCGTTTCCTTGAGGCCTGCCGCGAAGTCCTTCTCCGGCCTCCACCCCACCTCGGTGCGCACCTTCGTCGAGTCGACCGCGGTGCGGTTCAGAAGTGCCGGCCGGGCCGGAACCGTGACCTTGCGGTCAGCAGGCAGCCCCAGGAAGTCGAGCACGGCGTCGGCGATCTCGTGCGCTCCCGCGTTCACGCCACCACCCACGTTGTAACGCTCTCCTGGTGTGCCGGCCGAGATGATCCGGTCGATCGCTCGGCAGTGATCCCGCACGTGCAGCCATTCGCGGCTCGATCCGGGCGACTCGAACACCGGCAGCGTCAGCCCGAGCAACGCTCTCGTGACGAACCTGGGGATGACCTTCTCCGGGAGTTGCGCTGGGCCGTAGTTGTTGGAGGACAGGGTGATCGTCACAGCCAGCCCGTAGGTGTGGCCGTACGACAACGCCAGCTGGTCGGCAGCGGCCTTGGTGGAGCTGTACGGGGTCAGCGGCCGCAGCGGGGCCGACTCGTCGACGCCGGCGGCAACGGACAGGTCGCCGTAGACCTCGGCGGAGGACACCTGGTGGTAGTGGCGCACACCGGTCGTCCGGCAAGCCTCGAGCACGGCCATGCAACGCGCGACGTTCGCCTCGAAACAGGCCAAGGGGTCGCGCACCGCCCGTCCGTTGTCGGACCAACCGCCGCAATTGATCACGATGTCTACCGACTGCTCGGTCAGCACCTGCTTCAGCCCGTCCGGCTCGCCGAGGTCGCAGACGACGTCCTGCGCTCCGGTGTGGCCTGGGCTCACGCGCCTTCCACTCGTGAGCGACACCACCCGGTCCCGCGGGTGCTTCCGCAGCCAGTACCGCACGAGGTTGGAGCCGATGAACCCGGCGCCTCCCACGACGAGCACGGTCGACTCAGGCACGGTCCACCGCCCACGCGGCGTCGAGGAACTCCCTCAACGACCTGGTGAAGTCCCGCTCGGCGCGGACCTTCTCGACTGCGGCCGCACACATCCGCACCCGGTCGCTGCTCGGGAGGTCGAGCACGATCTCGACCTTCTCGGTCATCGCCGGGATGTCGCCCTGCGGGAACACCAGACCTGTCACATCGGGCACGATCTGCGCCGCAAGCCCTCCTTCGTCCGGCACGATCACGACTGGGCCGCCACCATCAGCCCAGAGCGCAGCCTCCTGCGGGACCTGACCGCACGGCTCGCCCAACGACGCGGACAACACGGCAACCGTCTCGTCGAGAGAACACAGACTGCGCGGCAGACCGCGGTCGAACTGCGTCACGAACGTGTGCCGCAGGCCGGACTCCGCGAGCATGGCCCGGTACTTCGCAATCTCCGGGTCGTCCTGCGTGTAGGGAACCGCGATCAGCACGAAGTGGATGCGGTCTCGCAACGGCGTGACCGCGCGGATGGCACGGTCGAGTCCCTTGATCGGGTCAGCCCGTCCCAGGGACAGTACGATCGGCCGGTCGGTGGGAATCCCCCA
Source organism: Lentzea roselyniae (assembly GCF_039537795.1). Taxonomy (NCBI): domain Bacteria; kingdom Bacillati; phylum Actinomycetota; class Actinomycetes; order Pseudonocardiales; family Pseudonocardiaceae; genus Lentzea; species Lentzea roselyniae. The sequence goes on from NZ_BAABBE010000059.1 coordinate 7,173, forward strand.
GGACGTGACCTCGGCGAGGGCTTCGGCGCGGTCGCGGCGCGTCAGCTCGGGATCGCCGAGGCTCAGCGCCTGGGTGAACGGCAGCAGCCGGGTCGGGTCGAGTCCGAAGTCCTCGACCAGGTGACGGGAGAAGTAGCTGCCGACATCGGCGAGGAACACCCTCGCGTCGGTGTTCGCCCTCGCCACGCACGTGGCCTCGCCCTCGTCCCTGCCGGGGGTGTGCGACGTGCCCGGGATCCGGGAACTGCTGTAGAGCGTGTACACCAGCTGGGTTCGCTCCCACTGGCTCGGCTCCAGCTCCCGGTCCAGGTGATCGGCGAGCACGCAGAAGATCGCGTCCACTGCCGCCACCAGCACCTCGTCATACCTGTCGACGAGCTGTCGCACGACCTTCGCCGCTTCCGCGCACAGCTGGTGCCATTTTGCGATGTGGAACAGCCGGGAGTCGTCGTGGGCAAGCTCCCACAACGTCACGCCCGCCTTCGCGATCTTCTCCCGGTTCTCGGCCAGCAAGCTCTCGTTGATCGCGTAGCCAGGACGGGAGTAGCTCGCATCCGGTACGAGCAGGTGCACGTCAAACTCGCCGATGGCGTCGACCAGCTCGGCACCGCTGCTCCCCAGGCACGAGATCAGGTACCTGGTCTGCGTCCCGATACCGTGGTAGAGGTTGGCGACACCGTCGAAGGTGCAGTACACCAACGCCTTGCTGCCCTGTTCAACTTCGGTCTTCCTCCACATCGCGTTCCCCCAATTCGAGCTTCAGGAAGAGCAGGCCGGATCCGCCGCTGAGCGCGACGAAGATCAGCCACGGTGCCGCCGCGCCCCATGCGAACGCGGCCACCAGCAGCGGCGCCACGATCGCCGCGAGGTTGTACGAGTACTGGAAAACAGCCAGGTAGCGGCCCTTCATCCGCACCGGCGCGATGTGCTCCACGAGCGCGTTGACGATCGGGCCGTGGAGCAGGTCCGCGAGGACGTAGATCCCGGTCGCCGCGAACAGGAACACCACCAGGGACGAGCCGCCCAGGGCCGGCGCGGCGGCCATTGCCGTTGCCCAACCGGCCCACATGAACGCGCAGATCGCGAGGGTGGTGGTGCGACGCAGCCCGCGCACGAGGTGCACGGCGTACGCCTGCAACGCGACCATCAACACCGTCACCATCGTCAGCAGCGCACCGCTGATCCACGAGGGCGCGTGCAGCTCCTGGTTCAGGTAGACCGGCAGCCCCGACGCGAAGAACGTGCTCGGCACCGCCAGCACCGTGCCGAGCACGATGATCAGGAGATAGCGCCGGTCCCGCAGCACCGCGCGGTAACCACCGGTGGCAGCGTGCTCCGTGGACGGGCCGGGCGAGGTGCTCGCCGCGCCGCGGACCGCGAGCATCAACAAGGCGGACACCGCGAAACTCGCCGCGTTGAGCAGGATCAGCAGCACGTAGCTCGCCGTACTGTCGGCCACGAACAGGAACGCCGCCATCAGGCCGCCGACACCGGCGCCGGCGGCCTGGGAGCTGGAGGCGATGGAGAACCACTTCTCCTTCGGCCCGTCGCCGGCCAGCTGCGCGCCGAGGCCGAAGAAGCACGACCAGAACACCCGCTGGCCGACCGCGCACGCCGTGGTCACCACGAACACGCCGAGTGGACCGTCGACCAGCAGGTAAGCCGCGGTGCCCAGGGCTTGCAGGACCTGGCCCACGACGATGATCCGCAACGGCCCGACCCGGTCGATCACGGCGCCCACCAGAGCGGGCACCAGGAGCGCGACCACACCCGACAAGGAGATGAACGTGCCCACCTGCCACTCGGGCAAGCCCACGACGCGGATGAAGTAGAGCATCGAAACAGGCAGGAACAGTCCCGCCCCCAACGAGTCCACCCAGGCCGCCACGTAGAACGGCCACGACCTCCTCGTGGCGGACGTGATCGCTGCCGTCACGCGCGCTCCCGCACCCGCACCGCGACAGCGTCGGGAGTTCGCGTCGTCTCGCAGTCGAGACCGAGGTCGCGGATGGCCGAGGCGAGCCACTCCGCATCCTCGACGAACCGCGGGACGGACTCGTCGAGCCCCCTGCCGAGCTCGAGCCCGGCGAACCGCTCGTCATGCGAAGCGGTCGCCACGAACACCCGATGTTCCGCGACCCTGCGCGCCTCGGCGAGTGCTTCGGACACGTGGTGCCACGGCAGGGCACGCCAGACGTCGACGTTCACGACGTTGCGCAACGAGCGGTCGTCGCGCAGGAACTGAGTACCGCAGAAGCTCGGCACTCCTCGGTCGCGCCAGTCCACGAGGGACGAACGCAGCTCCCCGACGACGTCGCGCCAGCCACCCAGCCGCCCCAGGCCGAGCAACCAGGTGTCACCCGGTTCGAGAGCTCCGACCCACTGCTCGATCTCCGGCAGTTCAGGCTGCACGTCGTCGACGCCGAGAGCTTCGGCGAACCTCTCGATCATGATGATGCGCAGGCACTCCAGCAGTGGCGAGGCGAACCGATGCCCCTCCCAGTGGAAGGACCGGTAGGTCTCGAGCAGTTTCGTCTGGTTCTGCTTGAGTTCCCCGAAGTTGTCGTTGAAGTCCCGCAGGTGCGGGATGTGCGCGGATCCCGCCTGCGGAGACCAGGTCATCACCTGCCCGTCCGACAACACCTCGCGGATCCGGAACCCGAACTCGAGGTCCTCCAGGCCCCAGCCGTCCAGGTCCTCGTTGAACCCGCCCGAAGCGGCGACGACCTCGGTCCGGACGGCCACGTTGTGCGTGTACAGGAAAAAGTAGCCGATCCGGTCGAAGTTGTCCTGGATCACCGGCTGCTCGATGTCCGGGATCCTCAGGTCGCGCTGTGCGGTGTCGTGCAGTGCGGAGAACGTCGACAACGAGCTGCCTATGAGAGGCGAGGGCGTCGTCAACGTCCTGATCCGGTGTTCACGCCGCGCGCCGAGGCTCACCGCGACGGCGGGATCAGCGAGCACGTCGAGGTGGCGCCGCACGAGATCCCGATCCGGCAGGGTGTCGCCGTCGAGGATGAGCATCGCCGGCTCCGTGACGGCCTCGATGCCGATGTTCCTCGCCTTCGCCCGGCCCGCGTTCGTCTCGAGCCGGAGGTAGGTGGTCGACAGCTTGGAGGCGTACTCGTCGACGACACGGCGCAGCGGCTCAGCGCTGCCGTTGTCGACAACGATTACACGGAACCTCTCCGGTGTGACATCCTGCTCGGCCAGCCTCGCCAGGATCAGGTCGAGGTGGTGGTGCCGGTTGTACTCGAGGATCACGACGGCGATCTCGTGCGCGAACATGAACGGTTTCCTCTCAGGACGTCGAGCTCAAGCGGATTCGCCGGCCAGATGGCGGAGCACCTCGTCGGGGTTGGCGAGCTCGCGGTCGCGCAACTCCCGGACCTCGCTCGCCAGACTGCTCGTCACGAACTCCTCCACGGGCAGGCACAGGTCCATCCGCTGAATGCAGACGCCCACGAGATAGCCGCCCTCTGCGGACCGGTACAGGCGGAGCCCGTAATAGCCCTCCTCACAGGTGGAGGGATCACGGAAGCGGCACGTGGAGCAGGTGACGGAAAGCCTGGTGGGCCGGATCTTCTTGAAGTAGACGACTCGGCCACTCGGTAGTGCGTATTCAGTGCGGTAGCCGGAGACGCCTGCCGTCATGTGATGCGCGACCGGCACCGCGCCGAGCTCGTCCAGAACCTGGTTGATGGCCCCGATGGAGTCCATTCCATCGCTGAGCGAGTTCAGCAACCGGATCGAGAGCTTGTCCGAATATCGTTCGAACAGCCGGTGCACACGCGGGATGTGGGCACCGTTCGGCACGACGATGTTCGCGCTGACCTTGACCCCGTTTTGCAGCGCCGTCTCGATCGTGCGTTCGAGAGCGTCGATTTTCCGAGCAGCGAGCCCGATGTCACGGAATCTGCTTTCCTGAACGTCGGCGAGCTCCTCGGGCGTGGTGCCGAAAATGCTCAAGTTGATGCGGTCGAGACCCGCCTCCGCGCAGCGGGCCAGGACACGCTCCCCGTTCTCACCGTTGGAGGTCATGCACACCCGGAAGCCGGCTTCAGCCCCCAGTGCCACCAGCTCCGCGACGGCGGGGTGCAGCGTCGGCTCACCACCGGTGAGGTGGAGCTCGTCCAGCTCCATGCCGCGCCCCATCACGGTCAAAGCGTCGCGCAGCTCGTCATCCGCACGCATCGTCGACGCGAGGAAGCCGACTCCGTTGCGGTTCGCATAGATCGACGAGCGACCAGACCTCCCGAGCGTGACGAACGTGCGACTGCCTTCACCGCCGCCCCGCCCACGGTTGTCCACGGAGACCGGTGTCCCCTCGTTGTGGCAGAAAGTACACGTCAGTCCGCAGGAGTCCGTGATCTTCGCTCGCAGCGTCCTGTCGGGCTTGATCGTGACGGGCAATGCCTGCGCCTCAGACGTGCGCTCGGCACCACCACGGTGCGCGTTAACCAAGTCAATCCCCCAAGAAGAACTCGCTTTCGCACTGGCTGAGCGGCGACGGCACGCCGAAGCGAGGCCGACGAAATCCACATCAGGCCAGCACAAACCCCCAGGAGCCACGCGACTTCCGCATCAATGAGCAGCCGGTCGCAGCAACCTCACCATCAAAGATTAGCCAAGAATCATCAATCCGTTGCAGTGATGTGGATCACATTCTGCAATTGGGTGAATTCAATAGGTAAACTTTCGACGCAAAAGTTTACCTATTTCCGCGATGGTCACACCCGCGTGCAATCAACGTCCACAGTTGAACAAGGTCGAATATCGACCGAAGGGGTGAGCCAGGTGATCGCAGGTCAGCGGCGAAATCTTCGAGATCAGCGGTTGCGCCGGTGTTGCATCGGCGCCTGCCGCGCTGGGCGCCACCAGTCCCGCTCAAGGCACAACAGACGGCTCAGCTCCGCGGGCAGGCGCGCGGCGGCACGTGGTCAGATACCGCGGATCAGCGAGGGCGCGTCGGAGTCGTGTTGACAGTGCGAAAGTTCGAGTTTCGCTCGGGGACGGCACACCTGGGCGAGCAAGTCCGAGCTGATCAGTGGTCGAGGGCGAGCAGGGATCGGGTGACGGGTGACCGGTGGCGCGGTTGCGCCAGGTGGCTGGGGTCAGCGCGAGCAGGCGTTGGAAGCACGGACTGGTCGCGATCCGGATGTGAGCCGTGCGGCCGGTCAGCCGAGCGGGAACTCGCGGATCTGCGCGGCGAACGGCTCCGGTACCGCCCAGAACGCGCCGTGGTCCTGATCGGGCAGGGTCAGCACCGTGACCTTCGGCAGGACGAGCCCAGGTGAAAGCCGTCCGACGTGGGGCTTCCCGAGCACGGCAGGCGGCGTGTGGCGGGATTGCGCCGCGAGGAGCTGGCCTTGTGCGTGGCGAAACTACATCCATGCAGTTCAAGGCGCATGACGATACTCGTGGATGATCATGTCGGTCTATAATGAGGCGTTGATTGTGAGCGGGTTCGCCAGGTTCAGTCCGGCCCGCAGGGGGTAGCGCGCCAGTTAGCGATCGGCGGGCTCGGTGCTCGCTGTGGCGCCGCTCGTACTCACGCAGCGCCTGGTGTAGATGGGCCTGATTTCAGATCAGCGCGGTCGAACAGGTTGTCGCGAAAGTTCTTGCTCCAGTCGATACAGATCAGCCCGAAAGATTGATTAGTGGCGACTGGCCCTCTATACTTGATTCGAGCTATCCAATAGCGCATGAACACACAGACTGCGCACGGTTGCTACCCACGGGGACTCAAGTCCCCCCCTCGGACACCAAAATGTCGCAAGTTTGCGACGCCTACGTGACAGGTGCTCAAGTCCACTTGAGCACCTGTTTTGCCTTTCCGCGCCACAAGCAGGTGGCGTTCGATGACCATTTCCTACATCCGCCCGATCGTTCCGGTGACCGCGCCAGGAAAAGCGGCGGACTCCTCCACCCGCGCCGCTGGTCAGCCTCTCCCGCTCATTGTCGTCCCCACATCACGGCCGCCCCGGCAGGCGAACGTCCTGTACCGGATGGCCGCCGTCGACCACCGCGGCCGCGTTGCGGACCGCCACGTCACGGCAGCTCTGGACTGGAACGCCGGCACCCATCTGAACATCCGTGAACACGGCGGCCTGCTCGTCGTGGCCGCTGATCCGCACGGTGTCTTCAAGCCCACCAAGGAGGGCTATCTCCGGCTCCCCGCCGACGCCCGCCGCGCGGCTGGCTTGAGTTCCGGGGACCGAGTCCTCCTCGTCGCCCGCCTCGACCACCAGACGGTCACGGTCTTCCCACCCGTCGCACTGGACCAGCTGGTACTCCCCGTCCTACCAGGCGGTGAGGACGCATGACCGGCGCACCCACTCAGGCAGAGCTCGACGCCGCCCGTCTGGTCCTCGACCGGATGGGCGTGACAGCCGAGGACCTGCTCAACGCGGTGAAACCGCCGGCTCCGACCTTCGGCGAGTACATCCCGGTCGTGGCCGCGGCCGTCAGCGATGGCACTCGCCGCGCCTACACGCCGTACTGGAATCGCGTGCTGGACCAGTGGGCGGACATCTCGCTCAGCGACCGGACCCCGACCGACATCCAGCGGCTGGTCCAGCACATCAAGGCCAATCTGACCGTCCGACGTAACACCCGCAACGGCAACTCCGCCGCCGAGCACCTCATCGCCGCACTGCGCTTCCTCTACCGGCACGCCGTCAACGACGACCTCATCGACGAACGCGCCAACCCCGCAGCCAAAGTCCCCAAACCGCAGCGCCAGCCCAGCAACCGGCGGGCGTTGTCGGGCAAGCAGATGGATCAGCTCAACGACATCGTGGCCACCACCGGCAACGACCCGCAACTCGACTCACTGATCGTCCGGTTCCACACCGCGCAGTCGCAATCACACGCAGTTCCTCTGCCTCGAACACAGCGTCGAACGCGTCGCCATACCGCTGCGCTGACCTCGACGACCTCAAACCACCTTGCCGACACCCGCGCCCCCGCGGACGATTCGCGGCACGTCCGCGGGGGCGTCGAGGGAGTAGGAGTAGTACGTTCGCGGCACCTGCACGATGCCCGCGGTCTGCGGGGTTCCTGAACCCGTGAACATGTTGTTGCGCGCCACGACACGGCCAGGCCCGCTGTCGCCGTAGCCGACCAGCACCGGGTGCGGCACGTTCTCGAAGTAGTTGCCCTCCACCAGCACGCCGGCATCCATTGTGGACGCCACACCGTACAGCTCGTTCGAGCGGAAGTAGTTGTTGTAGACGTGCACGGGTTCGCCGAACCGCACGCGAGGATGCCGCTGGCGTGACCCGTCGAAGAAGTTGTGGTGGATGCTTACCTTGAGGCGGCCTTTGTCGGTGCTCGACGCGCCGTCCGAGTGGCCGAGCAGCATGGACTTGTCGGTGCCGCGGAACCAGTTCCAGGACACCGTCACGTATTCGGCGCCGCGCACGACGTCGACCGCTCCGTCGACCGCTCCCGCGAACTCGTTGTGGTCGACCCAGATGTGGTGCGAGTTCTGGCCGATGTTGACCGCGTCGTCCTCGGCGTTGGTGAAGCGGAGATTGCGCACGATCACGTTGTACGACCGGTAGAAGTCCAGCCCACCTCCGTTGATCACGGCGGATGTGCCGAGGCCGATGACCGTCTTGTTCGGCCGCACGCCCTGCTTGCTGGAGATGGTGATGGTGCCGGACACCTGGATGATCAGCGTTCCGACGGTGTCGATGTAGTCGAGGAATTGCTCGGACGTGGTGGCGGTGACCACTTGACCGCCCGCGCCGCCGGTGGTCGTGTTGAGGCCGTGCGCGGACACGCTCGCGAAGCCGTCCACTCCGGCGGCCGCGGTGGCAGGGGTGGCGAGGTGTCCGGCGACGAGCGCCCCGGCGGTGCCCGCGAGCAGGCTGCGGCGCGTGATCCGGTGGTTCTCGGTCATCGGGGACTCCTTCAGATCTTGCCGACGCCCGCGCCCGACGTGACGGACGTCTTGACGGTGCCGACGGCGTCTGCGGTGTAGCGGTACGGGATGGCTGCCACGGTGCCGTTGGCCTCACACGGCCCGGAGTTGGTGAGCGAGTTGTTGCGCGCCACCAGCCGGCCGGGGTCGGACTCGCCATATCCGCTCGCCGACCAGCACGCCTGCTGCACGTTCTCGAAGACGTTGCCCTCCACGAGAAGCCCGGCGTCCATGAGGGACGCGATCGCGTACGAGGCGGAGTTGCCGTTGATGTTGGTGTAGTAGTTGTTGAACACGTGGACTGTCTCGCCGAAGCGCACCCGCGGGCTTCGCTCGAAGGTCCGGTCGAACCAGTTGTGGTGGTAGGTGACCCGCAAGTGGCCGCGGTCCTCACCGGCGTTGCTGTCGGAGTGGCCGACCAGTGAGGTCTTCCAGTGGTTGCGGACGACGTTCCACGAGACCGTGACGTAGTCGGCGCCGTGCGTGATGTCGAGCATGCCGTCGTAGTAGTCGGGGTCGTTCTCGATGGTGCTGGACATCGTGTTGTGGTCGATCCAGATGTGCGTGGCGTTCTCGATCTGGATCGCGTCGTTGCCGCGCACGCCGCGGATGTTCATGTTCTGGATGATCACGTTGGCGGGCTTCATGTCCTCGATGTTGAGGGTGGTGCCGGAGATGCCAGAGCTCCCGCCCACGCCGCGGATCGTCTTGTTTGCGGTGATCTCGACGGTGCCCGAACCGCTCAGCATGCCGTTGACCAGGATCGTCTTGGCACCACTGGACTGCGCCTGGGTCCGGAAGTCGGCGAACGTGCTCACGGTGACCGTGGTGCCGCCCGCGCCACCGGTGGTGCCACCGGCCTCTGCGGCCCAGCCGACGAGCCCGCCGGGTGGCGGCGGAGTGGTGCCGCCCACCTCGAAGTCGAGGTGGTCGATGTTCGCCAGACCGTTCGCGGTGGTCGGGTTCAGCCGGATGGTGTTGCTGCCCGCGTTCACCGGCACGCTCAGCGTCTTGGTCATCCAGCTCGACCACGCTCCGGTGCCCTCGAACGACGGCGCCTGCACCGTGGAGCCGTTCACGACGAGGTTGGCCGGTCGAGCGGTGGTGGTCCCGTTGGCGAACCGGATGCCCAGGGGCGCCGTGCCGGATGTCGCCGCGTTCACCGTGAACTGGGCGTAGCCGCTGGTGGAGTTGGCGCCGTTGCAGAACCCGGTGCCCGAGAAGCCGGACCAGTTGGCATCGATCGTGCCGGAGCAGACCGCCGGCGAGGTTTCCGCCTCATAACGCGTGGGCGCGGCCTGCGCGGGCGACGACGCCACCGCGACAAGTGCGCCTCCCAGCAGGCCGACACACGCAATCAAGATTTTCACGCGCATGGCAATCTCCGTTGATCCACTCGTCATGAAACAGGATTGGACGCGATCCGGAAGCGCTCTCGGAACATTAACGCGACGTTCCAGAATGTCGCAACGGTCAGCTGACAAGATTCACAATGTTCACGCTGATGAACCGGAAGAATAACTGGCCCGAACAGCGCATCAGACGGTACTCCGCAGCTCAAAGGCCTACCTACGGCACCCCGGATGTTCACAAGTATGACCGGCGTGCACTGGGTTTTTGTTCACGAGTATGACCCGGGATGCATTTGTCGAACAACAACCTTGATCAATTCGACAGCCGATAGCCTCCCCATTCGACTCATTCGACTTCGAGCGCGGTGCACGTCACAAAATCCGCCATTGACCGGGTTTGGCCAACCTCATAGCATCCGGCAGGAAAACGGTTGTAAACCGCCCGGATTTCGACAGCTTCCGCCGCCACGGAAGAGGTCCGGCCGGACCTCTTTTCCCGCGCGGCGTTGAGGAGTGAAGTCGTCATGGGCACACCAGAGCATCCTGCGCGCCTGGCGAGAAGGCGGGGCGTGCTCGTCTCAGGAGGTGCGGTCGTCGCACTGGTCACCACGCTCGCGACGTGGCCGAGCATCGCCGCGCCCGCGAACGCCGCGATCGGTGCGGGCACATACTCGATGCGGAACAGCGGCAGCGGACAGTGCCTCGACGCGGGCGCGAGTCCAGCCACCGGCACGCAGCTCAAGCAGGAAATGTGCGCCGACCAGGCGTGGGTACTGGCCGAGGTAAGTGGTGGGTTCCGGATCACCGCGGGCGGACTGTGCGTCGGCGTGCGGGACGCGTCGACCAGCGCGGGCAAGCCGATCCAGCTGGAGGCGTGCACCGGCGCCTCGAGTCAGGTCTGGGCGCTGACCTCAGTCGGCAGCAACTACCGCCTGGTCAACGCCAACGGCGGCAAGTGCATGAACGTCAAGGACAACGCCACGACGGCAGGAGCGTTGGTGCAGACCAACTCCTGCGATGGCGCGGCCACCAAGCAGTGGACGCTGGTACCGGTCGGTGGCGGACCGACGAGCACGACGACTTCCACCACCACTACGACCACCGGCCCCACCACGACCACCACCGGCACGCAGCCCGCCAACGCGCTGTACGTGTCGCCGTCCGGCCGTGACGACGCGATCGGGTCGATCTCGGATCCGACGACACTGACCTCGGCACTGTCCAGGGTCACGGCGGGTGGCACGATCTTCATGCGTGGTGGCACATACAGCTTCACGCAGACCGTGACGATCCCGCCGACCAACAACGGCACGTCCAGCGCACGCAAGAAGCTGACCGCCTATCAGAGCGAGAAGCCCGTGCTGAACTTCTCGGCACAGTCCGAAGATCCCGCCAACCGCGGCCTGGCGGTGAACGGCTCGTACTGGCACATCTACGGCGTTACCGTGGAACGGGCCGGGGACAACGGCATATTCGTCGGTGGCAGCAACAACATCTTCGAGCGGACGATCACCCGGTTCAACCGGGACACCGGCCTACAGCTCTCGCGGATGCTGTCCAGCACCCCGAAGGAGCAGTGGCCCGCGAACAACCTCATCCTCAGCGCCGAGTCGCACGACAACGCCGACTCCGACGGTGAGGACGCCGACGGGTTCGCCGCGAAGCTGACCTCGGGGCCGGGCAACGTGTTCCGCTACTCAGTGGCGCACAACAACATCGACGACGGCTGGGACCTCTACACCAAGTCCGACACCGGTGCGATCGGCGCGGTGACCATCGAGGACTCCCTGGCGTACAAGAACGGCACGCTCAGCAACGGCGGCCAAGCGGGCAACGGCGACCGCAACGGCTTCAAGCTCGGCGGCGAGGACATCGCCGTCAACCACACGATCCGCCGCACGATCGCCTTCGACAACGGCAAACACGGCTTCACCTACAACCGCAACCCCGGCTCCATGGCCGTGTCGAACAACCTCAGCATCGACAACGACCAGCGCAACTTCTCCTTCGACGCCGGCGCCTCCGTGTTCCGCGGCAACACCTCTTGTCGCGGCAGCAGCGGCACCAACGACAAGACCGTCGGCGACGCAGACAGCACCAACCAGTTCTGGACTGGCACCAACGGCTCCCGCTGCACCAACTACACCGGAGCGCTCGGCTGGTCCTTCGCCTCCGACGGCAGACTCGTCGTCACCCTCGGAGGTAAGCCCGTCGCGCTCTGACCGAACCACCGCCGCCACCACGCTGGTCCGCGTCGCACGAGCCGGTGACACAAGCAAGACGGCGATCGTCGCCCTTGAGCCGTGGCCGAGGGCGACGATCGCTGAGCTGTGTGCGCAACGCCGGGTCAGCGGTATCGCGTGCACGCCTTCGCCAGGGCGTCCAGGGCGTGCAAGGCCTCGTCCTCCGGCAGGGTGGGCAGGTGCAGCAGCACCCGTTCCACGCCGAGTTCGGCGTAGGTGTCGAGGGTCTGCTGATCGTGTGCGGCCCGAAGACCACCACAGGTGTCTCGGTTCCGGTGACCTGTCGCATCCGGTCGATGTGCCTGCCGAGCTCCGCCGGTGGAATCGCGCTGGGCAGCCACGCCGAGCCGTATTCGGCCAGCCTGGCGAAGGTGCGTTCGCTGCTGCCGCCGACGTAGATCGGCGGATGAGGCCGCTGTAGCGGCTTGGGCCAGGAGTGGACGGGGTCGAAGTCGACGAAGTCGCCGTGGAACTCGGGCTTTTCCTGAGTCCACAGAGCGATGATCGCTCGGAGCCGTTCGTCCATCAGCCGGCCGCGGGTGCGTGGATCAGTGCCGTGGTTGCGCAGCTCGTCGAGGATCCAGCCGGCGCCGACGCCGAACACCGCGCGGCCGCCGGAGAGCTGGTCGAGGGTGGCGACCTCCTTGGCCGTGATGATCGGGTCCCGTGCCGTCACCAGCGCGATGCCCGTGCCCAGCAACAAGGTTCGGGTCGCGGCCGCCGCGGCGGTCAGGGCCACGAACGGGTCTAGCGTGCGGAAGTACTCGCGTGGCAGCTCGTAGCCCGGGTACGGGACTTCCGACCCGACCGGGATGTGCGTGTGTTCGGCGAGGAACAACGCGCTCAGGCCACGCTCCTCGAGACCTGGTCCAAGGACCGCCGGGGCGATGCTCTCGTCGGTCGGGAAGGCCGACACACCGAACTTCACCGGATTCAGCTCCATCTTTCACGAGGTGCACGGCTGAGCTTGATCAGCTCGTCCAACCGGTCGGCCCGTGCGGCGGGGGCAGCAGCGGAACTTGCGGAGAATGCGCCAGGTCTTGAGCTGGGCGTTGGCGCGTTCGCCGGGGCCGCGCAGGCGGGCGTGGGCACGGTTGGCGTCTTTCTGCGACTAAGGTTTGTTGCGGCCCTTGTACGGGGTGATCGCGTGCGTGCTGGTCTCGTCGTAGCCGTGGTAGCCCTTATCGCCCAGGGCGATCAGCCCGGCGTCGCGCAGGGCGGCGAGGATGTTTCAGATCCGGGCCGCGGCGGTGTCGTGGGTACTGCCGGGCAGGTCGCCGGAGACCCACAGGATCTCGCCCTCGGGTGAGGCGATTACCTGCAGGTTCACTCCGTGCGTCTTGTGCTTGCCGGAGTAGAAGGGGCGGTCGGCGGCGATCCGGTCGATCGGAATCAGGGTGCCGTCCAGAATCACGCAGGCGCAGCCCCGGGGCGTGTCATGCGAACCGTGTAAGTCAGAGGTGTACCAAGATCGACGCGCCGGATTGGCGGTCGGAGGGGGCACCGAGTGACACAGGACACATCGTCTCGTCAGGGAGATGAGGCGGCAGCGCGGC
>NZ_BAABBE010000060.1:0-19931 GCF_039537795.1 Lentzea roselyniae
CAGTCCTACCAGGACTCCCCGTCCTTCTTCTTCCAGGCCCTGCAACCCGTCGCGACGCACGGCCACGCGCTCCCGCGCACGTCAGGCGTTCAGCGCGAGAATCTCCGTTGGTGAGATCACCTCAATGATCACTTTGTGGTGAACAACTTTTGGTAATGTGATTACAGCGACGCTACTACCTGCGGAGACGCCGATCTTCAGCAGTGCTGAGTGGCATGGTGGGGCAGCAGTCTGTGAGCGAATAGCCACGCTGATGTTGTGGTGCAGGATCGCTCGACTACGTTGAGTGACCGCATATGGCGGTGTTTTCCTGTTGTGCAACCCGGCGAGCCGAAGGGCGGCGAGGTGTGCGAAACCCATCCGGGCACCGTCTGTCGCGGCTGTGCTCCTCGGTTTGCGGGACTGAGCCGTCGTGGACACATGGGCATCCGCAGTTCTTCGGAGGGATCGCACCGCGACATGGGCGGGTCGAGGCGGATGCGTTTTCGGGCACCTTCTTCTGTCCGCCTGGGCAATCCGAAGTTTTGTACGTACTGAGCGAGTGCGGCTGAGTTGTCCCGGAATACCCTTCAGGATGTGATGACAACACCGGTGGAACAATGCGCCTGTTGTGGCGCCGTGATCAGCAATCCTGGGCGCATCGATCTCACGGTGCCTCTTCCCGATGGCGCGAAACCGAGCGCGGAGACCAACCCCAACGCGGCGTTCCTGAGGGTGAGCACCGGCCGGACTTTCGTGCGCTGCCAGCTGCCGGTGTCTCTAAGCGGCGGTATCACGCTGATGTACCTGACGTGGATGGAGATCGGCGAGGAGGACCTGCAGCGCGCGTCCTCCGCCTGGCGTGACCCCGCCTGGGTCGAACTGGTTCTGCACGGCACGCTGGCCAACGACCTCAAACCGTGGACCACTCCGACGTACGGCGCGCACGTCATGGCCACCGTTCGCTCGATGGACGAGCCCCTGACGATCGTCAACTCCGACCACGTGGCAATCCGCCGAGTGCTGGCAGAGACGTGGGACCGTGATCTGGTGCTGAACTGGTTCCCGGACCCGCTTCCGGTGGCCATCCGCGCCAGGGTCGGCAAGCACTGGAGTGTGGAGCGCGGCGAGGGCATGGCGGCCGGGCTGAACGAGGGTGGGTGGCGGTTCGCGGCGCCGGGCCGTTCCGTGTTTGTTGACGTGCTGACTGACGCGCAGCTGCGTCCGCCTGGTGAGTTCCTCGGTGAACTGCTGGACCGCGCGCCACAGATCCCCCACGACCAAGTGCTGGTCACTTCGACCGCTGACGACGTCACCCATGCCTTCTGGCTGGAGACAGAGGTCGATGGCCGTCCGCAGCACGACTTCTACGCCCACGTGGTTCGTCAGGGGAGTGCGCTGAGCCTCGGCGTTTTTCACAGCGATCCGGACGACCATCGGTGGGCGATGCACGTACTGCGCTCGGTTCGCCACCACGGCTGAGGACGTTCACCGGCCCATCTCGTCGCCAGGTTTCTGATCTTCCGCGGCTTTGTTTCGACACGCGGATTTCCGGCTGGCTGAGACCCCTCCGGATCCGCGACTTCCTGGGTGCGGGCGCCAGCACCCGTGAGAGCGTGTCCACGCTGGTGACTGGGCTACGTCATGAGACGCATAGGCGATGTGCGGAAGGGCAGGCGCCGGCATGTGTAGGGGCAGTCTTGTTTGCCTGGGGTCTTTCCGGAGCTTAACGTCCAAAGCGTGAGCAGTGGCAGCATCTGCTGCTCATGTCGTGCCGCAGTGTTCGACCTTCACCGGGCAACTCGTCGGGTTTGTTTCCACAGATGTTGTTTCAGTGAGTCCGTTCTCGTTTGGTGAATTGGTCGACGACTTTCGTGAGATTTTATTGAGGAGTTGAGTTGTATGACTAGTGCCGAGAACTCGGTAACTAAAGAGGGCATGGAGGCTGCTGCTGCGCGCATGGAGCAGGCCTTGCGAACGGTCAACTCCGAGAAGGAGCAGGTCGACGCCTCGGTCAGCCGGCTGTTCGGCACATTCACCGGCGATGCGGCCACGACGTACCGAATGGCGATGAAGGGCTGGTACGACAACGTCGACACGATCAACCAGGCGCTGAACGAAATGATCAACATCATGCGCCAGGGCGCCCAGACGGTTGGTACGACCGCCGCTAACACGCACGCCGAGGCGGAAGAGGGCCTCAGGTTGATGAACAGCACCGCTGCGACGGGCTTGAGCGGTCTGTAGGTCGTTGCACCTTCCTCACAGCTTGCATCACTAGAAGGGAATGAATACATGACTCAGCCCACCTACACCTTCAGCGGCGGAATCAACCAGGGCGTCGCCGCAGAGATGATGGATGCGAACCTCAGGATCAAGTCCGAGCTGGACGCGCTGGCGTCGGATCTCCAGGCCTCGCTGCGCGCCTGGCAGACGCCTGAATCGAAGCCGAAGTACGAGGCGCGCAAGGCGCGCTGGGACGGTGCCGCGGCCTCGATGCCCCAATCGCTCGTGATCGCTTCGCAGACCCTTGAGGGCATCACGCGCCGCCTGCAGAACACGGAAGCAAACGTCGCTGCGAGCTGGTAAGCGTCCGCGCCGAACTCGGTCGGTCCGCACAGCAGGCCGCGCGGTTTCGTGTTCGGAGCGCAGCCGGGAGGGTAGCTCCACCCGGCTACGGCATGCCGCTCTGCTGTAGGGCGGCATGCCTGTGATCGCGCGCGTTCGTGATCGTTGCCGCGATGTGGTTTCGGGCAAGAAACCGGCAACCATGTCTGGTTGTTCGCTGACCGAGCTCAACGAAGAGAAGGAGGTTGATCACATGTACGGCATGTACGACAAGCCAAGCGAAAGCAACAAGCCTCCGTTGCCGGAGGGCAAGCCGGATGGGAGCTGGACACCAGACCCCTCGAGCGCGGAGCAGGGCGACCCGTGGGATCCCCTCAAGGGATCTGATCCGCCTTTCCCGGAAGCGGCAAAGGTGCCTGGCGGCGCTGAGACCCCAGGCAAGGGTGTCAACGTCATCAGCGTCGACGCGATCAATACGTACGCGGTCAACATCGAGACGCTGCTGCCGGTGATCACGAGCTCGATCAAGGAGTTGGACGATCTCGCTGCCAGCGGGTTCGGCGCCGGCAATTTCGGTGCCGCGAACAACTTCAAGGCCAAGGTGTTCGGTGGTTCGGGCGGGCAGGGCAGCGCAACATTGCTCGCTTCGACTCGTGCGGTCTTCGTTGAAGCTGAGACGATCATCAAGGAAATCGCTGCAAGGTGTCGTGAGATCGCTCAGAAGTACAAGACCGCGAGCGAGCTCGCGGAGTTGGACGCGAAGGAGTTCACCGAAATGGTGAGCACCGTGAGGGCCAAGGTGGACAACCTGCCTCTGGGCGGGGCCAGCTGACCTGTCCGCTCTGGTCGTGATCTGCCGGTCCCGGTGGACCCGACGTTGTCGATCTGGCGGTGAGCAGTTCCGGTGTCTGCCAGGCATCGCCGCGCTGGCGGCCTGTCTTCAGTAAAGGTGTGAGTGTTCGATGCCTCCCGGGGTGTACGACAAAGATGGGTTCAAGACCGGTCCGAACGGTGGTGTGTTCGCGGACCCCACCGCGAACCTGACCGACAACAAGGACTACGAGAACTGGGACTGGAAGCAGATCCGTGCAGCTGTCGTCGGTTACTCGGCGGCGCCGTCCGGCTCCGTTCCCACCAGCACGCCCTTCGCGGACCCCGACTCGATCCGTAGGGCCTCGGTCGTCTTCAACCGTGCCTACATGGCTCTTCAACACGTCGGTGAGAACATCAGGCAGCAGACCGAAGCGCTTGCGGGTCAGGACGGCGCATGGAAGAGCCCCGGCGCGGATGCTTTCCGGGAGATGAACCTCCTCTTCGCGGCGAAGCTCAGGGCCAAGGCCGAGCAGATCAACGGCGGTGAGATGGTCGGCACGAACAACGTGCCGGCCCAGCTGTGGAACAGCGGCAACTATCTGCAGTGGGCCCAGGAGTCGATCGTGTGGATCGACGGCGAGTACGCCAAGTGGGTTCGTGCAGCCGGCAGCTCAATGCCCAACGGCCTGGCGAGGATCTCGGACTTCCCCGAGCTTGTGGCCCAGCTGACCGAGGACATGAAGAAGGTCATCCGGGTCCTCGCCGCTCAGTACGTTTTCAACACCAACACCGTGACGCCGCCGAGCGCCGGTGACTTCAAGACGCCGCCCAACATGCCTGGCGCGGGTGGGCCACCTCCCAACCTCCCGAACATGCCGCCGCCGGGTGCCGGTGGTGCCGGTGGCGGGAACCCGCCTCCGGCTCCGAAACTTCCGCCGCCTCCCGGTACTGGCGGTGGTGGCGGTGGTGGCGGCGAGAACAACATCTCGAAGCCGCCGGTGCTCAATGCCGCGCCGCCGCCGGGTGCCGGTGGTGCCGGTGGCGGTGGTGGTGGGAACAACATCTCGAAGCCGCCGGTGCTCAATGCCGCGCCGCCGCCGGGTGCCGGTGGTGCCGGTGGCGGTGGTGGTGGGAACAACATCTCGAAGCCGCCGGTGCTCAATGCCGCGCCGCCGCCGGGTGCCGGTGGTGCCGGTAACAAGCCGGGCGGAACTGGTTCGGGTAGCACGAACTTGCCGAAGCCTCCGGCGTTGAACGTCCCGCCGCCGCCGGGTACCGGTGGTAGCGGTAACAAGCCGGGCGGAACTGGTTCGGGTAGCACGAACTTGCCGAAGCCTCCGGCGTTGAACGTCCCGCCGCCGCCGGGTACCGGTGGTAGCGGTAACAAGCCGGGCGGAACTGGTTCGGGTAGCACGAATCTGCCGAAGCCTCCGGCGTTGCACGCTTCGCCGCCTCCCGGTGCCGGCAGTGGTGGCAACAACACCGGCGGAAGCAGCACAAATCTGCCGAAGCCTCCGGCGTTGCACGCTTCGCCGCCTCCGGGTGTCGAGGGCGGTGGCAACAGCCACGGCAACGGCACGAACTTGTCGAAGCCGCCGCTGAACGTCGACGTGCCGAACGGGACGCACACGGGCAACGACAAGGCAGGCGGCGCCATGCCGCCGATGATGCCTCCGGGTGCGGGCGGTCAGCCCGGTGCTGCTCCGGAGCGCCCGGACTCGTCGGGTCTGCTCAACGGAGTCAAGAAGCCGTGGGAGGGCGGCTCGCCGCCGCCGGTCGGTGAGCCGGGTGGTACCGAGCCGCCTGTCGGCACGCCCGAGGAGTGGGCGGCGCCTCCTGCCGCGAATGTCGCTGTGCCGGGTGGGCAGGGTGGTGCTGGTGTGCCGCCGATGATGCCTCCGGGTGCGGGCGGCCAGCCCGGTGCAGCTCCGGAGCGGCCGGACTCGTCCGGTCTGCTCGGCGGTGCCAAGAAGCCGTGGGAGGGCAATTCGCCCTCATCGGTCGATGAGCCGGGTGGTACCGAGGCGCCGGTGAGCAAGCCCGAGGAGTGGGCGACGGCTCCTGCCGCGAATGTTGCCGTGCCGGGTGGGCAGGGTGGTGCTGGTGTGCCGCCGATGATGCCTCCGGGTGCGGGTGGTCAGCCCGGTGCTGCTCCGGAGCGGCCGGACTCGTCGGGTCTGCTCGGCGGGCTGAACGAGCCGTGGACCGGTTCGGACGACACGGACGAGGTCGGTGGCAGCTCCGATCTGCTGGCGCCGGCGCCGAAGCCGCAGGCATGGGCGAACCTGGCCGCAGACCCGGCGCCGACGGGCGGCGCTGTCGTGCCGCCGCCGGTGGTTCCCCCCGCTCCGGGCGCACCGCCGCCGGGTGCGGGACGACCCGAGTCGTCCGCGTTGCTCGCCGGCAACACCGGTGCCTGGGAACCTGCCCGGCCTGGTGCGGGAACGGAGCAGGTCGGTGCGATCCCGGCCGCTCAGCCTGAGATCGTCACGCCCGCGGCCGCGCCGGCGGGGTGGGCGGTGAGCCCAGAAGCCGTGCCTGGGGTACCGGACGAGCCGATGGCCGCCGTGCCGCCGGCCGCGACCGCCTTCACGACTGCGGTTGCGCACGGCCCGGCAGTACCAGCGGTGCCGGGTCCAGTCGGTGCGGATCCGCTGGTGGGCGCGGGTCCGGTGGCCGGTACGAGCTCGGTGGTGGGCGCCGGACCGATGGTGGGCACGGCCCCGACGGCGGGTGCGGGTCCGGTGGTCGGTACGGGTCCGATAGTGGGCACGGCCCCGACGGCGGGTGCGGGTCCGGTGGTCGGCACGAACCTGGCAGCAGGCACGAGTCCGGTGTCTGGCACGAGCCCGGCGTCCGGCACCAACTCTGCGTCCGGCACCAACTCGGCAGGCGGCACCAGCCCGGCCGGACAGAGTCTCGCGCAACCGCGTGGCGCCGAGCTCCCTCACGGCGACATCGAGGTGGAGCAGGAGGTAGACCGAGCCGCAGGCGGTGCCGGTGTCCAGCTTCAGGGCCGAGGTCCGGTGCCCGGAGTCGACCTGGTTGCCGTCGTCCAGCCGGACGAAGCCGTTCATGACACGAGCGCGTGGGACAGCGGGTCGGCGGACTTCCTCCTGCCCGGCGTGGTGATGCCGCTCGTCACCGCCAAGTCCGACCGGTCGGGCTGGGACAGTGAAGAGCCGCTGGACATTGCTCTCAAGTCCTCGGAGCCGTGGGAGTCCGAACCGGAGCCCGCGATCGAGCACGCCACCTATCGGCGCCGAAGGGCCGGCGAGAAGCCCACGGTCGTCGACAGTTTCGTGGCCCCGCTGTCGTGCGGCGACGAGTACACGCTGCCGGAGGACGAGCGAGAGGCCTACCTGGCCGCGCTGGCGGAGCAGGCCGAGCGGGTGGGTGAGGAGGAAGACGAGGCCGGCGAGCCGGAGGAACGTTCAGCGGCCGACCTGCTCAACGAGGGCGGTTCGGCGTGGGGCGGATCCAAGGTTCACCGGCCAGTGGGAGTCCTCGAATGACGACGGAGAACGCGCGGAACCGGAAGGAGGGTGTCTGATGGCGACCACGACGGTCAAACGTCCCCCCAGGGCCGTCGGACCAGAGATGCCGACCGGGCACATCGAGCTGCAGGAACCCCCTGTGCTCGCGGAGCCGGCCGCGCACGACTTCAGCGCCATGATGACGGCCTTGCCCATGGGCCTCGGCTCCATGGTCATGATCCTGGCGTTCTCGGGTGCCGGAGGCAGCTCGCCCATGACCTACGTCATGGGCGGCGGCATGGGGATCGCCATGGTCTGTATGGGGCTCGGCCAGATGGGCAGGGGAGCAAGCGAGCGCAAGAAGAAGATGGCGGCCGAGCGGCGCGACTACCTGCGTTACATCGGGCAGATGCGCGCCCGCACCCGTGCCACGGCCGACGAGCAGCGCGCCGCGGTTCTCTGGAACAACCCCGCACCGGGGTGGCTCTGGTACGTGGCCACCGGCTCACGGCTGTGGGAGCGGCGAACCAGCCATGAAGACTTCGCCCGCGTGCGCATCGGCCTGGGTACCCAGCACGCCGCGCTGGAGCTGGTACCGCCGACCACGAAACCGATCGAGGACCTCGAACCGCTCTCGGCGATCTCGCTGAGGCGGTTCAGCGAGGCCTACAACACCGTTTCGGGCATCCCGATCGCGGTGGGGCTGCGCAGCTTCACCAGCATCGAGTTCGCGGGTGACCTGAGCGCGTCACTCGGCCTGGCTCGCGCCATGATCGCGCAGCTCGTGACGTTCCACCACCCGGACGAGCTGCGCATCGCGGTGCTCACCTCCGAGGCGACCCGGGGCGAGTGGGACTGGGTCAAGTGGTTGCCGCACAACGCGCATCCGACAGCCCGTGACGACGCGGGTCCCGTGCGCATGCTCGCCTGCGACCACGACGAGTTGATGGACCTGCTCGGCAAGGACGTCACCGACCGCGGGCCGCACGACAAGTCCGCCGCGCCGGGAGGCACCGAGCCGTTCGTCGTGGTCGTCGCGCACCTGGCTGCGATTCCCGGGTCCTCCCGCCTGTTCGACGTCGGGCTGCGCAACGTCGTCCTGCTGGACATCACCGGAATGCTGCCGGGTGGCACCAAGGTGCTCCGCCTGACCGCTGCCGAGGACCGGATCGAGTTCCCGTCCGGAGACGCGACGGGCAGCGCGTCGCGCGACGAGCTGAGCGTGGTCGAGTCCGAGGTGCTCGCCCGGACGCTGGCCCCCAAGCGCACCAGCGGTGCCGTCGAGCTCGTCGAGCGCTCGCTGGACTCCGACTTCGAGCTGACCACCCTGCTCGGGATCCGCGACGTCAACACCTTCGACGTCAACCACCTCTGGCGGCCCCGCAACGCGCAGCGCGCCCGCATGTCGGTGCCGATCGGTGTGACGGAGGAGGGCGAGGTCGTCGAGCTCGATCTCAAGGAGTCGGCGCAGGGCGGTATGGGGCCGCACGGCCTGGTGATCGGTGCGACGGGTTCCGGCAAGAGCGAACTGCTGCGGACCCTCGTGCTGGGGCTCGCCGCGACGCACTCCTCGGAGATCCTCAACTTCGTCCTCGTGGACTTCAAGGGCGGCGCGACGTTCCTGGGAATGGACAAGCTGCCGCACACGTCCGCCGTGATCACCAACCTGGCCGACGAGCTGCCGTTGGTCGACCGCATGCAGGACTCCCTGAACGGCGAGATGCTGCGCCGTCAGGAACTTCTGCGGGTGAGCGGCTACCCGTCGCTGTTCGAGTATGAGAAGGCGAGGGCCGCCGGCGAGCCGCTGGCGCCGTTCCCCACGCTGTTCCTCGTGGTCGACGAGTTCTCCGAGCTGCTGTCGGCCAAGCCGGAGTTCATGGACCTGTTCGTCTCGGTCGGCCGGTTGGGGCGAAGCCTCGGCGTGCATCTGCTGCTGGCCTCCCAGCGCCTCGACGAGGGCAGGATCCACCGGGTCGAGGGCCACCTCTCGTACCGGATCGCGCTGCGCACCTTCTCCTCGATGGAGTCCCGCAGCGTCATCGGCGTCGCGAACGCCTACGAGTTGCCGTCAGAGCCGGGCAACGGCTACCTGAAGATCGACCAGTCGAACCTCGTGCGGTTCAAGGGCGCCTACGTGTCCGGACCGGCACCGCAACCGAAGGCCGACACCGGCATCGAGGAGAAAGCGGTCCGGGAGGTCGTCCCGTTCCTCACCCACGCCCGCCCCGTGCGTCAGCTGATCGCGGAGGACGTGGAGGAGGCCGATGAGACCGAGGCGGAGACCGACCCCGCGACCGCCGCCAACACGACAAGCCTGGCCGAGGCCTTCATGAACAGGCTCAAGGGCGCCGGCCCCGCCGCGCGTCAGGTGTGGCTGCCGCCGCTCGCGGAGTCGCCGAGCCTCGACTCGCTTCTCCCGACGGTTCTGCCCGATCCGTTCCGCGGCATGAACGTCGAGGACCAGACGATGCAGGGCAAGCTGCGCGCGCCGCTCGGCATGATCGACCGGCCGTACGAGCAGGTGCGCGAACTGATGGTCGCAGACCTCTCCGGCGCCGACGGCCACGTGGCCGTGGTCGGCGCTCCGCAGTCGGGCAAGTCGACACTGCTTCGCACCCTGGTGCTCTCGCTGGCGATGACTCACACCCCGGCAGAGGTTCAGTTCTACGGCCTCGACTTCGGCGGCGGCGGCATCATGTCCGTGGCGGGACTGCCCCACGTCGGCTCCATCGCGACCCGCCTCGAGCACGACCGCGTCGTCCGCACCATCGCGGAACTGCTGCAGCTGGTCGAGCACCGCGAGTCGGTTTTCACCAATCGCGGACTCGAGTCCATGGCGGCGTACCGGGAACTGCGGCGCAAGGGTGAGATCGTCGACTCCTACGGCGACGTCTTCCTGATCGTCGACGGCTGGTACACGATCAAGCAGGACTACCCGGACCTCGAACCGCGGATCAACGAGCTCGCGGTACGCGGTCTCTCGTTCGGCGTACACGTGATGATCGGCGCCACTCGCTGGTCGGAGATCCGGCCGGCGCTGCGCGACGTGATCGGCAGCAAGTTCGAGCTGCGGCTCGGTGACCCGATGGAGTCCGAGGTCGGGTCGCGCAAGGCGCAGACCGTGCCGTCGCAACCCGGCCGCGGCCTCACCCCTGCCGGGATGCACTTCCTGTCAGGACTGCCGCGCATGGACGGCAGCTCTGACACCGAAACCCTCGCGGCGGCCACCAAGTCGCTCGCAGAGGAGGTGGCGACGTTCTGGCCGGGTCCGCCCGCCCCGCCCGTGCGGATGCTCCCCGCCGTGCTGCCGTTCACGGACCTGCCCGGGCCTGACGGTGACATCCGGATCGCGATCGGACTGGACGAGCAGCGGCTGGAGCCGGTCTGGCACGACTTCGGTCAGACGCCCCACATGCTGGTGTTCGGTGACAGCGAAACGGGCAAGACCAACATGCTGAGCCTGGTGGTTCAGTCGATCATGTCTCATTACGGGCCGGACCAGGCGAAAATCCTGCTGGGCGATCCGAACCGGCAGCTCGACGCCGTGGTGCCCGAGGCATACCGAGTGGGTTATGCCATCACCGGTGACACGCTGAAGGACCTGGTGGAGAAGGCCGCGGTCTCGATGTCCCGACGCGTGCCGGGCGAGGACGTCAGCTCCGACCGGCTGCGCATGCGCGACTGGTGGGAAGGACCGCAGTTCTTCCTCGTCGTCGACGACTACGAGCTGTTCGGCATGGGATTGGGCTCTCCGCTCGAAGCGCTGCTGCCCGTGCTCGCCCAAGGTGTCTACATCGGACTGCACGTGATCGTTGCACGCAGCACGTCGGGTGCGATGCGCGCCCTCAGCGACCCGGTGGTCCGCCGGATGTGGGAACTCGGCACGCCGGGCATCGTCTTCTCCTACCCGAAGGAGGAGGGCAAGTTCCTCGGCGAGGCGATGCCGCGGAAGTTGGTGCCCGGCCGTGCGCAGCTCGTGAACCGAAAGGGCGTCAGGCTCGTGCAGACGGGCTACATGTCCTCAGGCGCCGGCTCCCAGACAGGCGGTGCGTCGTGGTGAACGGAACGGACTGGACCAAGAGAAAGCTGACGTCGTCATGACCAGTAGGCAGGCCGAACTGTGCCGCATCACCGTGTTCGGCCCCGCAGGCCGCGCCGACCTGGCGGTGCCCGTCTCGATCTCCGTGGCGGGCCTTCTGCCTGTGCTGCTCCAGCACACGACCGATCCGAACGAGCACGTCGTCAGCGGCGTCCAGGTCACAGGCGAGCGGTCCTGGGTGCTGCAGCGTCTGGGCGAGCCCCCTCTTGATCCCGAGGGCACCCCGGAGAGCCTGGAGTGGCTGGAAGGCGAGACGTTCTACCTCGTTCCGGCCACCAATCCGCTGCCGGAGCTGGCGTTCGACGACATCGCCGACGGCATGGCGACCGCGTTGGGCAGGCAGAAGGACCGCTGGAAGCCAGCGTTCACCCGCTGGCTCTTCCTCACGCTGAGCGTCAGCGCCATGGCTGTGATGGCCGCGCTGGCCGTGCAGTCGGGCACGAGGCTGACTGCCGCGATCACGACCGGCGTCATCGGCGTGCTGCTCGCCGGCGCGTCCATCCCGTTGTCCCGCAAGGTCGACGACCAGGCGCTCGCGCTGGTGTTCGCGTTGCCCAGCCTTGTGCTGCTGAGTCTCGCAGGTGCCGTGTCGTCCAGAGGTGTCGCCTCGGCGCTCGAACTCCATCCGGACTCGGTCGCACTGGGTGGGTTCGTCCTCGCCCTTGCTTCCGTAGTGCTGATCGGAGCTGCCGTGCTGTGGGCGCCCAAGCTCCCGGTCATGGTGATCGGCTTGTTGCTCGGCATCGGGATTACCGCGTTCCTGGCCATGCGGGCCTACGTGGACATGGGGATGGATCCGGCGAGCGCTGCCGGTGTCTACTCGGTGATCGCGCTGGCCGTGCTCGTCGGCGTGCCGAGGCTCGTGATCAGGATGGCGCGGCTGCGGGGACCGCAGTTGCCGCGCACCGCGGACGAACTGCAGACCGACATCGACCCGCTCGACGCCGAGCAGGTCATCCAGCGGACCAGGAACGCCGACCGCTACCTGACCATCTTCATGGTCATCGCGGCGCTCGTGTTCAGCTTCAGCTACCTGACGCTGTACGAGGCGCCTGGCTGGGCTCCCACGACGCTGGCGGTACTGGTGACCCTCTCCGCGCTGGTCCGCTCCGGCGGATTCCTCAACGCGTGGCAGCGGATCGCGCTGGTCGCGGCCGGAGTGATCGGCGTGGTCCAGTTCGTGATGGTCTACGGCGAGTCGTTCACCCTCGTGTGGCGCTTGGTCGTGCTGTCGGTCGTGTTGGTGGCGCTGATCTCGTTCGTGCTCGCCGTCCTGCGTCCGCCAGCCAGGCGGCTCGTGCCGCTCTGGGTGCAGCGGGCGAACTGGCTCGAGTCGCTGACGGCGGCCGCCACCGTGCCGGTCCTGCTTCAGATCTTGGGCGTCTACGCCTGGGCGCGCGGATTGGGCGGGTGAGCCACCGATGCAGACGCAGAAGGACCACGTCCACGCCTATCAGTTCCTGATGCAGCGGATGACGACCGCCCTGACGGTCGGCGATCCGAGCAACATGGACCCTCCGACGAGGCGCGGCCGTTCCGGTCTGGTCATAGGTGTGATCCTCGCCGTTCTGATCGTCATCGGTTTCGGCGTCTACGGGCTGATCGTGCCCGGCGGCAACACAGTGTGGAAGCAGAAGGGCGTCATCCTCGTCGAGAAGGAGTCCGGCACCCGCTACGTCTACGCCGACGGGATGTTGATAGCGACCCCGAACCTCGCTTCCGCGATGCTCATCCAGGGCAGCGGCAACAAGGTCACCACCATCTCGCGGAGTTCGCTGGCGGGCTTGCCCCGCGGACCGCAGATGGGCATCCTCGGTGCCCCGGACGTCGTGCCTCGTCCTCAGGAGCTGCTGCCACCGTCGTGGCTGCTGTGCCCGGTCGTCCAGTCCGGGACCGATAAGCCCGGTGTCGCCTTGAACTTCGACTCCGGCGAGCAGTTCCAGTCCATTCCGGACGATCGGTACGCCTGGGTGCAGTCCGCCGCGGGCAAGCTCTACGTCGTGTGGAAGAACACCAAGTACCAGATCCCGGACGTCAGTTCGCTCGTGGTGTTCGGACTCGCCGCCGCACGGCCTCTGCCGGTGCCCGACGTGATGCTGAGCCTCGTCCCGGACGGCCCGGCGCTCACTCCCGCGGCCATCCCGGGCACGGGGAAGCCGGGCAAGGACGTCGCGCGCGCCCCGCGCCGGATCGGTGACCTGTTCACCCACAGCCCCGGCAACGGCACCGAACAGCGCTACGTCCTGACCGACAACGGCCTAGCACCGCTGTCCGCGACCGAGTTCGCGCTGCTGCGGGCTCTACCGGGCAAATCCCCGGTGGAGATCGACGCGCAGTCGATTCTCGCCGCGCCTTTCTCGTCCGACCGCTCGATGCTGACCCGGCTGCCGGATGTCGTCGGCAGCAAGCTGCTGGACGACACGGCGGGCCGCCCGTGTCTGCGCCAGGAGGGCGACGGCGCCGAAGTGACGACCCGCGTGGTGACGGTGCCGGCCGCCGAGCGCCGGCCCGCCGGCGTCTCGGTTCCCGCAACCCGGGGCATGCTGGTGGCGGAGCTGCCCTTCCCGAGCGGCCAGAAGACGCCGGACCGGTACCTGATCACCGAACGGGGCAAGCGCTTCCTCGTTCCGGACAACGACTCGATCCAGGCGCTCGGCCTGGGCGGTGTGCAGCCGGTTCCGATGCCCACCGAAGTGCTGTCCACGATCCCGAAGGGCCCTGCCCTCATGCGTGGCGCAGTGATCGTCGAACAGGGAGGGTGACGGACATGGTGATCTTGGCCCGCAACCGGGATTCGGGCGGTGGTGACAACGGCCTGACCAAGCACACCATCGGCAACGCCCTCGTGGTGTACCCGGTGGGCAACATGACGAAGACCGCGCAGGATCTCGCGCTCACCGTTACTGCGGACACCGAGAACGATCTGGTCGTCGTCGACCTCCCGGCCAGCTCCCCGATCTCCATGTGGGAGTCGGTCGCCCAGGTGCTGCCGAAGCGCAGGCGCGGTGTGCGCCTCGTGATCGGCGGGCGCTCGCGGGAAACCGCGGCCCTGGCGGGTCACTGGCTCGCGGAACGGCTCAAGCGCACCGTGCTCGTCCCGGACGGCCAAGTCGTGCGCGGTGCGGGTGGCTCGTTGCTCGTCCACTCCGGACACGGCAACAGCGGCTGGGTGCGCTGCACCCCCGGCAAGCCTCCCAAGTTCGACTCGAAGCGGTTTCCCAAGCCCTCATGGGAAAGCGGCATCGTGCAGGAGAACTTTCCGACCAGTGCGCGCGGCCTCGCCGAGCAGTTGCCCAGCGGAATCTGGATTCGGCCGATCGGCGACAACCCACAGCTTCGACGCCAGCGGCAGCGGCTCGTCGAAACCATGCCTCTTCAGCCTGAGCACATCACTGTGGTGCTCGGCAGCCCCGGCGGCGTTCCGCTGGGCGTGGACGATGTCGCGCTGATGTGGCGTGTGCTGCCGGAGAACGTGCGCGCCCGTGTGCGCTTCGTCCAGTTCGGGCCGATGTCGGTGCCGAGGGGCGAGCTGGGGCAAGTGCTGGCAGACGCACTCGGCCGGGAGATCGTCTTCTACTCCGGCATGCCGGTAGGTCCAGCGGCCGCACCGGAGATCTTCACCGTCCGCGATGACGGCAGCCTCGGCTGGCACGCCCATGCGCGTGAGATGTCCTACCAGCCGCGTCTTTCGGACGAGGAAGCGCCGAAGGTACCGTCCGTGGTGTCGCATCGCGCGCCGGTCCCGGGCAGCCAGGAGATCTCGCCCGGCGTCTACTGGTACTCGGTCGACGCCGTGGTGGAGGTCATCCAGTCCGGGTTGCTCGTCCGCCCACTGATGGCGACGAAGAGCGTCGACGCCATCAGGTCCCTCCCGGCGGATCCCGTCACCCACAACGTCATGTACGACGCGGAGGACGACGCCGAACTCGACCGCATGAGGTTCCTGGCCGAGGACCTGGTGCACAGGCTGAGCAACTCGGTCCGCACGATGAGCCGCGTGCTGAGTGGCCGGGGCGTGCTCAGGGAACACGCCAAGCCGGACTTCTCGCCGGCGTCGGCCGGGCTCTTCCCCGGCACGACCATCTCCGGTGGAATCTTCCAGAGCGGTGAGCAGGCGCCTGTCGCGTCGCTGTACGCCCCCACCGAGCGAACGGTCGTGATCCAAGCGGTGGGTGCGCCCACCGTGCAGGCCGCCGCCGAGCCCGTGGCACCCGATTGGACGCAGCCCGGCAGGGTCGGCGCGGAGCCCGCGACGGTGCAGGTCGCCGCAGGACCGGAGATCGCGGTGCCTTCCGCGCCTCCCTCTGCCGATGTTCTGATGTCGCCCCCGGCTCCGCCGTCCGGCCCGATGGCGCCTCCGATCATGCCTTCCGCTTCGGTGGCGGCGCCGGTTCCGCATTCCGCTCCTATGGCACCACCGGTTGTGTCTTCCGCTGCTACGGCACCACCGGTCGCGCCTTCCGCTCCGGTGGCGCCTCCGGTGCTCGAGTCCTCTCCAGCCGCTTTCGACGCACCGGTCCGGCCTCCAGGTCTCGGAGGGGGTTTGGAGGTTCCGCCGATCGGAACACCTGCCGCCGAATCCGAGACCCCGGCGCCCGAACCCGTCGCGGTGCCCGTCCCCGCGCCGGCCATCGCCCGGCTGCAGCCCGTTCCCTCGCCCGAGGCGACCGGCTTGCTGCCCAAGCGGGGCATCGAGGACGAACGAGCGTGGCTGCGTCGGAACCTGGCGGGTGAGTTCGGCGTGATGTCCAACTCGGTCGCGCGGATCCTGTCGGAGCACCCCGGATTGCAGGGTGCGTTGTCGAACGGCTCCTCCGAGGTGATCACTGACGCGGTCGCCGTGCAGCTGTACCTGACCACCAGGGGCAAGGCCGTCGACGACGCCCTGCGCACCGGCGCAGTCGGACCGCACGTTCCGTTCGCGCGCTGCGTCGTGGCAGGACTGAGCCGCTTGCCGTCACACCGGGGGCCGGCTGTGTTCACCGCTTCGCTCACGCCCGGCCAGTGGGACCTCTACCGCAACCACAAGCTGTTCACGGAGTGGGGTTTTCTGCACGCACTGACGGCACCGGCGGTGGAGAGCGCCGGCGATGTGGACGTGCTGGTGTGGTCGATGACCGCGCGGCGCACGCGGCTCCTCGAGGGCGCCGATGGCGTGCTGGAGCGCGTGCTGTTCGTGCCAGGCACCAGTTTCAAGGTGTTGGAGATGACCGAACCGCAGACGGACGGTGGACGTGGCCGGATCCTGCTGCGCGAGCTGACCTCGATCGAGATCGATGCCGAGGGCAGGGTCGACCCGAACCGCATCTCGCTCGACGAGCTCGCGCTGAACTCGTTGCGCAGGCAGATCGAACAGTGGGCGGAGAGCGCTCCTTCCGTCCAGCTCGACCCCGTCTCCGCGGATCGTTTCGGCGCATTGCCCGGTTTGGCATGAGGATTGGTGAACCGATGAACCGACAACTGCTCGTCGTCGCGGGTGACCGACCGGGTACGTATTCGTCGATCGGTGCTGCGCTCAGCAGCGCGCTCCCAGGTGCGATGATCTCCATCGCTCCCGGCCGGTACGAGGAGAACCTGGTCGTCAGCAAGATCGTGACGCTCTCCGCGGAAAGCGGGAACGGCACTGTCGAGATCGTCGCGAAACAGGGCAGCGTGCTCGTGTCGAGCGCGGAGGCCGTGCAGCTCAACGGTTTGGTGCTGCGGTGCGAAGACTCGGAGTTGGCCGGGATCGACGTCGTGCGCGGCGAGGCCGCGTTCGACAGCTGCGATGTCGGCGGCTCGTCCTGGGCGACGCTGTACGCGCGGGGTACCGGCGCGGTCGCGCTGCGCGGGTGCCGCGTGACGAGCACCGGGGGTGCCGGTGTCGTGACGTCCTCGCCCTCGGTCAGCACGATCGAGGACACTCAGATCGTCGATGTCGGATCGTCCGCTGTGGTCGCGACCGAGCACGGCGTCATGGTGCTGCGCCGCTGCGTCATCGAGCGGCCGCAGGGCAACGGACTGTGCGCCAACGGTTCAGGCTCGATCCGGGCCGAGCAGTGCGAGATCACCGGCGCGGCCAAGCCCGCGGTCGTGGCCGAGCAGCAGGGCGAGCTGAAGCTGTCCCAGCTCAAGGTGACCGGGAGCCAGACCGTCGACCTGTACCTCATGAGCAAGGGCGAGATGTCGGTCTCGGACTCGACGTTCGACGGTGCGGCCGTGCAGTCCGCGCACATCGCGGGCGCGTCGCAGCCGGTGTTCAGCGGCTGCACGTTCACCGGGGTTGGCCGCAACGCGATCCAGGTGAACGGTGCCTCCTCGCCCAGGTTCACCGACTGCAAGGTCGGTGAATCGCCGGTTGGCATCGCGGTGGACGAGGGCAGCTCACCGAGGTTCGACCGGATCAAGATGGACGGCATCGCCACGACCGCGGTCCACGTGGGCGCGAACTCGAACGCCGCTTTCTCAGGACTGCGCGTCGGCTCGAGCACCGGCTCGGGGCTCGTCACCGTGGGCAAGAGCGTCATCCGGCTGTCCGACATCGAGATCGACTCGGCGTCCGCCACCGCTCTCGACGTCTCGGAAGAATCCTCAGTGGACGCTTCGGACATGCGGATCAACTCCACCGCGGAGGCCGCGATCCTCTTCGGCGGCGGTGCCCGCGCCACGCTGACCTCGTTGCTCGTGCGCGGCGGCGGGCTGTCTGCTTCGGATACGCAGTTCTCCATGCAGGACAGCGAGTTCGTCGGTGCGAGTGGTTACGGGATGGACCTGCGGTCAGGTGTCGCGGCGAAGCTCACGCGGTGCCGCGTGATGTCGTCCAAGCGCACCGGTGTCAGCTTCTCGTCCGGTGCGGGCGGCTCGCTCACCGAGTGCGAGGTGGTCGGCAGCGCCGAGGATGGCATCAGCCTGAACACCGCAGAGCCGGTGCTGCTCAGCCGGTGCGTGGTGCGCGAGAGCCGTGGCGTCGACGTGCGCCGCTTCGGCGAGGACCGGGTGACGATCGAGGAGCCACAGATGGCCGGAGCCGTGCCGGCGACGACGGCGTCGGTGGCGGCCGTGATGGGTGCGCGGGCCGACCGCGGCGAGCCCGCCGCGTCCTCTGCGCTGCAGGAAGCGGCGCTGGACGGCCCGCTGTCGGGTCCGCTGGCCGAACTGCAGTCGCTCGTCGGTCTGAGCGGGGTGAAGCGCGAGGTCACCGCTCTGATCAACCTCATCAAGATGTCCCAGACCCGCAAGGAGATGGGACTCCCGATGCCGCCGATGTCGCGGCACCTGGTGTTCGCCGGTCCTCCCGGTACGGGTAAGACGACCGTCGCCCGCCTTTACGGCACGGTCCTCGCGGAACTCGGCATTCTGGAGAAGGGCCACATGGTCGAGGTCGCGAGGGCGGACCTCGTCGGCCAGTACATCGGTTCCACCGCCATCAAGACCACCGAGGTGGTCACGAAGGCCATCGGCGGTGTGCTGTTCATCGACGAGGCGTACACGCTGTCCGCCGGATCCGGTGGCAGCGGCCCGGACTTCGGCCAGGAGGCCATCGACGCGCTGATGAAGATCATGGAGGACCAGCGCGAGTCCATTGTGGTCATCGTCGCCGGGTACTCCGAGCTGATGGAGCAGTTCCTCGCATCCAACCCCGGTCTGGCGTCCAGGTTCACCCGCACCATCGAGTTCCCGAACTACAGCGTGGACGAGCTCGTCACGATCACGGTCGGCCTGTGTCGCAAGCACTACTACGAGCTGACCGAGGACGGTCTGCAGGCACTCACCGAGTATTTCGAGCGGGTGCCTAAGAACTCGGTGTTCGGCAATGGTCGCGTGGCGCGCAAGCTGTTCGAGGCGATGGTGAACAACCAGGCCTCCCGGCTCGCCATGACGCCGCCGTCCAAGGACTCCGAGCTGAACCGTCTCACCGCGGCAGATCTCCAGCCCGAGCTGGACTTGCTCCAGTCGGCCGTGGAGAGCGGCTCCGCCGGAGGTAGCGGTGATCTCGATCCGCTGGCGGCAGTGCAGGCGAGTGTCGGTTGGCGGCGGTTCCATTCGATGATCGGGCAGGCCGCCGTTCGTGAGGCGGCGGGGGCGAAGCTGGTGCGCCTCGCCACCGCGAAACAGGCCAACCAGGCGTTGGGCACCGCGACCAACGTCGTGATCGGGGGCAGGCGCGGCAGCGGCCGCAGCGAGATCGCGCGGCTTTACACGCAGGCGCTGTCGGAGCTGCAGGTGGTGCGGGCCGGGCACGTCGTGCACAGGTCGGTCGCCGCGGACTTGCGGTCGCAGTGGCCAGGACAGGCGGAAAGCTTGGTGCGGACGGCTTTCGAGGACGCCGAGGGAGGCGTGCTCGTGGTCGACGTCGACGGTGATCTGGACCCGGACAACGGGCTTGAGGTCGTCGAGCTGATCGCGCGGCGGATGCTGCGCGGAGCAGCGGACCCGGTAGTCGTGCTGGGCGAGCAAAGTCGGCTGGTGTGGTTGTTCCAGAAGGTGCGGATCCTGTCCGACTGCTTCCAAGAAGGATGGGATCTCGCACCCTATTCGGTGGACGAACTGGCCCAGCTCGCGGTGCGCGAGCTGGTTCGGTGCGGGCACGAGGTGCCGGACGAGGTACGGGACGCCATCGCCGCACGGCTCGCTGGCACGACCGACCGCGAGACCGTCCACCCGGCACATCAGCTCGCCCGCAGGCTGGCCCGGACGGCTGCATCCCGCACGCTCGCCGTGGCCGACCTCCCGTCCGACACGGTGCGCGGCACCCAGGCCGGCCAGGGTCTGGCTTCGGTGGGGTGATCATTGTTGATGGAGAGCGCCATTCGCGGTGGTGCGACAGAGCCGATGTGAGTCAGAGCGCTCGGGAGAGGGTGCGTCGCCGGGTATCGAACTGGAGAAGTGACATGGGCGGCTTGGGAACCTGGTTGGGCCGAATGGTCTGGTCGGGTTCCCTTCGTGTTGACGGGGGCGGTTGATGGCTGTTCACGGCAACATGACCGTTCCGGAGGAGCTCAACTGGGTC
The DNA here is from genome assembly GCF_039537795.1 of Lentzea roselyniae. NCBI lineage: Bacteria > Bacillati > Actinomycetota > Actinomycetes > Pseudonocardiales > Pseudonocardiaceae > Lentzea > Lentzea roselyniae. Next base: position 19,925 of record NZ_BAABBE010000060.1, read on the forward strand.
TTCATCC
>NZ_BAABBE010000061.1:0-19745 GCF_039537795.1 Lentzea roselyniae
AGCTCGGCGGCCCGGGTGAGATCAAAGTCGACAAGGTCGATGTCGACATCCCCGAGCCGGTCGATGCTCCTCCGGCCTATGACGGCAAACCGCCGTCGTACGAGGAAGCGGCTGGTACGGGTAGCGGAGGGAACACCACCACCGGCGGCAACGTTGTCGACACGCCTCGGGGATCTGGTAACGGCGGCGGTAGCGCCGTGGCGGGGCTCCGTGGGAACACTTCTGTCACTCCAAGTAGCGGGTCTGGCGGCAGTGGAAACGCGGGCAGCGGGAACGCCTCTCTCCCGGAGCCGGCGGTTGCCTCACCGGATGAGGTCGCGCACGGACCCGCGCCTGTGCCGACCACCTCGACGACGGTGCCGACCGCCTCCCCCGGTACGAGCTCTCCGGGGAGCGGTGTCGGTGCGATGCCGACCTCGGTCAACGCACCCTCTGCAATGGCGTCCGTCCCGTCCGCCACCCCGGGGGCGCCGCAGCCGTCCCCGGCCCCGACGCCCGCGCCGCCGAAGGCCGTGGTCACGTCCGGCCCCGCCCCGACGACGCTGCAGAGTCCGGCGACGCCCACGGCTCAGTCGGGTACCACGTCCCCAAATGTCAACACTGCGACCTCCGCTGCCGGCCAGAACACGAAGACGGCCTCCACGGAGTCCGCCGCGCCGTCGATCTCGCCGGAAGCCACCTCGAACACGCCGACGGATATCTCGCCCAGGCCAGTTGCGCCGATGGGCGAGGTGGCGATCGACCCCGGAGCCGCACAGGATTCGGACGCGGACATCGCCCACGACTTGCGATCGGACACGGCTGGGCAGTCCGACGTGGACGGCGAGGTTTCGAGGCAGCACGACGCATCCGAGAAGTGGTCTGACTCTCACAAGGCTTTGCTCAGCGCGGTGAACTCGGAGCTTCGAGACCTCCAGTGGCCTGGTGGAGAGATCCAATCGGACGACCTGTCCACAGTGCTCTCCGACCTGTCCGCGCGGCAGGTCACCTTGCCGAAGGGCTTGCAAGGGACTGCGCAGCTGCTGGCCGGGCAGTTCGTTTCGGGCGAGATCACCAGGATGAAGGGCAGGGCCATCGGATCCTTCCTGGAGTCGCGGCGGGAAGGGGACAACACGGCGTCCACCACTTTGCCGCTGTCGTTGTTCGAGGGTGCGGTGGCCGAGCATCCGCGGCCGGAGCTGATCTCGAACGCTGCACCGGGTTCCTCAGCGGGCAATCCTGAGATCTCTTCCGTGGTTCGGACCGTCACGGATACGGAGTTCTCGTATGGCAAAGCGCACACTGTGGACCGGCCCGAACCGGCGCGTTCGTTGCTCAACGTCTCTGGAACTGAACGGCAGCATTGGCGCGGTGAGCACACCGAGGTTGCCACGACGCACGGCCCAGGTGGCGCGATCGACGCGGCTGGCACAACCGGCGTGACCTCGAGCGCGCGTGAGGACTTGGCTGCTGTCTTCACCGATGCGAACGCGATGCCCGCCACCTCCAGGTCCACCGTGGAACCGAATCTGGCAGTCAGCGCCCTTTCGGTCGCTGCGGTCGTCAGGTTGGTGGGAGATGCGGAAGCCCTTACCGCAGCCAATGCCCGTCTCGCGGCTGGCGTGGCCACCGACGGGGACCGAAGTGCCGTGGCGGTGAACAAGTATGTGCAAGCTATGTGGTCGGGCGGTCGCACCCTCGACTTGACCGCGGGAACATCCATCGAGCGGGAAACAAATCCGACGCTGGTGTGGGCGGCTGCTCTCACCTACCTCGCGTCGAGGCCGGACGCGGTGGCCGCGGTCACCGAGGTCGTCGACCGAGCGTGGAACGGGACGCGTTGGGTGCAGGTCGCACTGCCACCGGAAGCACGAGCACGGTTCTCGGTCCAGGGCAAGGGGACCTGGTTCAGGTCAGGCAAGGTGATCAGGCCCGCTGTGCTGGTACCGGTGGGGCAGACCTTGCCGCCGGCGGCGTTCGACGTACCACCGCTCGAGATCCGGTTCGACGACCGCGAGCCGTTGGCCCGGGACGTCGACGCCGTGGCGAGGTGGCTGGCGGAAGCAGTCGTTGAGTTGGACGGCGACGGCCTGCCGCACCCGGTCTTCGAGATCATCGGTCACGGACACGGCAACCGGTCGGTGAAGGGATCGGGTGGCGCCTCGGGCGAACGCCGCGCGGCGAAAGTGCGGCAGCAGTTGCTGGCGCGGTTCCAGCCTGTCCTCGCCAGCCTTCTCTCGCCCGCAGATCTCGCGATCAACGCGGAAGCGGTTATTCCAGACGCGGTTAGGGGTGTACAACAGGAGCGTAGCCTTCCGGCGAAGGTCACCACGTACGTCAGGGCGGACCTGTCCATCCAGTTGCCCCAGTCGCCCAGCCCGATCGTGCTGCATGGGACGGACACTTTCGGTGCCCGTCGCTACTTCACCGCCGCCCAGGTGCAGGCGCGGGCGCTGGTCGACGGCAATCGCAGGATCGTCGGCGTCACCTACGGCGCCCCGACGAATCCGTCGATCCTGCTAAGAGGGTTCCCTGATGATCCTGCGCGCCAGTCTGGTGGGACCAGCAGAAGGATCAAGCCGCAGGGCCAGGTCCTGCCGGTGCCCCCGGACGAGGAATTGGTCGCGTTTCCGTTCCCCTGGGCCGACGAGCGGCGGACTTTCTTCGTCGACACGCATGGCCTGCCGGGTACGGCGCGGATCACTGTTCACGAGAACGGGACCACGACGGAGGTGGATGTAGACGGCGATGTGCTGGCACAGCTCGTGTTGCGGTCTGCGCCATTCGCCCTGCGCAATCCGTCTACTGTGGACGACTTCGCGCTCTACATCTGCTACGCGGGCGCCGGCGGGACACAAGGCAGCGTCGTCGAGGCTTTCCAGCGGGGGATGAGGGCTGCCGGCCTGGACCGACCGGCCCACGCGTCCACGGAGAAGCTCACGGTGTTCCACCGCTCGACCGCCACCGGCATCCGCCACACGCTCACCCTCGTCGAAGCAGGCGGATCGTGGGTGACGGCAGGCGGCGTTCGTGCAGCGGACGCCCTCACTGTTGATGATGTACTGGCGCAGATGCCGAGCTGGTCGGCGAAGAGTTCTCGCGCACGTAGAAGGTTCGCGGAGAACTCCCCGCTGTTTTCGGCCGTGGATCGCGTGAGCAAGGTGGTCACCGCGCTGGAGGGGCAGCTCATGCTTCCATCTGGCCACGGTCTGCTCGACCTCGGCAAGGTCGCGCCGGTCGCCCGGAACGGTGAGCGCGAGGACCTCGTGTGGGAAGCGGCATTCCGGCTGCTGAGCACCGGGCCTGACGCCCATCGCCTGGCCGGTGTGGTCGACTCGCCGGACACACCCCAGGCCGCCCTTGACGCTCTCGAGCTGCGTTCTTCCGCACCCGTGTCGTACAACGGCGAACGGACGAGGTGGGCGGCGTGGCGAGAGGCGACGACCCCGCTTCCGGCCGGTCGCTCGCTCGATCGTACCCAGGTCCGGAAAGTCGGCGTCGCGTCCAGCGCTCCTGAAAGCTGGACGGCTGATGGTGAGAAGGATCCCTCCGAGTCGCAGCCGGCGCCGCTCACCGCTGAGGGCGGGGAGCCATGGGGCGGCACCGGCACCGGGCTCGATCTCGACGAGGTGGCGGAAGCCCAGTTCGCACCGGTCGCCGAGACCGTGGTCGACGCGCTCAGGCTGTATGCGCCGGTGAACGAGATCCGCTACCAGGAATCCGAAGACCGGGGCAGGGTCAGCCACGTGGTCCGCCGGATCGAGGTCGAGCCGGGCAAGTGGGTGCGGGAGTTCACTCTCAAGATCTATCTGTCCTTCTCGGAGGACACGTCGCATCAGGTAGCGGTGGACTTGTGGCGGACGCTGCTGACGGCGGGAAACACCTTCGTCAACCGGGGTTTCCGGCTCCCGGTGAGCGGTGACGAGCTGCGGTTGCAGATTGTTCGCGCCGATGTGCCGGCGGATGCGGATTTCAGCCTCACCGTCGACACCCCCGAGTCCCCCGAACCATCGAGCCGCGTGCGATGGCGATCCGATGACTCGAACTCCGCTCTTGCCCTGCGGTTGCTCGACTTGCTGGGCGTCCGCGCAGGCTCTGCAACGCCGGTCGAGGAAGGACTGCGCTTCGGTTTGACCCGGGGCGACCTGCAGGGGCTCGAACTGCAACGGCCCGACAGCGGTTGGCGGAACCTGGCGTACGCGGACATCCCGTCGCACACCGGCGAGGTCTTCGTGAACGCCGCCGACTACAGCGGGCGCGCTCGCAAGGTCCTTCCGCAGCAGGTCGTGTCAAAGGTCCTGTGGGTCAACGGGCAGGTGGTGGGCGCAAACTTCACCGGCGTCACCCACCCCGTGCGCAGTGCCGCATGGGCGGCCAGTTCGCAGCGTGCCAGTACGGTCTTCCTCCGCGAGATGAGTCAGGCCTCCGGCCCCCGGGAGAAGGACTACGGCGGGCGGATTCTGCCGATCATGGTTCCCGGGCTGGATTCCACGACCGCACGTGTGCTCACCTGGCATGCCACCCCCCACCTCGGCGCCTTCTATGCGATGGGCATCGGCGATGTGGTGCTCGACGGTGCGGCCGGCGCACGGACGGCTCAGGCCGTCGGTGTCTTGCAGGACCAGCCGGAGGGTGGGCTCGTACTGCTGATCGCGTGTAGTGCGGGCGGTCTGCGGGAAGAGGGAGGGTTCGCGTTCGACTTCGAGGCAGCGCTTGCGAACGTGGGTCGTCACCGCCGTGTCGTGGCGTCCTCGACCGAGATGTCCGCTGTCAGCGGCCACAGGCCCACTCTCCTCATCAGGGATGGTGGCCATCTGAGGACTTTCGGTGCCACGACTGTCGAGGACGACGATGCCGTGGTCGTGGAGTTGGTCGGGGCTGTGCTCGCCGACTGGCGGTACGCGGCGGCAGAACAACGCTCGGGCGGTGAGAAGGTCTCGCTCGACGACCGTGCGGCTACCTTGGAGCTGATCCGTGAGCTCGTGGCTGATCTGCGGACTTCGGTCGGTACTCGCGACGGTGACCTGGACCTGACGCGACTTCACGAGATGGCCGGCAGGTGGCACTCGCGTCCGGACGTGGTCGTTGCGGCGGTGCTCGCGTATGCGGCTTCGGCTCCTGGACTTCTGCCTGAGGTGCGCACGATCACGGACCGCAGGATGGACGAGCGGGGCGACACGTGGACCGCTGTGCCGCTGAGCCGCCTCGCGCGCTCCCGGTTCACCGTGACCGGGCGTTCGACGTGGGACTACGAGCGTGGAGAGCACCGACGGCCGGTGAGGCTGGTGCCACTGGGGACGTCGGCACAGCTGCGCCTGCCGGACGCCGAAATGATCGCTCCTGCGGACCTGCACTTCGACGTGTCCACGGGACGGGTCGATGATCTCCGCGCGGCTGAGTTGTTCATCCAAGCGGTCGCGGAGTGGGCGGTGGAGAACGAGGCGGACGATCTTCCGCTACCGCGTGTAAGCGTTGTGGGGTACGGGCGCATGGATGGCGTTCCGATGTCGAGGGACGAGGCGAGCCGCAAGGGTGCGGAGCGCGCCGAGATCGCGGCGGACACGCTGCGCCAACTCCTCACGCACAAGATTGCCCAGCTGCTTCCCGAGAACGCGGATTTGATCTCGGCCGATGACGTGATCCTTGATCGGAGGATCAAGGGCTCGTTCGAGCACCGTTCTGTCGACCAGGCCACGGCCAGTGTCACTCCCGCGTCGAGGACGGCGGGGGCGTGGGTAGTGGGTACCGCGTACAAGGTGCCACAGCCCCTCACCCTCCGTGTTGACCATGGGCCGGACCAGACGACCACTGCCGCCGCCACGGTCGGAACCCAGGACGTGTTCGCGGGGTTCCTCGTGCCCACGCACGTGTACGTCGACCGCGACGGCAACCTCCTGGGACCTGACCAGCACACGAAGCTGGAGCAGCGGGCCGAGTCGCTGGCCGAACTCGCGGTTCGGCGCCAGGTCGACGGGCTTTCGTTGCCGATCGCGCGAGTCACCGGCTTCGACCCGGTCGAGTCGGAGCAGGCGGTGGCCATGAGGCGCGGGCACGTTGTTCGGGCGGATCTCGTCTCGCGCCTGGACGGCCACCTGCGCAGCCTGGCGTCGGCGGGTCTGCGCACTGTCGACGCGAACCTGGTCCTGCCCCGCGATTTCGTGACCGGTGCGATCGAGCCGGAGCCTGACTCCACCACGTTGCGCGTCACGATCTCCGTCGAGCTGCTGCCCGGTCCGGCCGTGTCCTCCGCGGTGACCGCCGTGCCGGATGCTCAGGCTCTGTCCGCACGCGGCCCGTCGATCACTGAGTTGCCTGGCGGCGATCGGGTCGTGGAGCCCGGCCGGGACGTCGCGAACGAGGCGCCGTTCGATCTGCTGACTTCGCTTGACATGGTCCGGTCCAGCGCGCCGGTCAACGAGGTGCGGGCGAGCAGCGACCGCGGCCCGGTCAACTACGACGTGCGCCGGATCGAGGTGCGGCCGGGTGTCTGGGTGCGGGAGATCATCTTGCGGCTTCGCACGAACTTCGCCACGACGTCCGTGCAAGCGCAGGACAGGTTCTGGAGGCACCTCGAACACGGGGTCGAGAACCTGTTCAACCGCGGATTCGTGTTGCCCGACAGCGGTGATCTGTTGCGAGTGCAGTTGCTTCGCCTCGTGGACGCAGCTGATGCCCACGCCGAGGTGTTCGTCGATGATGCGGGATCGGGTTGGGGCGCGGGCCGGACCGACTGGGTGATCGGAGACGCGAGCCACGTCCTTGCCCAGCACGTAGCTGACTTGCTCGGCGCGTACGACGACACGGGCACCCGGCCGTGGACGAGCAAGATCCTCACTCGGCGCCAGCTCACTGGTTTGGACAACCAGCACGTACCAGGCGGATTGCGAAGCCTGCCGCACTCGGAGTTGCCAGATGCCACGCACGTGCTGTGGGTGTCCGGGACCGACGCGCAAAGGAGGACCCGCAGATTCACCCCCGGACAGGTGAAGAAAACGCTGGTTCAGCGCGATGGCAAAGACGTCGGCGTGCTCTTCGCCAAGGCGAACCACGTCGCGAAGTGGATCAGGATGAGGCATCGTGACAATGCGGTGTTCCTCAGGGACACGATCCACAACAAAACGCTGACAGTCGGCATCAGCGGCTTGGACGACGATTCCACAACGATCTTCGACCTGCATGGCGACCAGACTTCCGGTGAACTCGAGGTCGATTCGATCGGCACGGTCGAGGTTGGGCCGGAGGGATTCGTCGACGTGGCGATAGACACCGGACTCCTCGACAGACGCCCCGACGGCAGCCTGGTCGTGCTCATCTCCTGTAGTGTCGCGGCGCGGCCGAACGAGGACGGTTTTCTGTACGCCGTTCAGAAGCTGTTGGAGACCAGGAACTTCAGGCGACGTGTCGTCGGAGGAACCGACCTCGTCGGTGTATATCCGCCGGAGGCGGGGCGTGGCGACGGTACAAATCCGACCTTCTCGGTGCAGAATGGAGGCCACTTCAACGTCTTCGGTGAGACGACTGTCGCAGATGACGTGATGGTCGTCGCCGAGTTGGTCGCAGCGTTGGACCAGAAGTGGCGTTACGCGGACAAACGTGCACGCTCGCGGAAGACGAAGATCGCGGTTGAGGATCGTGCGGGAACGCTAGCGTTGCTCAGCCAGATCGTCGAAATGTCTCGTGTGTCTGTGCAGGCGAGTGGTGGCAACCTTGATCTGGTTGCGGTGCACGAACTGGCGCGCGGCCACCAGCGGCCGGACATCGTGGAGGCCGCGGCGCTGGTGTACATGTATCAGGGAGACTTTCCTCACGTCCGATCGGTGACGGACTACAAGCGCGTCAAACGCGTGTGGCAGTCGGTCTCGCTGGGAGCGCTTGCCAGGGAACGGTTCACGGTAACGGGGAAGGCCACGTGGGACGAGCACGAGACTCGGCGCCCGGTCCAGTTCGTACCGCTGGGCGAGGTGGCCCCGTCGCGGACTTCGGCTCCCTTCGTGGTGGACCCGGTCGACATCGAGTACGACCTGAAGACGCGGCGGGTCAGGGACCGGGCGGCGCTCGAGAAGTCCGCCTGTCTGCTGGCTGAGATCGCCATCGAGAACGCCCTCGACGACATCCCGCTGCCGGAAGTGCGGATCGTCGGGTTCAGTCGGATCAGTTTGCTCGTTCGTGACAAGCAAACCGCGTCACGTGAGGCGATGAGGCACGCCGAGGAGACCCTTAACGGATTGCACACGGATGTTGGACGTGCCCTGCAACATCTGGCATCCCGTGCGACGAAGTCGCTGTCGGCCGATGTGGTGCTGCGGAACGTGCACCTGGAAGGTGTCGCGGTCCCCTACCTGTCCCGTGTCGCCACCGGGCGCGCCACGATCACCCTCCACCTCCCGGAAACCGTGCAAGCACCAGCCGAGGACTCGCCGGTCGAGGTGACCTCAAAGCACGGTGAGTCTTTCAGCCTGCTCGCGCGCGTTGTCGCCCAGGTCGAGAACCGCGTCGGCAGTCCTGCGGTTGCGCGCCGCGTGCTCTCCCATGTGGTGGACGAGGTGGCGCGTGAACTAGTGGAGGGCGGATCCGCGCGGGATCTGGCCGAGCGCACGGCCGACGCGTTCGGCTTCATCGAGGCGGGCGGCGTGCTCGACTCGCTGTTGTCACCTGCCGTCAAGAAGTCCGCGGTGGCGCGGTTGGACGACGCGGTGATCGTGGTCCGGAGGCTGCTGGCCGGCGGTCATGAGGACATCGCCCGCAACTACGTCGAGGCCGTCAGGGCGGGTGGGCTCGACGGCATCGGGCGTGGCCGGGTCGAACTCACACCCACGCAGATCAACGCCTTGGCCACTGCGGTGAACCGAAGTGCGCGACGTCAGGACGAGTACAAGGCCGCCGCGCTGGCCCGCATAGGTGAACTCAACGACACGCTCCGAACGACCTATCCCATGGCAGACGCAGAACAGATGGAGCTCATTCTCGACGCTGCGCACCGCCACCTGGAGTCGATGCGGCTGGTGCGCAACATCGACTTCGGCAGGGCACCCAGTGGGGCGCCTCGGATGCCGGGCCGGCATCGGCCGACTGGGGCGGAGTTCCTGACCGCGTCCGGGCGCTTCCCGAACTTCTGGGAGAGCGGGTTCAGCACGGGGACCGCCTACGTCGCGGGTCGCGGTTGGGTCGAGGAGCAGTTCGGTTACGGCGCGGTGCTGGGTCGCACGGCGGGCGATCCGGCGAACCGGCGGGATCGGTCGGCCGACTTCGCGCCCACGGCCCCGACTGAGTTGCCCGTCTACGGTGCGCTCAATTCAAGCCTGCAGCGCGGTGGTGCCGTCGCCTATGGCTCCAGCGTGCTGTACCTGAAGGAGGACCTGCGCAGCCGGGTGACCTTCACCGCGCAGGACAGTGCCGCGTACGGCCAAGGCGGTGTCGAGTCCTATACAGACGGTCGCCACCTGTTCGGCTTGCTGGCACATGGTTACCCGGAGAACGTGCGGCTCGCTCTCGCGGACGTAACGGGTTTCCGGTACGACCCGGAGCTGCGGGCGCAGGTCGAGCAGGACGGGTACGCCGCGGTCGGCCGGTACTTCGAGGCGCAGATTCACGGCGGAATGTCCTGGAACGACGTGTCGCGCGTCGTGGTGAACTGGGGTGACCTGTTCGGCAGGCAGGAGAGGAACACGACTCGCGAAGAAGCCGAGGGGTTGGTGGCGTATCTGTCAGCGTTCGCCGTCGCCAACGGGTACGACTTCACCGTGAGCCTGGGGCAGGAGATCGGTACCCCCGGTGGGCTGGAGGCAGCTGAGCAGCAACGCGCACTGGGGCTTTTCGGCGTCTCCGAGCTCGGTCCTCTGGAGCGCGATGTTCTGAAAGCGCTTGACAGGCTGGCCAAGCCGACTCCGTTCCCGAGCCGCGCCGGCCGCGAGGACCTGCTTGCGCTCGCCGAGGTCGCGCAGATCGACACGGGTGATCCGGATGCGGCACTCGCGGAGCTCTGGCAGCGCGCCCTTCGGGTCGTCCCCACCGGTGGACTGCCCGCCGTCCGTGAAGAGTTCGGCGTCGCGGAACGTGAGGAGATGCCCGGCGTCTCGATGCGCGGACGGGAGGTCGCGGGCGACGAGGAGGTCGAGCGGACGCCTGCCCAGGCCCCGCAACCGATCATCGACGTGGGCTCCGCCGACCACCCGTCGAAGCGGCGCATCGAGACGGTCTTCGATCACGCCCGCGAGGTCGCGGACTGGCTCGGCCAGATGTTCGCGTCGTGGGCGGGGACGATTCCCGAAGCGCCCCGCTCGGACCTGTCGCCGGGCTCCCAGCGTGACATGGTGGCCTCGGTCCGGAGGATCCTTGACGACCCGACCGTGGTCACGAGCCGCGTGGAGTGGCACGAGTACCAACGGATGCACACGCTGGCCACACGGCACCTCGGTGCGCAGCACGATGACCGGACCTCGTTCGACCTGACCGGTACACAGCCCGGACGAGTTGGCGTCTACCTGGAAAGCGAGGAACCAGCGGCTGACCTTAGGGATGAAGTAATCGGCGGTCGCCTTCTCGTGAGCAGCAAGCTGGTCATGTACACGGAGGACGCCGAACGCGGCCATGTGGTGTTGTCGGAGTCGCGAGGCGGCGGGGGATGGACATTGGAACCCGCGTACGCCCCTGCGGAGACCTCCGTTCTGACGGATGCGGTGTTCGAGCGGTACTACAACGAGTTGGCCGGTGCCGTCGGCGATCACGATCGGCTGCGTGCGATCGCGCGCGCGGTGCGCGCACTGCAGGTCCTGCACCCGCTCGGCGATGGCAATGGCACGCTGAACGTGTACCTGCTGCTGCCGAGGCTGTTGCTGGCCAACGGGTTCCGGCCGGTGTTCGCGCGGTCGACGTCGCGCCTGTTCTCCGGCGGTTTCACGGTGGACCAGATCGCGACCGCGTTGCGCTGGGGCCTCGATCAGCAGTTGCCCGTCGAGGGCGGTGAGGAGGTCGTTCGGGCGCCCCTTCCGGAGTCTGGCTCCGCAGAGCCGCCGGTTGCCGCCGTGCAGGCAGGCTCGGAGACCTCCGCCGGGCGAACCGGGCTCTTCCACGGGGATCCCACCCCTCGGTACTTCGGCGACGACGAGTTCCGCAGCACCCATGAAGACCGGGCGTGGTTCGAGCAGTCGTTCGGCGAGTACGCGACGTTCGCCTCTTCGGCAGAACTCCAAGACCGCCGCTTTGGTGACATCCCGAAGGAGGAGCTCGTCGCGGTCCTGGCCTTCGCGGACGGATACCACCGTGACCTGAACCAGGCGTTGGGCACTGCGGACCAGGCCGTGGTCATCCGCAATGAGCACATCATGCGAACACTCGTCTCCGGGCTGAACCGGTTCCCGGCGCATCACGGCGCCGTGATCCGGACGGAGTACGTGTCCGCGGCCGAACTCCATGGGATCGTGGACCGGTACCAGCCGGGCGTGGTCGTGACGGAGAACGGGTTCACCAGCGGCACGGTGGCTGTGCGGCAACAGGGTGGCGAGAACATCGCCTTCACCATCCACTCCGAGACGGGGCGGGATCTCTCGGGACTGCGGAGCTCCGGCGACGTCGTGTTCATTCCGGGCTCACGGTTCAAGGTCATCACCCGCGTGTTCATCGCCGACGACAGCATCGACGGCGGCGGTGTGTGGCTGATCGGGCTGATCCAGCTGACGGACAAGCCGTCTCCGTCCGCACGCGCCGAGACTGAGTACGACCTGACAGCCACCGCGATGGTGCTGGCTGATGAGGCCGGGCTCGTCGATCGGCTGAAATCGGGTCGCTTGAGTTCGGAGGCCGGGGAAACGGCGCTGCGCGAGGCACTGATCACGGTCGGAAACGAGCTGACGGAGGCGGGCTTCGCCCGGACACGAGACTTGGCCACCAGCCTCAGCTGGGCCTTCGACCTCGCCGATCGGCACGGTCTGGTCGACCTCCTGCTGAGGCAACGCGTCACCTCCAGGACGCACGGTGGGGTGCTGGCCGATGTCATGTACGAACTGGCAGAGGAGCACCTGGAGAAGCACCCAGGTTGGGAAGACCGAGCCGACAGGGCGATCAGGTCACTCTCCTCAGACGGCGACCAAGTGGAACTCGACTGGCTCGCAGCTGACGTGGTCGGCTCCGGTGAGTTGGACGAATCGAACGGCCGCGGCGACGAGCTGCCGAACAGGACCGTGCTGGACGACGACAGCTGGCGCACGAGCACGGCGAGTTCCGCCGAGTGGATGGAACCGCACAACCCCATGCACGTGAGCCAGTGGGAGCAGCTGCGGGACAACGCTACGCCCGCGTATATCCGGACCGCGCCGTTCTCGGTGTCGGACCAGTCGGTGATCGTGCCGAACCGGAGGCCGGGTGGACGTCCGGCCATGGTGCTCGGTTCCGCGTTCACGGAGTCCGAGGCGGCCTACGAGCTCAGGCGGATGGAGGTCGAGCCCGGCAGGTGGGTGAAGGAGTTCACCGTCAAGGTGTTTCTGCGGCTGCCCGATGATGTGGCGCCCGAGCGGGTGGAATCCTTGCAGAACGCGATGCACGCCGGGGTGAACCGGTTCTACAACCAGGGCTACCGCTTGCCGTCGGGTGACCAGCTGCACGTGCGAGTGGAGTTCGCCGGCTCGCCCGCCGAGGCGACAGTGAACGTCGACATCCACCCGGATGGCGTGATCAGCAGCCAGCATTCGTTCGGACTGGACGACAACGGTGCGACGCTCGCCCACGAGTTGGGGCACACGCTGGGGTTGTACGACGCCTACAGCTTCGATGCGATCCTCCACAACCGTGACGGGCGGGCCGGCGGCCGGGGCCTCATGTCGGACGGTCTTTACCGGGCAGACGCGCGGCTGGTGCCCAGCGAGGCGTGGAACCTGGAACACGTTGCTCTGGCGGGATCCGCTGTGGTCGAGGGACGTGGTGCCGTTCCGGACCCGGACGCCCCGGCAGGCGGGGTGATCGAGCCTTCACCGGTGCTCCGATCTTCGGTGGCGCGCGACACGACCTACGAGGTGTTGCACGGCGGCACGCCGCCAGCTCCGAGCGGTCCCTCGGTGTTCGAGCTCGCGAAAAATGGAGATCTCACCGCGCTGATCACCCTGGTCCGCGAGGGACACCGCGACTCGCTCGCCGCGCTGACCGAAGTCGCCGCTGCCAATGTCACGGCGCAGCAGGTCCTTGTCTCGCTCACCGGTGCAGGCAGCATGCACGCCGCCGCGTCACTGGTGCGCAACGGCGACGTGCACGCACACGCGGAGTTCGGTGGTCGCTCCGCGATGGAACTGCTGGTTGATCTGGTGAACGCCGCACGTCCACTGGTGCCGAACCGCCTCGCGAGGTCGCTGATCCGCGACCTCGCGGCCGAGGGGCACTCGGAAGCCGTGCGTGCTCTGGTGCAGACGAACGACGCGGCAGGTCTTCACCAGGCGATCCTCACCGGGGTCGAGCCTGCGCACGACGGCCTGCGCGAGCTTGCGGGCTCGGGTGACGAGACCGCGTTAGCGGCGTTGGCCCAGATCCGCGACGTCGAGGCACTGGTGGAGCAGATCAGGAGGGGCGACAGGCATGCGCGCGAGCTGCTCCAGGAGCTCGCGGCGGATGGCCACGAGCTCGCGCTGAGGGCCTTGGTGGACGAGCGCGACGTGCCGGCGCTGGTCGGCCTGGTGATCGGTGCGAAGGTCGCCGATGCCCGCACCGGCCTGGCCAGGCTCGCTGCGGAGGGCGCCCCGGACGCGGTGTCGGCGTTGGCGCGTTTGGGGGATGCCGAAGGATTGAGGTTTTTCGCGCCGTCCGCTCACCACGAGCTCCGCGATCTGGCGACGCGGTTGAGCACCGGCGCGCGGCCGGACGCGACGACCTTCACCTTGCGCGACGTGGTGAGGGAGGTCGCGAAGCGGCAGGACCAGAGCGGACCTGACGCCGCGACGGCACTCGCGCGTGACATCGCGAGGGCCTATGACGTCGCGGAGCTGTTCGGTGTCGTGTCAAGGGTGCTTTCCCACGACGTCGACGGGAAGGCGCTCGGACGTGTCCTGTTCGACGTGTTGACGACGATCATGGGGCCTGGCGATCAGGCGAAGGCCGAGAGCGTTGCGCAGGCCTTCGACCTCCTTGACGGGGTAGGCCTCGTCGGTCGCTTCCTCGCGGCGTCCGTTCGTCCGGCCGTGCGGGAAATATTCGGTCTGGTCCTCGGACAAATCGTGGACGCCCAGTCGTCAGGAAATCCGACGACGTCGCTGACGGACCACGTCGACGAGGCTTCCTCCGCACTGGAGCAGGTGCTTGCTGCGTCGGAATCGGAGCCCGTGTTCGGACAGCTGGTCCAGCGCCAGCCGGTCGGGCGCGGACGCAGGGTGTTCGGCATGTCGTTCGGGTGCGGCGACAACCACACGGCAGGCCTGGTCGCAGAGAAGGACGCCTGGAGCGTCCAGGACCTTCCCGGTGGCCGACGAGTTGGTCCCCTCCTGGCGGCCCACCTCTCACAAGAGACCGCGCCTGCGGCAGCTCAATCCGGCGACGGTTGGGCGAACGTCTTCGCCGAGGCAATGTGGAAGAGGTTCGGCATCCACACGCTGCCCGGCAAGTACTACGAGCCCGGCGATTCCTCCTCGTTGGATGTCCGTCTTGCGGCTGGGGAGCTGACAGTCGCGATGCTCCGCCACGGCAAGCGGGTGCGCATGGTGGATCTCTTCGGCGGCACCATGCCTCGGACACCACTCCGCCAGACGCTGATGAACAGGCGTCCACTCACCGTGATCCAAAACGAGAGCGGTTGGCACTCAGGTGGGAGGAGCCTCGCCACCACCTTTGACTCGCCCGACGTGTTGGTGGTCGGCCTGCAAGTTCTAGACCACTATGCGTCGGTCGAGACTCCCGACACCAGCGTGCTCGTGGACGGGTTCTCCCTCGCGGTCCTGCTCCGCTGGATCGGCGCACTCGACGGCCAGCCTGATGGAGGCAGGATCATGCTGGTGGCGACCTCTTCGAGTAATAGCGGACGCGGTCACCTGGAGTTGGCCGACTATCTGCAGCGGAGCCTGGCGGAGCTCGGCGTGTTCCGCCGGGTCCTGGTGGCGACGGACCTTGCCCGGCACGAGCTCTCTCAAGTGGTGGTGCCGCAAGGAGGTCACCTGGTGACCTTCGGCGGCGACGACCCGGTCCGCGTCGCGGACGAACTCGCTCGGGCGCACGAGATCAGATGGACGTACCGGAAACCGCAACACCCGTCTGACGAAGCCGTTGATCTGGATGAGCGCCGTGCGATGCTGAGAATGCTCGACCTTCAGCACCACCTCACGAGGGTCAGCGATGGGCCAGCCGAGAACCTGCGCGCAGCCTTCAACAGGCTGCGGACCCTTGCGCGGTTCGAGGCGGTTGAGGTCGTCTTGCTGGCGTACGCCACGCGGAAGTTCCAGGTGAGGACGCTCCCCGAGGTGTGGCGGTTGATTGCCACCGCCACACCTGTCGATCTTGCGGACTTCGACCAGATTCGCGGCCGGGGACGAAAAGCCGCGGTCAAACGCAGCAACTCGCGTGGCCTACCCGTCAGGTACGACGTCCAGCGCGCCGAGCTGTCCCCCCGCTTCTGGGTGCGCGAGGCCCAAGTCCGGATCCAGCTGGTCTTCTCCGACGACCTGCCAGAGCGGGCGAGGACGGAGTTCTGGCAAAACCTGGTCAAGGTAGTCGACCACGTGTTCAACTCGGGCCTCACGCTACCGCTGAGCGGTGATCGGCTCCTCGTCCAGGTGATCCGCGTCGACTCGGAGGACCAAGGGCCGCACGTCATCGTTGATGTCACCTCGCCCAGTGCGCCGACGGGGCCTGCGAGAACCACGTGGAGTGTACGGAGCACAGATCATGTGCTCGCTCAGCGCGTAGCAGGCCTGCTCGGTGCCGACAACCCCGTTCAGCTCCCGGACGGGCCGGGCGAGATGCTCACGGCGCGACAACTGGCATCGATCGACTTGCTCGTGTCGCGCGATGACGTGGTGAGCGAGCCGTACCCGACCCAGGAAGCTCCTGCGCATTGGCGCGAGGTTTGGCTCACCGGACACGACATCCTCGGACGCGAGCGCCGGTTCCGCGGCAGCGAAGTGGCGTCCGTTCCCCTGTCGTCGGAGGGTCGCGAACGTGGCGAGGTCTTCTCGTCCAGCACCTCGACCTGGTCGCCTGAGGTGCTGGACCGGCTGGCCTTGTCTGGTGTGGGTGAGATCCAGCTGATCGAGGAAGGCGGAGAACGCCGCCTCGGCGTCGAGGCTCCGATTGACCTAGATCTGGTCGTGGTGAATGCAGACGAGCGCACGGCACTCCTGGACGTCAACACGATCGGTGCTGTGCGGGTTGACGGCAGCACCTTCGCAGAGGTCGTCCTTGCGACTTGGGCGACGAGGACGAGCAGCGAGAAGTGGCTCCTGCTCACGGGTCACGCCGGTCAGCTCACCCGGAGTGGGGGGTTCGCCCACGACTTCGCAGTACGCGTGCATCGTGCTTTCCCCGCCGTGAGTGTCCTCTCGGCCACGCAGGGCGTCACAGTGGAGGTGGAGCCGTTGGGTTCGACGACGTTGCTGGTGACCAGCGGAGGTCACCTCAACCTCTTCCGGGACGGCGCAGCGAGCGACGACGAGGTGGACAAAGAACTCGACGAGATCTCGCGGGCCCTCGCAACGGGATGGACCTACGCGACGTCGGACCGCACTCCAGGGACACGGCCGGCGATCCGTGATCGCGCTGCCACGGTCGACCTGGTCAACCGGGTGGTCGATGGTCTGCTGAGGTCGGTGCCGACGAGCAACGGCCTGCTCGACCTACGTGCTCTCGAGATAACCCTCGGAGACTGGCATCAGCAGCCGCGCAAGGTGTTGCCCTTGCTGTTGAGGCACATCGCAGGACACCACGATGATCTGCGTAGGCAGATCAAGACCTTGGTCAACCGCTACTACGTGGGGTCACCCCACCCGGCCGCCTGGCGTCGGGTACTCGATCCGGCAGTAGAACGGTCGCTTTTCACCCAGATCGGTAAAGCGGTCTGGGACTACAAGGCGTCCTGGGAGATGCACGGGAAGTGGCTGCAAGGCGACAAGGTGCGCACGCCCGTGGTCATGCGAAAGAGCGGCACTCCTGTGCCGGAGCTCGACTGGGACTACTCGTCGTTGACGACGATCATCGGTTTCGAGACGAGCCTGATGCGACTCGACCCCACTGCGGCGGGGACCATCAAGGACAAGAAGGCGATCCGCCAGTTCGCGGCATTGCTGATGCAGGTTGTCGTCGAGCACAACGACCAGCAGCGGCCCCTGCCGATCATGACCATCACCGGGTACGGCCGCCCTGAGCGGGGCGTGATCACGAATCAGCCTGATGGCGCCGCGACAGGTCGCAAGCGCGCTGGGGCCGTTCTCGATGCGTTGAGCAAGTTGCTCACCGGCGCTCGGTCCGAGAAGGCTGTGGAACGGCAGCTGCTGGACACCGCGGTGATCCGAGGTGTTGAAGAGCCGCGTTCCACGGACAGGAAGGTGGCCGCGCGGGTGGAGATCACGGTCGAGTCGCGCGAGCCCGCGGTCAGGCGTCTGCGCGACCGGGGCGATCTGACCAGCTTGGCCGACCTTGCACAGGGAGAGGTCGTGTCTGCTCAAACGGCGTTGGCGGAGTTCGCACGGGCAGGTGACGCCGAGGCGTTGCGGGCGCTCGTGAGGAGTAGCAGCCTCGACGCGTTGAGCGAGCTGGCGATAGAGGGCATCACGGAGGCAGGTGCCGCCTTGGTGCAACTCGCGAAGAGCGGCAACATGCCCGCGATCGACTGGCTGGAGGTTTTGGGCGATGCCGCCGGCCTCGCCGACGTCGCGGATGCCGAGGTGCGGGCTGCGCGATTGAGGCACTTGAGCCGCGGCGACGAGCGTGCAGCCCGCAGGTTGGCGCACTTGGCCGATGTCCTGGACCTGGCCGATGTCCAGATCTCTGAGGTCAGTCATGCGTGGAAGACGCTGCTCAAGATGGCCGAGGCCGGTCATGTCGGCGCCATCCGAGTGCTGGCACGGCGAGACGTCACGTCGTTTGAACGCCTGCTGGCGACAGGGGTTGACGCGGCTCGTGTCGTCGCGGTGGAGCTGGCCAAGGACGGGAACGCCGATGTGCTCCGCATGCTCACCGATCTGAGCGATGTGGTGAGCCTAGAGCAGGTGGGCACCGCGGCCGCGACGGAGAGTTTGCGGACGCTGGGCTCCAGGAACGAAGTTGCAGCGCGAGCGTGGATGAGGTTGCGGGCGTGATGTGGATCAACAGCTCTCGCAGTGGTTGTGGAATCGCTCATCACCTGACCGCTGATCGTCAGAACACCGGCCAACCAGGTCGCTAATCTCCCAGATCGGCAGGTCGCAGCCGGAGACGTCGTGGATCTGGCAGGCGTTCGGTTTCAAGCCGTACCAGCCGGCAAGTTCAAGACAGCAAGGATGCGTTGCCGGCGTTCCTGCGCACGACCAATCAGATCGTGTCCGCAGGCCCGCTGTCGTGGCCGAGCTGCAGGGCGAGCTGGCCGGGATGGCAGCTTCCCGCGTGCTCGCCGTGGCCGACCTGCCGCCTGGCACGGTGCGTGGCACCACGGCAGGGCCGGCTTCGGTCAGGTGATCACCGCTGATGGAGAAAGAGGCATTCGCGGTGGTGCGACAGGGCGGATGTGGGCTGGAGTGCTTGTTTAGGTTGAGATAACAATCTTTAATTTGCTCATCCTGATATCTCCTCTGGCGAGGTGTACTCATGTCGTCATCGTTGCAAGACCAGCTCGAGCAAGCACTCGCCGAATACCGTCAGCGGCGCGCTGACTTGAAGGAGATGCAGGCGAGGATGGCTGAGATTTCGTCCACCGCCACCTCGCCCCGCAACGTCGTCTCGGCGACTGTCGACACCTACGGTCAGATCACCGGCATCGGGTTCCCGACCGGCGCGTACAAGAAGATGGCACCTGCGGAACTCGCCGACGTCGTGTGCGACACCGTTCGCAAGGCGCAGACGATGGCTCGCGAGAAGATGGCGGATCTGATGGAGCCGATGATGCCGTCAGGTCTGTCGTTGCGCGGCAAAGAACCCGGCAAGCTCGACTTCGAGAAGTTGTTCCCCGAGAACCCAGATGACGCGGTGTTCTTCGGCGGAATCCACGAGGGGTGGGTGACCTCCGATGGCGAACGATGAGGTCAGCTGGGTTGACACCCTCGGACTTCAGCGAGCTGCGGACGGGCTCGAAGCAGCAGCTGGGCGGTACCGGGCAATCCTGGCCAAGCTTCCCAGCCTGTCCACGCTTGTCGACCCGAACACGTTCGGCGATGACCACGGTGCCAGGGAGTTCTTGGCAAAGTGGAAAAAGGACGTCGAAGACTGGTACGAGAGTGCCTACCGGGTGGCTGACGGCATCACGGGGGCCAGCCAGGGTGTCCTGAGCATGGTGCGGGCTTACAAAGCGGCTGCTGAGAACGCCGAGAATCTGGCGGAGCAGTTCTACAATTCCACAAAAGGTGGACCGCAGCCTCTCAACGGCAATTCCGGCGTTGAGACGAACCTCCAGCATGTTCCCTCTCCTGCACCGCTGCCGCCCACCAGCGGCAACAACAGTGGCGGCGGCTACGACGGACGCCGCTAGGCGTCTAGGGAAAGATGTGACCATGGGCGGCTTGGGAACCTGGTTGGGCCGAATGGTCTGGTCGGGTTCCCTTCGTGTTGACGGGGGCGGTTGATGGCTGTTCACGGCAACATGACCGTTCCGGAGGAGCTCAACTGGGTCTTCATCC
>NZ_BAABBE010000062.1:0-18747 GCF_039537795.1 Lentzea roselyniae
TCGCGACAGCCGAAGGGCCTGAGAGTCACTCAGAGTACTGGCTCCGCAAAAGTTCCCGCACCGAGAGAGGGCTTCGTCGAACTACGATCAATCGAATTCGAGTCGAACAGGCGTCCTCGCCGGCCTTTGCCGTGAATAGATCCTGAATCGGGTGAACACACATTCACCGTGCCGCGTAGATTCGCGCGTTCCCGGTTCCGCTCCTTCACCAGTCAACTACTATCTGTCATCAGTTGATCACGGTGCGAAATGGAGTAGTCGTGAACAGATCGGTCGAACGGCGTGAAATTCGCACCGGTGGGACGATGCCCCACAAACTCCAGGTCGGAACGTTTCTCCACCCGGAACGCGGTCTTGTTCGGTCTTCGGCCGCAGCGGTGCTCGTGGCCAGCCTGCGCCGAACGGGTCACAACGCCGTCGAGGCGAGCCAGCCGTTCGAAGGATGCGCCGTGGCCCCCGACGGCGTCCTGTTCACCGCTTCCTACCTGGATCGCGACGGCCGTGCCGTCGGCTTCTGCGTCGCCGCGCACGCCTCCGACGGAGCAGGGCTGCAGGCGGCGCGGGAGGTCGTCAACTCGTGGTCCGCGGTGTGGCGCACGCGGCGTGCCCTGGTGGCGTCGACGAGCCCGGTGTGCGGCAACGATGCACGGCAACCCTGTCGCCACATCGTGACCGCGCGAGCGGAGATGCGAGTGTTCGCGGAGCGGGGTGATCAGATCGTGGTGATCGGTCAACGCGACCACACCGCGTTGACCGCACTCCTCGACGATCTGTCCGCCGACGTGGTGGTGGTCGACCCGGATGACCGCAACCGCCGCATGCGACTGGACCCGGATCGCGTGTCCTACGTCGTTCAGCCGGGCGTGCTGATCGAGGACGCCGCACGGGTGGTCGCCACACTGCGCGCGCTCTACCCGCGTGTGCGCGGCGCCCATCCGGACGGGCTCTGCTATGCCGCGTCCGACCACGCCGCGACCGTCAGGGTCGTGGCGGCGTCGTGCGACGCCACATTCCTCCTCGGCGACGTGACACACCCCGGCATCCTGGATCCCTTCAGACTTGCCGCTGCCGAAGAGACGCAGGTCCACGTCATCGACGACGTCGCGCAGGTCCGGCCGGCCTGGATCGCGGGCGCCGCGAGCATCGGCATCGTGCCCACGACGTCGGCACGCCCGGACCTGGAGCACGACCTGCTCGATCTCCTCTCCGGCCTCGGACCGTTGTCGATCGTGCGCCGGCGTCTGACCACCGAGGTGCTACCCTCGTGGCACAGCCACCGCGCCACCGCATCGATCTCTCACGGCGTCGAATGAGCGGGCTCGTGCGACACCGCTGATCCGCCCGAAATCGCTTCTGCCCCACCCGGTTCGCGCCGTGACCGCGCGCTGCGGACAACATCTGTTGCGACCAAACAAGTTGGCAGTCGACGGTTGCTTCTCGTCCTAGCGTTCACCGGGAACTCACCGGTGGAGGAGATGGACACGTGAGCATCGAGGTCGACGTGGCGGAGTTGGTCCAACAGCGGTGGGGTGCCCTGCTCGCGCAGATCGGCAAAGCCGCCGACCACCGGCAGCTGGCCGGTGAGGCCGTACCACGCGAGTTCTTCGCGAAGGCGGGTGCCGCCGGGCTCATCGGGTTCGCCTTCTCTCAGGACATCGGCGGCGGAGGAGCCGATCTGCCGACGTGGGGCGCGGTGATGGAGGAGCTCGCGCGAGTGTGCGCCGAGCCCGCGTTCCCGATCGTGATGAGCATGGGTACGGGCGTGGCGAGCGTGCTGCAGGCTTGCGGCAGACCAGACCTGGTCGAGCACTACGTTCAACCGATCATCTGCGGCGAGCGGACGGCGACACTGGCGTTCTCCGAGGACGCCGACCCGTTCTCGATGCGGACCGAGCTGCGTCGCGCCGGAGACGGATATCTGTTGTCCGGTGCGAAGGACTTCATCACGGGCGCGACGACCGCCGACGTCTTCCTCACCTACGGTCGCGACGAAGCCGGTCGTGTGGTGGGCTTCCTGGTCCACCACGACGACGACGGGGTCGAGGTGATGCCCGCGGCCGGCCTCGGCTTCCGCACCAGCGGCATGGGCAGGCTGGTGCTGCGGGACGTGCCGATCGCGGCGGACCGCGTCATCGGGACGGACGGCCTCGCCCACGCGCAGCGCTATCTGAACCACCGCCGCCTGATTCTCACCTGCCTCGTCACCGGCATGATGCGCGCCTTGCTGGCGCGGTGTGTGACCAGACTGCGCACGACCGTCCGTCACGGCGCGCACGTGACGGAACTGCCCAACGTGCAGGCGGCGATCGGCCGGATGCACATCGCCGTCGAAACCACCAGAGCCGTCGTGGCCACGACACTCGCCAGAGTCGCCGGCGGCGTCGTGGATCCCGTGTTCGACGTCGGCATCTCCGCGGCGAAGCACTTCGCGACCGAGCAGGCGGTCATGCTCGCGACCCAGGCGTTTCGCGTGCTGGGTGGTCACGCCTACTACGGCGATCCCCGTTACGGAATCTTCCTGCAGGACTGTGTCGCCCTGTTGTGCGCGGCCGGAACTCAGGAGCTCATCGAGGTCAACATCGGCGCCCTGGTCACCGCGGGCCTGGGCGAGCCCAGCGAGAAGAGCGAGGTCCTGACATGACTTTCCGATTCACCGGCCTGCTGCTGCGTTTCGTCGGGTATCAACGCACGACCGAGATCACGGCCACGAACCTGGCGGACGCGCTTCGCCAGTTGCACGAGAGGTTCCCTCAACTGAGGCCCGTGCTCTGGGACGAGTCAGGCGACCTCATCCGCGTGCACCGGTTGCTGCTCAACGGGGAGCTCGTCGGCAAGCCCGACGGCGAGGTGCCTCTGCGCGACACCGATCAGGTCGAGGTCCTGACCGCCATCGCCGGAGGCTGAACCGATGCGACAGGTCGAGTTCACCCAGCCCGTCACCACGACCCAGTTCAGCCCGCTGCAACTGCGCCCACGGACGCTGCTGGGGTGGATGAGCGATGGCTTCGCGCGGTGGCTGGCCGCGAACCTCGTGCCGTTTCCCGCCCTGATCGCCGAACACGGTACCGCCGTCGTGGTGCAGTCAGTCGGAATCGACTACGTCGCACCAGACTTGCGGTTCGACGAGAGCGAGTGGATCACGGTGCGCTGCACGATGAGTGCGGACCTCACCGGTGATCGGCTCTGGATGTGGGTCGACTACCTCGCGACCGATCGACTCGCCGCCCGCGGCACACTGATCGTGCGCGTAGTGCGCTTGGGAGAAAAAGACAGTCTCGCCGCGCGCCCTGGCTCGTTGCCCGGCCACCTGCTCGCCAGGTTCGCTCCCGGCGAGATCCGCGAACTGGACGCGCGACAACCGGCGAGAGATGCAAAGTCGTGGCCGTCCGGCAAGTATCTGGCACTGACGTCGTCATGGAGCACCGTGCTGTGCCGCAGCCACTGCGAGGTCGCCGACCAGTGGTCGTTCATCGAAATGGTCGAACTGGTCACGCACGCCAGGGAAAGCATGTTCACAGTGGACGCTTCCGAAGCGGCCCGGCATGCGGTGGCAGCGCCGCTGCGGTCACTGCGCGCGGTCTTCCGGCGTCCCATGTTCCTGTTCGACGAATGCAAGGTGGACACCACCGTGCACACCCCGGACAACGGCGACGGACCCGTGTTCCACCACGAGGTGCGCCGTGCGGACCGGGACTCGGTGCATCTGTCGGTGTGGGAACAACTCGATCCGCTCGACACCTGACCGGAGGACCGATGTCACGATCGCAAGCCCGGCTCCCCGACAACAGGCCGCGGTGCCTCGACGCGCAGGCACCGACGATGATCCGCCGCAGGCTGACCCCGCTGTCCCGCACACCGCTGACCGGCCACATCGGCGAGGCGCTACACATCGCGGCCGACCGCCGGCCGCACCAGGTCATCACGACGGACCGTCCAGCGGACACCGATCCCACCGGTGCTCTCGCCCGGACGTACGCGCAATGGGCACACGCCGTGGACGAGGCCGCGGGCTGGCTGCACGAGCTCGGTGTCCGGCCATGGGACAGGGTCGCGGTGCTCAAACGCAACCACTTCGACATCTCGGTACTCGCCTGCGCCGCCGCCAGGCTGGGAGCCGTACCGGCGTTGCTGTCCGGTGCCTACGGCCCAGAGATCGCCCACCCTCTCCTGGCCCGGCTGGACCTGCCGTTCCTGGTGACCGACCGAGCACACCTGAAGGCCTGTGGCATCGACCCCGGCACGGTGACTCGGCTGACCGAGCGCACCGTGTGCGTCGACGGCCCGCAGGACCGTCCCGGCCTGGTGGACCTCGACGATCTGCGCGGTGCGACACCACCCGGTCCCGCCTTCCGCGCCGAGGACGAGGCGATGATCATCACGCACACCTCGGGCACCACCGGCATCCCCAAGCTCGTGGTCCACTCGGCCGAGTCGGAACGGTCCATCGCACTGATCGAGTCAGAGCGGTGGCCGGTGATCGGAATCCGGCCGAGCGACCTGTGGGCCTACAGCGAACCCTTCTGGCACGAGCGGCAGACGCACAACCTGTTGTCACTGACCGCGATCGGCCCCCGGATGCTGGCGATCTCCGACCCGCTCGCGCCCTCCGTGCGCGATCTGCTGGTGGCTCATCGGCCGACGCTGGTGGAAGCGTTGCCGAACGTCTTCCTGGCCTGGGAGAGCATGGCACGCGACCCGGCCCGGCCCTTCGGCCGGGTGCGTGAGTACATCAACTCCTTCGACGCCATCCACACGCGCACGATCCGCACCTTCCTGGACGCGAGCGACCGGAGAATGCCGATCTGGCTGCAGGCCTGGAGCCAGAGCGAGAACGGCACCCTGCTCATGCGCCCGTACGTGCGCTGGTCGGTTCGCCGCAGGGGCAGGCGCCCGGCGCCCACCCAGTCGCTCGGCTGGCCTGTCCCCGGATTCGGCCGGATTCGCACCGTGGACCCGGTGACGGGCGAGCCCACCAGGCGGGGTGAGGCGGGGTTGGTCGAGATCGCGCAACCGGGGCGCTGTCTGGCCTACGTCGGCGAGCCGGAGCGCCACGCCGCGAAGCGCGACGGCGAGTGGTGGCACACGGGCGATTTCGGCGTCATCAACCGCCTGGGCGCTCTGCGGATAGTCGACCGCGAGATCGATCGGCTGCCCGACGGCAGCGCGATCGAGCTGGAAGACGTCCTGCTGGATCGGCTCGTGAACACGACGGAGGTGATCGTGCTGCCCGTGGCGGGACAGCGGCCGGTCCCGGTCGTCAGCACCGCGGACGACATGCCATTGGACCTCGAGGAGTGGCGGCAGGCGACGGCCGGCCTGCCCGCGCTCGCCGATCCGATCCAGATCCGGTGGGAGGAATTCCCCAGGACCGGGACGTGGAAGGTCCGGCGGGTGGAGTTGCGGGAACGCCTGGTTCCCGGCAGCCGGCCACACGGCCACGGCAGCTGGACCTGATCCTTTTCGCTCCCAAGGCTGGGCCCCTGCCCGGAGAGGGACAGGGGCCCAGCCGCGTGCCGTCAGGACGACGGCGAGAACTGCGCGGCGGCGGTGACTGTCGAGCCAGGCAACAGCAGCGCATCGGCCAGTGACACCGCGTCGGGGTGGATGCGTTCGCACAACAGGTTGAGCGCGACGGGAATCATCCGCACCTGTTGTGGTGTCAGCACTTCCTCGGCCAGGTACCAGCCCGAGTTGCCGGCGATGTGGCGCAGCGCGAAGAACGACGCGAGCCGCGTCACCGCATCCTTGCCGCGGCCGTCGCGCAGACGGTCCGCATCTGCCAGCAGAGCTTCCAGCGCCAACCGGGTGACATGCGTCTCGACGAACTCTGAGGCCAGCCAGCTGCGGTTGTTCCACGCCTCGAACGGCGGTTGCCCCCGCCGGACCGCGGTACGCATGCCGTCCGCCAGCGTCTCATGCAGACCGCGTTCACGCAGGGCGATCAGGTCGAGCGCGATTCGGGGCTGTGACACGTCCCTGCGGTTCGGCTGTGTGATCCGCGGCGAAGGCGGACGGTACGCCGTGCCCGCGGCCATGGCCCTCGCCGCCTCCAGGGTGATGAGCCGGCTGTCGCCCGCGGCCGGCCCCAGGACGTGTCCGAGCCCGAGGTATCCGACGAATCGGTTGACGGCGAACATCCCGTGAGACCCGCACCGCTGTCCGCATTCGCTGGCGATCCGTTCCGCCGCCGCTCCGCAGTGCGCCTTCACCAGTCCGATCGTGCGCCTGAATCCCGAACTCCAGCTGGGATCGGGATCGCTCGCCGCGCCGCTCCACTCCCGCTTCACCCGGTTGACGAGGCTGGTGAGCGCGTAGGACTGGGCCAGCGCGTCGAACAGCGGCAGCTGCTGACTGCGATAGGAGAGCACCGGTTGTTCGGGTGCGCTACGGGAGAGGGTTCGCCGATCGGCGGCGAACCGGACCGCCAGCGCGGCAGTGGTCCGAATCGCCGCAGCGAGGGCAGCCGCGGAGGCGGCCCATGCTCTGTGCCGGACGTCGAGCGAGCGGAGCAGCCTCTCCTCGGGTCCGCCCAGCGGATCGTGGAACCGGCCGTCAGGCTCCAGTCGCGCACTGTCGTGCAGGAGGCTGCGCGCGGATATCCGCACCCGGTCGAACCCGATGGTCGCGTAGTCCAGCGGGAGGAACGGCACCTCGGGCAGCGCCGTGATGCTGACTCCCGGCAGCGGTCCGTTCTCGTCGCGGATCGGCACGACGAATCCGAACACGCCGCGGTCCTCACCCGAGGTGAGCAGGCGGGCGTAGACGACGCCCAGTTTGCGAACGCCGTCCAAACCGACGTTCGGCATCAACTTGGCGGCTTGGGCGTCTGGCGTGTGCAACACGAACTCGCCGGTCAGTGGATCGTGCACCGCCTCGGTCCTGATGCCGATGTGGCTGTTACCCAGACCCGTCTCGGTCACCAGGAGCGAGCCGAACGAGTTCATGGAGTCGAGCTCGCCGATCCAGTCGCCGATGTCGTCCCGGCCCGCGCCGAACTCGTCGATCGCCCCCAATCCCAGACAGGTGTGCAGGGTGGTCGCGAGAAACAGGGAGGGACTGGTGACCGAGCACCATTCGAGCGTGGTGAACAGACGCGACGGATCGGCCAGCAGCTTGCTCGACGGGCCCAGTTGTTCGCCGAGCCTGCGCAGCCGGCGGTAGGTGAGCCGGCACACCTCCTCGTTGCCGAGGCCGTCGCGGTGATCGAACAGCGACTCGGCGGACAGACCGGCAAGACAGTCCAAGGTGGACTGGTCTGCGGTCGCGTGCACGAGTGAGCGCAGATCGCGCTGTGTGATGTCATCCATCGTTCCTCCCCGCTCACCGGCCGGCGGCGGACGCGGCGGTGAGCCGGCCGCTCGTCGTCCACTCAAGACCATTCATCCGCACGAGAACGGTGCCGTCCGGTGCGAGCGCATGCACACCCTCGCTGTCAACGCACACGAGCACGTCGCGGCCGTGCGCGTCGAGCAGATCGACGTCGTTCGACGTGGTGAACAGTTCGATCGACCCGATCCCCACGGGAACGGGAGCATCCTGGTCGTGACCGTTGGTGGTCTGGGCGGTGATCAGGCCCAGCTGAACCATCGCGTCCATCAGCAGCACGGGCAGCCGGAACCCGGCGAACCGTTGTTCCCACGCACCGAACTGCGGCGTGAAGAACGCGGTGGTGGAACCAGCGCCGATCCGGACACCGGACAGCGAACGGAACGGGCCGGAGAGCACCACGCGACCGGCGGACCGGTAGTGGAACGGCACCACCACGCGTCCGTCCTGGGCCGGCAGGGTGTGGTGCGGGACGGCTCCGGGGCTGCGCGTGCCGATCTCCGCCACCTCGGCGTGCACCCGGTCACGGCGCAGCACCAGTCCGCTCGGCGTCACGACGTCACTGCGCACGCTGAGCCCGCCGGACGGGGTGCGCACCACCCGATACGCCGGGACGTGACGGGCAGGCATGGTGATCGGCGCGTGGAACCGCACGTCCCGGAACGTGACCGGGTGAACACCCTCGGTCGTGACCAGTTCGGTGACGAACGCGCCGGGAAGCGTCGGCACCCCTGCCAGCACGTGGTGGTCGAGATACCCGTCGGTCCCCGGATCAGGCCGCCAAACGGCGTTCTCGTCCGTGGTCCAGCAGGACGCCGCACGACGGCGCGTGTCCAGCCATCGCTGCTCGCTGCGGCCGAGCATGGTCACGACGGGCGTGTCCGCACCGGCGGACAGCTCGTCGAGGAACAGGGCCAGACCATCCTCATTGGACAGTCCAGTGAGCGTGTTCTGCTTGCGCAGCAGCTCACGCGTCACGGGTTCACTCGCGAACCCGGCCTCGTCCCACAGCGGCCACGCCAGTGTCGACTCGTGGCCGTCTCCGAACGCGGCCTGCCACGCCGCGGCCTGGTTGAGCAGGTCGTTGCCTGAGCAGTAGTCCGCCTCACCCGGCCAGCCCAGCACGGCGAGCAGCGAGCCGAAGTTGATCCACCGATGAGGCCTCCTGCCCGCGAAGGCGCGACTGAGATTCAGGTGGGCCAGCAGTTTCGTGTCGCGCACCGCCCTCGCCTGCTCCAGCGTGGTGGTGCGCACGCTGCCGCCGCGGTGCAGTCCCGCCGCGTTGAGCAGCAGATCGACCCGCGGGTGGGCGGACAGGATCGTGCCGACGGCGCGGTCGACGGCGACGGGATCGGCGAGGTCGCACACGAGGTGGTGCACCCGGTCCGCACCGCAGATGGCGGCGAGCCGTCGCATCGTGCGGGCCGTCTGCGCCTCGGCGCGCAACCGGTCGTGCTCGGCGATGAGCTCCGCCATCGGACGATTCAGACTCGTCCTGCGCGCCTCGGCGAGGAATGCGGACCGCTCCGGCACGTCCTCCCTGCCGGGAGCGGTCCTGCCGAGCAGGTAGATCGTCGGTGTGCCGCGTGCAGCGAGTCCGCAGAGGAGTTCGGCGGTCAGCCCGCGTGAGCCACCGGCCGCGACCACCACGGCGTCGGACGGAAGCGGATCCCGGGGCCCGACCGGCAGTTCCGCGCCGACGAGTTCGGGGGCGAGGCGCCTGCCTCCCGAGTGTGCGACGACGGCGAACTCGTGGTCGT
Organism: Lentzea roselyniae; assembly: GCF_039537795.1. Lineage (NCBI taxonomy): Bacteria > Bacillati > Actinomycetota > Actinomycetes > Pseudonocardiales > Pseudonocardiaceae > Lentzea > Lentzea roselyniae. The sequence continues at coordinate 9,087 of NZ_BAABBE010000062.1, forward strand.
GCGCGGACTCGATCCGCCACACGTCCAGTGCCCGGCCCGGCGAGGTCACGTCGGTGAGGACTGCCAGCGCGAAGGCGGCGTCTCGTTCTCGCGTGAGGCTCTTGACCAGACCGGTGAACGGGCCTGTTGCCGGGTGAGCGACGTCGCCGCGCATCGAGTCGAGGAGGATCACCCCGAACGAGTCACCGGCCTCTGCCGTCCACCGCTGCGCTGCCAGATAGGCCAGGTCGTGCAGCGGGCGCAGCCGAACCGCCGCGCCGACGTGGTCGGCCGAGTCGTCACTCGCTCCGAGGTCGGCGACCACCCGTACATGCCGCACGGTGAACTCCGGTCCCGGCAGGCCGGCCGCATCGGCGGCGACCGGTTCGCCCTTCGCCACCACGACGATCACGCCGGAGGGCAGAGACAGACTCGCCACCAGCTTCTCGTCGTCCACCAGCAGAAGGGTCTGGGGTGGTAGTGCGGCGATCTCGGCCGACACGGGCCGAGGCGCGGCGGGCGAAAGCCGGGAGATCATCCGCTGCACACGACACGTGCGCGCGGGCGCACTCGGTGGTTCGTCCTCCGCTTCGGACCGCGTCACGTCGATCGTCACCTGCGGGCCCCAGTCCGCCGCGCTCGCCACGGTGCCGCGACCACCGGGCCCGACAAGACGAGCCAGCAACGCCACCACCCCGTCGGCGCCGAGGTAGGTCCGACCACAGTCACTGAGCGGTGGCACCCGGCGCGGCCGACTGTCCACATCGGATGAACCGAGGGCGGTGCTGATCGTGGCCAGGACCGGAAGCCCCCGAGCCTGTGCTGTCGCCTTCCGCGCGAGGACGGCGACGAAAGCGCCTTCGCTCACTACGGCCCGCTCCCCCGCCATGGCGAGCACGTCGGCGAACTCCGGAGTGCTGTTACCGTTGACGCCTGCCACAAGTGCGATGTCGAGATCGCCGTGACGCAGGTACCGCTCGGCGCAGCGAATCGCGGTCAGACCGGAGTCCGGCCCGTCGTCGACCGTGCTGTTCAGGCCGTGGAAGTCCCACAGCGACGCGAGCCGCGCGGGAATGATGTTGGGCATGATTCCCGGAAACGCGTCTTCGGTGCTCGGCGGCACGAGCGCGCGGACCGCGTCGGCGACTCGCTGGACGGCGGCCTCGTCGTCGTGCAGCACGGCGCGCAGATCGCCGAGGTAGCACCGCAGCGCGTAGTGCACCGCTCGGCGAGTCGGCCCCATGTGGCCTGCGATCACACCGGTCGTGTCGCGCAACTCGGTGCACGCGTCGCGCACCTTGGCGTCGAGGCGGGCAGCGGCACGCAGGAGCATGATCTGGGTGCGATCCATGTTGCGCAACGTGGTCGGAGGAAGACGCACCTCCTCGAACCCCGGCAGCGGGTACTCCTCGCCGAAGCCGGGAGGCGGCGCTGCGGCGGTGCCGCGCAACCAGCCGGGCACGTCGGCGGCGACGCCCGGCACGTCGGCCGACCAGCCCACGACGACGACATCGTCATCGGCAGGTGACGCGGACGCGGCCGCACCATGAGGCTGGTCGCTGAGCACCAGATGCGCGTTGGTCCCGCCGAAGCCGAACGACGAGATCGCGGCCCGCCGCGGCGTCGCCGAAGGCAACGGGGTCGCGATGGTCGGTGGTGTGAAGCGTGAGTCGTCCAACGCCGGCAAGGGATTGCGCAGGTATGCCTGGGCCGGGACCACACCGTGGTTCAACCCGCTGAGCACCTGAACGACCGAGACGACCCCCGCGGTCCACCCCGTGTGTCCCACGACAGGTTTGTTGGACGACAACAGCGCAGGCGGGCCGGAGCCGAGAACCTGGTCCAGGGTGGCGACTTCCGTGCTGTCGCCCACCTGTGTTCCGGTGGCGTGTGCGACGACCCACCGCACGGTCGCCGAGTCCACTTCGCACTTGTCGTACGCTCGGCGCAGCGCATGCACCTGCCCCGCGGGGTTGGGTGCGTAAATGGCTTTGCCCCGGCCGTCGCAGGACAGCCCTATTCCGTCGATGACGCCCAGCACCCGGTCACCGTCCGCCCGCGCCCTGGAGAGCTTCTTCAGCACGATCACACCCGCGCCGTCGGAGAACAGCACGCCGCTCGCATCCTGGTCGAACGACCTCACCTCGCCGGTCCGCGACAGACCGCGCAACTTGGAGAACAACACGAGGTTGCGCGCGCTGTAGGCGAAAGCACCTCCGCAGACCGCGATGTCACACGCGCCCTCGCGCAGAGCCTTCATGCCGAGATCGATCGCGTACAGCGACGACGAGCAGGCGGTGTCGACCATCACCACCTCGGTCTGTTCCGGCAGCAGCCCTCGGAAGGCGTTGCGTCCCACCCGGTGTGGCAGGAACTCCGACGCGGGCGCGTGCGGCCGGCGGTACCGCTTGGCGAGCCGCTCTTCCGGGTCGAAGCCCATCCTGCGGGTGTAGCCGGACAGCACGAGGTGTTCTTCGAGGTCCTGGCTTCCGTCCGCGGTGTAGCCGAACGAGGCGAAGCATCGGTCCTCGGCAGTGCGGCCGACGCCCTCCAGCGCCTGCAGCAGGCTGTGGCGCAGCCACAGCGTCGTGGATTCCTCGCACGGTGCCGTGCCGGCGTCCAACTCCGCGCGCAGGGTTGGGTGGGGCTCGAACCGGGTGATGAAACCGGACCGGCGGGAGTAGGTGCGGTCCTGCTCGTCCGGATCGTCGGACTGGAACGAGTCGATGTCGAAGCCGGCCGGTTCGGTGAAGACGTGCTCCGCTCCGTTCAGCACCTTCCAGAGTTCCTCTGGCGTGTTCGCTCCCGGAGTGACCACACCCATGCCGACGATCGCGATGTCGTCGGGATTGCCCTGCGGTTCGGGCACCTCGGCGGCGTCCGGGTTCGGTGCCGCGGGCGACAGCAGGAAGGAACCGAGCGAAAGGCCGCCGTCCGCCACCACGATCTGGCCGGTGATCCACGAGGACTGTGGTGAGGCGAGGAAGACCACCAGCTCGGCCAGCTCCTCCTCCGTGCCGAGGCGGTGCCCGAGAGGGGTGGCTTCCCTCACCCGGGCGGCCAGCCGATCGGCCTGTGGAAACATTCCGGCGACCGCACCGCCGATGAGACCACCGGACGCGGTGTTGACCCTAATCCCGTTCGGGGCGAACTCGACGGCGAGATACCGGGTGAGTGACTCGACCGCGGCCTTCGACGTGCCCACGGTGAGGTAGTCGCTGATCACCATGGTGCTGCCGAGCGAGGACAGGTTCACGATCGCGCTGCCGTCGCGCATCAGTGCCGCCGCCCGGCGCGCGCACCAGAGACTTCCGCGCAGGTTGGTGTCCAGCGCCCGGCGCCAGTGCGACTCGTCCAGTTCGGACAGTGGCAGCAGTGCGCCCGCGGCGGCGTTGTTCACCAGGACGTCGAGTCGGCCGTGCCGCTCGGCGATGGTGTCGAACATCGCGTCAACCTGGGGTCGCATGGCGACCGACGCGCGGATCAGCTCCGCGGAGTGTCCTGCCCCCCGCAGCTCGTCCAGCAGCGCGGGTGCCTCGTCGGTGGCGTGGAAGTAGTTCACGATCACGTGTGCGCCCAGCCGGGCGAACGCCGTGCTGATCGCCCTGCCGACACCGCGCGCCCCGCCCGTCACCAGGACTACGCGGCCGCGGAACGATTCGTTGGCCGAGCTCATGACATCACCTGCTGACCGGATCGCGTGACGACGTGGTCGGCGATGTGGCCGAGGGTGGGCAGTTCCCACACCCGCATCCGGTCCGAGGAGGAAGCGAGATCGAATCGCTCGACAACCCGGTTCAGCAAGGAGGTCTGTTTGAGCGAGTCGACACCGAGCTCGGCCTCCAGCAGCACCTCCTCGGTCAGCACGTCCGGCGGGTACTCCAGCGCGGCCGCGTACAGCTCGCGCAGCTCCCGCAACACCTGCTCCCGGGAAACCGGCTCCGCGGCCCGCTGCTCGGGCACCCGCTGGGGTGCGGCCGGGGCCACGACCGCGGCAGCGGAGTCCCCGGCCTCGTGCGGCACGGCCACCGGTGCGGTGTGCTGCCGCGCGGGACTCGTGCTCGCCGCAGCACTCAACCCCTCGCTCTCGCGTTCCGGATCGATGAGCGGTGCCTCGGTCCGCACCCCCGGCACGGTGAGCTCGACGCACCGCGTCAAGGTGTTGAGCGCTCCGGCCTCGACGAAGTTCTGGTAGCCGGACGCGTGCAGATCTCGCACCGTCCTGGTGAACAGCACGGGCAGGACCAGGCACTCGGCGAGTGCCTGCTTGAGATCGTCGTCATCGGTGTAGCGGCGCAGGTGGATCGGCGAGTGCACCGGCCGCTGCAACGGCAGCTGGCGGATGCCGGCCATCAGCTCGACGAACGTCGCGACAGCAGGGCGCATGGCGGGGTGGTGAGAGGCGTAGGGCAGCTGCAGCCGGGCGAAAGGCAGATCGAGTGCCTTGGCCACCAGCTCGGCGCGGTCGACAGCGGCGGCGGGGCCGCTGAGCACCGTCTGCCGCGGCGCGTTGAGGCAGCCGATGACCAGATCCGGCTCGTCCAGCGCACCAGGCAGGTGCCCGGCCGCGGTCTCATTGGTGCCGATCGCCGCCATCACGCCACGGCCCTCCCAGTCCCGCAGCGCGTCGCATCGCGCGCACACCAGCCGGGCCCCGTCGGCGAGGCTGAACGCTCCGGCCGCGACCAGCGCCGCCATCTCGCCGAAGCTGTGACCGACGAGGAGGTCGGGTTCCAGACCGTGGCCGACCAGAATCCGGTGCGTTGCCATCGAGGTTCCGAAGATGGCCAGTTGCAGCAGCTCGGCGGGTTCGGCGAGCATTTCCTGGATGGTCAGGGGCCGGTCGTGGAAGAGCAACGCCGACACCGGCGGCAGACCACGTTCAGCGGCCACCTCGTCGATCTCGCGGAAGGTCTCGTCGACCTGACGGTGGTTCAGCCGCGCTCGGCGCAGCACACCGGTCGAGTACGCGCCCAGACCGGGGAACAGGAAAACCGTACGAGAGGACATCGAAACTCCTGACGAACTGGTGCAAGGAGGTCACACGGCGACGCGGCCGAGCGCGAGCATCTGGATCATGGTTGGGCCACCGACGTAGCAGGTGGTTCCGTCGTCGACGGTGAGACAGGCGCCCGTGACCATGCTCGCGGCGTCGCTGGCGAGGAACACGGCGGGACCGACGACGTCGGCCGGCTCGCCGAACCGCCTGCACGGAACCGCGGCCCGCAGCCCTTCCGTGGCGTCCGGGTTGCCGAGGATGTTCATGGTCAGCTCGGTGCTGATCCAGCCTGGCGTCATCGCGTTCACCCGGACCCCGGAGCCCGCCCACTCCGCGGCGAGCGTGCGCGTGAGCGAGACGATGGCGGCCTTGGACGCGGCGTACGGCGCCATCATCGGCACACCGCCGAGCCCGGCGATGGAGGAGATGTTCAGCACGGATCCGGTGCCGCGCTTGACCAGGTGACGCCCGACGGCCTGACACACATGGAAGACGGAGTCGAGGTTGAGGCGCATCACCGTGCTCCAGTCAGAAGACTCGAGCTCCAGCACGGGACCCGCGACCTCGAAACCGCCCGCGTTGTTCACCACGACGTCGAGCTGGCCGAACTCGGACATGGCCGTGCCCACCGCGCGCCTGATCTGTTCGCCGTCGCTCACGTCGCACGTCAGCACGAGCGCACGTCTCCCGAGTCGCTCGACCTCGTCCGCGACCTCTTCGAGGGCGGTCGTGCCACGGGCGAGCAGGGCGACGTCGGCACCGGCTTCGGCGTATCCGAGAGCGATCGCCTTGCCTATACCGCGGGACGCACCCGTCACCAGCGCGGTCTTGCCCTCGAGACTGAACTGACCTGTCAACGTCCGCATCGGTTGGCCTCCAAGCCGGACTCGCCGAACTGCCTCCAGCCTGCGGGGCTCGCACCCGCGAATTCACAACTTCGCTGGCACGTCCCGGAACCGACGACACTTGCGAGCACGAAACCAAGAAGAATTGGCATCACAGCAACTTCGCTCGTTCGGCGAGCCTCCAGACCTGGCTGCGCACCGCCGCGTCGTCGAGATCGAGCAAGGTGTGGACGACCCGATGCGCCTCGCCGTTGAAGACGATCTCCTCGGCGCACGCCTCCTCTGCTTGCAACAGCGCGAAAGCGGCGGCAGCGGCGTCGCGTTCTTCGGCGTGTGCCCGCGCGAGCGCGATGTAGTGGAGGGCCTGCCGCTCACTGGTCACCGTGCCGCTGACATCGACCTTGCTGGCGAGCCGGAGCGCGCGGCGAATACGACCGAGAACGATCTCGACACGAACGGCGTGGATGCCGACGTCCGTGGGACCGAACGAGCTGTGCAGATCGTTGCGGTCGTGCCCGAGCACCTCCGCCGCCTTGCCCGCCAGGTCGAGCGACGCCCACGCCGCCAGATGATCGTTGCGCACCGCCTCGATCTCGGCGGCGATCAACTGGGTCGCGCCCCAGACGGAAACGACCTCCGGAGGATCGGTGGGCACACCGGGAGACAGCCGGGCTGCCGCCCTGCGACAGACGTCTGCCGCATCGCCCTCACAGCCGAGCGACACGAGGGTGGAGGCCATCCCGCCTTCACAGGCGGCGAGCACCACATCGTCGCCACACCGGCGGGCCGCGCTGAGCGCCCGTTCGCTCGCGAGCAAAGCGAGCGGCGGATCGTTGACATGGCGCAGGTAGGCCGCGGTCAGCCGGTAGGTCTGCGCTGTGACGCGCTGGCCCAGTGGACTGTCGTCAGCAGCCAGCCGGGAGACCTGGCCGAGCAAGGGCGGTAGGCAGCGTTGCATGAGGCTGTAGCGGTGGGTTGCTCCCTGCCACCCGGTCCACGTCGCCTCGAGCCTGTCGCACAGCACGTCGACATCCATGGTCACGGACTCGAGTGGCGCAGGATGGAACAGCGCCTGGCGCACGGCGGAGGGAGCCGTGCTGTCGCCCGGCCGCGTTCGCTGCGGAGGGACGACGATACCGATGAACGAGCTGACGTCGTCGATGCGCAGGACCTCGGCGATACGAAGCAGCGTGGTGAGCTTGTCCAGCCCACGATCGCCCTTCTCCACCTGCCGCAACCACTCGGCGCTGTAGCCCACCAGCCCGGCGAACGCCTGACGGGACAACCCGCGCCTTCGCCGGAGCAGCTCGATTCGCCGGCCGATCGTCAACTCACTCCGCGCGCTCACAGGACCTCCCGAGGTGACCTGGCCCTTCTTCCGCAGGACCCCTGTTGCGGAAGCGCCCTCTTGTCATGCTCAGTCAACCGGCGATCACGCTGCGAAGTAATGGGCGGAGAGAGGTGATGCGTCCAGAATCGCGTGGCGTTTGACGAGTTGGAGTGAAGAGCAACGAGCGGGTGTGACAAGGGCGTGCTCATCAAGTTGTCAATGGCCATTTGTTCTGGTTCTGTCCCTGATTGCGTGATCAACGAGTCCACTCGGGCAGCTGCTGCGATCAGCGCATGAGCAGTATTCGCTTGCGCAGCAAGGAGAAGCTCGCTCGTCCGACATCTGCCGTTTGATCATTTTGATGCGGTTGACGTGGCCTTCGACCGGTCCGGAGTTCCAGAGCAGGCTGATTCCCGCGGCGACCGCGTCGTAGTCCTGACGCAGGCCGCGGGCGAACTTGTGCAGAGGGGGAGCCTGGTGGCTCCGGCGTGCTCGATCCAGTCGGAGAGACCGGCGCCGTCGTGGTTGTCCATCATTGCCGCAAACGCGCGGACACACTGGTAAACGGCGTCCAGCTCAGGGCAGCGGGCCAGGACTTGAGCGAGTTGATTCTGCTCGTCGTGGTCGAGGTTGGCGGGCTTGCGGATGATCCAGCCGCTCGCCTGGCGCACGCTCGGCCCATCGGGAACGGCTGGGGCGGCTGGCCCGAGGAGCGTAACGGTTGCAGGCAACAGCGGACGCTGCGCTGGCTGCCGCGATAGCCGAGGTCGCGGATCTCGGCGTGCAGCCGGGCGGCGTCGGTGCAGCCCTCGTTCCAGCGCCGGTGCAGATGTGCCAGGAAGGGCCGCAGTTCGCTGTCGCGGTGGCGTGACGGGTTGCTCAGGAGCTCCTCGGCAGTGCCGGCGCCGACGTAGCGGCGAACCGTCTTACGGTCCAGCCCGAGGATCTCGGCGATCGAGGTGAGTGCCACGCCCTTGCCGAAGAGATCGTGCACCGCGGCGTGACGCTGCCGGGTATTCGCGGCCCGCAGCCCCTCCAACTCCTCTGTCACAGGCTCGGCCGGGGCCAGCTCGGGCGGTTCAACCGGTGGTTCGTCCACAGGAGGACGCAGGCTGTCGCGGTGTGCCGCAGCCACCTTCTCCACCGCATCACACAGATTGCGCCACAGATGGAACCGGTCAGCGACCTGCACCGCCTCCGGTGCCGCCGTGCGGGCGGCCTCGGCGTAGGCACTGGCCCGGTCACGGCAGATGATCTCGGTGCCGGGATGGTCGCGCAGCCAGGCGGTCAGCGGCTCGGCGGTGCGGTCGGGCAGCACGTCCACCGGTCTGCCGGACTCGATGTCGATCAGAACCGTTCCGTAGACGTGGCCACGACGCAGGGCGAAGTCGTCCGCGCCCAGCACAGTCACGGTCGTGACCTCGGGATCGGGCAGCGCGTGGACCAGCCGCAGCAGCGTGTTCTTGGCCGCCGGCAAACCGAGCAACGTCGACAGCCGCGCCCCGGCGCGGCCCGCCAGCGCCAGGCCGACCTGCTCCAGCGTCCTGCGCGCCAATCCTGTCCTGCGCATGCTTGGCGGTCACTCCGTCGACCTGCTCGGCAAACGTCCTCACCGGGCATTCCTCGTCGCCGCAGAAGAACCTGCGCATCTGTAATCGAAGCACGACCGGCTGTCCGGCGACCGAGGCATCCGCCAGCTTGCGGTCGTAGCGGCTGTGCGCCTTGCTCGACCGCCGCCCGCATCGCGGACAGGCAGCGTCCAACGCCCTTGCCGCGGCCCAGATCACCACACCCGTCGAGATCCGGTCGATCCGTTGCACCGCAACACCATCCAGATGCGGCAACAACACACCCTGAGCTTGATCATCACACCCTGATCATGATCACAAAGGGCCGGAGCCGCGCTCGCGTCGGCCCACCAAGTTGATCACGCAATCAGCACAGAACCTTCGTTCTTCCCCATAGGCGGCCTGGAGTTCTCCCCACTGTTCGAAGGTGCCGTCTGAGTGTTGACGCTCTGCCAGGAACTCCAGGGCGTGGCGCAACGTGCGGGTGCCTTCCGGGTCGCCAGGCCGGATGGCGTTGGCCGCGGCAGCCGTCATCGCCACCTCGGAGGCAGCTCCCGGGACATAGGTGGGAAACCCGCCGTCCTCCCCGCGAATTCGCCGCAGGTACCCGAGCCCGGCGGTGATCTCCTGTCGATAACGGCGGGAGTCCACAGCACGCAGGAACTCCAACGCAACGGAGGTGTCGTCGACATCGGTCTGTGCGACCCCCACTGCAAACCCCCAACCTCCGTCGAGTTGCTGGAGCTTGGCGATGCGATCTGCCAGTTCGAGCAACCGGCCGGTCAGCCGAGGGCTCGTGCCGGCCAAACCGACACCGGCGAGCGCCGTGACGAAGATGCTCTCGTTGCGGATGAAGGGGAAGCCGCCGTCCGCGCGCTGTGCGACCTGAAGCCGGGTGATTCCCCGGCCGACCAGGTCGGAGTGTCCGGGGACGAGGCGC
>NZ_BAABBE010000063.1:0-18565 GCF_039537795.1 Lentzea roselyniae
AGTCGAGCACCGACGCGAACTCCGGGTTGGCGTAGAGGAAACGCATCTGCTCGTCCACCACAGCGAAGCCCACGGGCGCTCGTTCGAGGACCGCCGTGATCTCCAGCAGCGATCCACCGGAACCTGCGAGACCACGCGCGGTGTCGATGGTGCTCGCTGGTGCACTGTCGAGGAACTCCGCGGCTTTCCCGTCCACGAACCACATGGCTGATCGTTCCTCCTGTCTCACCACACAGGCCCGGCTCCGAATCCATTGCCATGACACTATTTCCGGCCATCCTCATACCCGTCTGGAGGCGAGGGTAAACACAGTGTTCCGTCTGACGGCGAATCACTTCAGATCCATAGAGGACTCTCATTGCGCATTTCCAAGACCCTGGAGCGGTAGCTCACAGCACGCGCCGAGGCCGCGACCGTGTTGGCCGCGTTCGTCCTGCCAGGACACTGGTTCGAGATGCGGCCCGTGATGGCGCCAACGACGCGGTCAGGGCGTTGCTCGACCTCGCCCCCGCCCGGGGCCGTGGTCATCGGTGACGGTGCGCCGGTCGAGGCGCCGACCGCCGAGGTCGTGGCCGGGGACCTGATGCTCGTCCGGTCCGGGGCGAAGATCGCCGTGGACGGTGTGGTCGAGGACGGCGAGCCCGAAGTGGTCAACTCGACGGCCACCGGTGAGAGCCTGCCGGTGCACAAGCCGCCCGGCTCGGCGGTCGTCGGCGCCACGATCAACGCCAACGGGACGTCGCGCGTGCGGGCGACGAAGGTCGGCTCGGGCACCGCACCGGCAGAGATCGTCAAACCGGCGCAGGAGGCGCAGAACTCGAAGGTGCCTCGGACCGCGCCGCGTGCTGGCTCATGTTCGTCGCCCTCATCGGCGGTGGCCTCACGCTGGCGACAACCAGGCCACCGCCGAACGGATCGCGGCACTGTTCATGAGCGTGCACGAGGTCGCCACCGACCCCAACGACCCGACCCGCGCCTACCACTTGGGACCTGGTGCCGGCGTGAGGAGAAGGCCGGTCGGCAGGAGCCCGTGGTGGCGCCAAACAGCACCACCGCGAGCGCCCCGGCGTACCACTTCCTTCGGGCGCTTGCGCCACCTCTGAACGAGCGGAGCTGTTCGGCCAGTGCCGGATCGTCGATCCTGATGTTCTTTCGATGGCACGCAGTGCGCGTTGCTCCCGGCGTTCATGGCATGGGGCTCATCGCGATGTTTCCGCGTGAGTGCTCGGATCCGGCCTCACGACGACGACCGGGCAGGGGGAGTGGTGCAGCAGCGCGTGGCTGACGGAGCCGAGCACGAGGCCGGCCGCGCTGCCCCTGCCGTGCGACCCGACGACCACCAGCTGCGCCGAGCTGGCGGTCGCCTGCTCGATCAGGGCGTGCGCGGGTCCGTCGCTCACGACCACGCGCCGCACCTCGACATCGGGATACTTCTCGCTCCACCCCGCCAGCCGCTCGGCGAGCAGCCGATGCTCCTCGGCTTCAGCGGCGTCCCACTCCACCGGCTCCGTCACGGCAAAGGCGACCGCGTGGTCGTTCCACGCGTGCACCGCGATCAACGGCACTCCGCGCGCGTCCGCCGCGTCGAACGCGAACTCCAGTGCCGCCTCACTGACCGGTGAGCCGTCGATGCCGACGACGACCGGTCCGGTGTCGGACGAGTCTTCGCCGCGCACGACGACGACCGGGCACTCCGCCTGGGCGGCCAGTCTGATCGCGACCGAACCGATCAGCAACGACGTGAACCCGCCGAGGCCGCGGTCACCGATCACGAGCAGCCCGGCCGTGCGCGACTCGGTGACCAGCAGCGGCACCGGGAAACCGTCGAGGGTCAGCTCGGAGATCTCCACACCCTCGGCGACGTGCCGGGCCGCCTTGGCAGCAACGGCGACCGTCCTCCAGGTGTCCGCCAACATCGACTCCCGGTAGCCGCCGAGTCCCGGGTCGCCGAGGTGCCGGTGCCCCGACCAGCCGAAGGCGCTGACCAGGTACACAGGCGCGCTGCGCCGCGCGGCCTCGCGTGCGGCCCATCGGGCGGCATCGAGGGCTGATGACGATCCGTCGATGCCGACGACGATCGGCAGGTTCTTGTCTTGCCACTGTCCCATTGCGTGCTCCTGTCCGAAGTGGCCCTGTGCCAACTAGGACAGATCTGGCCGCGGCGTTGTGACATGGGCCGGTCAGCTCGGCACCGCGCAGAGCTCCCTGCGCGAGGCGGCGTCGAGCTTGGCGAACACCTTGCGCAGGTGCCATTCCGCGGTGCGAGGGCTGAGGAACAGCTCGGCGCCGATCTCGGAGGTCGTCCTGCCGGCTTCCTGCGCGATGAGGGGTTCACGCGTCGCATCCGTGCGTTGGTGTCCGGCCTCGCCGATGGCGCCCTCGACGTAGCCGTCGGCGAACCGCGCGGTCAGCCCGTCGAGAAGGGCGTCGACCGGCGCAAAGGCGATCTGCGCGCGGAGCCGGGTCAGCCGTCCGCGCTGGAGCGCGTCCAACGGGCTCATCTCCGCGGCGGCGAGGAGCTCCAGCGCCGCGTCGGGGGCTCCTGCCGGGCGGATGGGTGCCCTGGCGCACCTCAACGTCCGCTCATCGACGACGCCCTGGCCCACCGGTGTGCCGCATTGACGAGTTCTTCGACCCACAGCACCGAGGACGCCACCGCCGCCGCGATCAGCCAGTCACCGCCGGACAGCGCGGCGGTGTGGAACACGGACTGCGGCGCCGTGCCCACACGCTCAGCACCATCAGGCCAGGTTGAGCGCTCCCACTTTGCGGGCCAGATGCTCGTTGTACGGGCTGAGCGCCGCCACCCAGTGGAGTCCTGGGCCGGGGGAGTCGTTGTAGAAGGACAGTGGGAACGCCGCCGCCCACACTCCCTGGTAGGCCGGCACGCCGGCCATCCAGTGCCTGGCCGCCACCGTCATCGCGACTTCGCCCATTGCTCGAAGGTGATCTTCCCGCGGTGAAAGTCGCCGGTCGGCAGCACGCCACCGTTCGCCATCGCCTTGCCGACGGGCACCGTCAGCACCAGCTTGCCCTTGGCCAGGCGGCGCATCATGGATGCCATCGTCAGCACCTCGGGGCCTGCCAGCTCGGTCGCCCGACCCTGGGCGGGTCCCTCAGCCAGGCGTACGAGCTCGGTGGCGACCTCGGAGGCGGCGACCGGCCGGCTCTTCATCAACGGCGCCACCTTCACCGGGCCAGGCACCTTGTCGAGCATCTGCGCCGCGAACTCGTGGAACTGCGTCACCCGGAGCAGCGTCACCGGAATCGGGCCGGCCAGCGCCAGCTCCTCCTGGCGGCGCTTGCCGAGGTAGTAGCCCGATTCGACCCGGTCGATCCCGACGATGGACAGGAGCACGTGGTGGCCAACGCCCGCCCGCTGCTCCGCTGCCAGCAGGTTGCGCGTCTCGGTTTCGAAGAACGCCACCGATGCCTTGCGGCTGAGCGTCGACACGTTCGCCACGTCGATCACGACGTCCACGCCGCGCAGCGCGTCGTCGAGACCGGCCCCCGTCATCAGGTCGACGCCGCCCGACCGGGAGATCACCACGACCTCGTGACCCCGCTCGCGCGCCTGCTCGACCACCAGTTTGCCGACGCAGCCGGTTCCGCCGGCCACTGCCATCTTCATCGTGTCTCGTCCTCTCGCATCGACTCGACAGACAAGACAAGGACGAGGGTCTGAATGTGACAGCCGAACGCGCCGATGGTGTCGCGCCGGTACAACGATGACGAAAACCACATTCGCCGCACGGCAGCCCGGTGTCCCTTGGGCTCACTGCCGGGCGAGACGTGGTGCTGCTGATGACCGGCCTTCATCAGGTCCCCGCGCCGTTGCAGGACACCGAGCCCGAGTCGTGGCGGCGCTACCTGGACCTCCTCTTCGGCGGCCTGCTGAGGTGACACCCGCGACAGGTGGCACAGACCCATTCGACCTGGGACGGCCACGGCACGGATGATCGTCGTCGTGGATCGTGCGTGATCAGCACGATCCAGCGCGGCGATGGGGGCTTGACGGTGGTGTTCCGAAGAGATGCCGGACTGGTGGGGCGAGAGTCGGAGCTCGCCTTCCTCGATCAGACGATCGCGGCGGTCCGCACGGGTGAAAGCCGTGTGCTCGTGGTGCACGGCCCTCCCGGGATCGGGAAGTCGGCCTTGCTCGAGCACGTGGAGAGCGCGGCGACGGGCATGCGCGTGCTGCGGGCGGTCGGTGTCGAGTCCGAGATGGAGCTGGCGTTCGCCACCCTGCACCAGTTGTGCGTACCGCTGCTGGACTCGCTGAAAGACCTTCCCGCACCGCAGCGCGAAGCGCTCCAGACGGTGTTCGGCATGCGCGCGGGCACTCCACCGGAGAAGTTCCTGGTCGGGCTGGCGGTGCTGAGCCTCCTGTCGGACGCCTCGGAGAGCAGCCCCGTGCTGTGCGTGATCGACGACGCGCAGTGGATGGACCGGGCCTCCGCTCAGGTCGTCGGCTTCGTGGCCCGCCGGCTGCTGGCGGAGTCGGTCGCCCTCGTGTTCGGCGCGCGTGAGCGAGGCCAGGACCTGCTCGGGCTCCCGGAACTCGAGGTCACCGGGCTCGGCAAGGCTGACGCCGGCACCCTGCTCAAGGCAGCGTTCCACGCTCCGCTCGATGAGCACGTTCGCGATCGGATCGTGGCCGAGACCAGGGGAAACCCTCTGGCCCTGCTGGAGCTGTCCCGCGAGCTGACTGCCACGCGGGTGGCGGGCGGCTTCGGCCTGCCGCACGCCGGCACGCTGCCGGGCCGGATCGAACAGAGTTTCGTGACGCGGATCGAGGAGCTGCCCCCGCAGAGCCGGCTGCTCCTGCTGGTCGCCGCCGCCGAGCCGGTCGGCGATCCCACCCTGGTGTGGCGCGCCGCCGAACGGCTAGGCGTCACGCCCCCAACGGCCCTCAACGACGAGATCGACGAGCTGGTGTCGTTCGAGGTACGCGTGATCTTCCGCCACCCGCTCGTGCGGTCGGCCGTGTACCAGGCGGCCGATGACGAAGATCGCCGGGCAGTGCATCTGGCGCTGGCCAGGGTCACCGACCCCCGGGTCGACCCGGACCGCCGCGCCTGGCACCTCGCCTCCGCCGCGGCCGGGCCGGACGAGGACGTCGCCGCGGAGCTCGAGCGGTCCGCCGAACGGGCGCAGGCACGCGGTGGGCTGGCCGCCGCTGCCGCCTTCCTGCAGCGGTCCGTGGCCCTGACCGTCGACCCCGCCCGACGCGCCGAGCGTGCCGTGGCGGCTGCGGACGCCAGCCTCCGGGCGGGTGACCTCGCGGCCGCACGCGCTTCGGTCGACGCGGCGGAGCGCGACGCGCGGGACGAGTTCCTCCGGGCACGCGCTCACCTGGTGCGGAGCCAGATCGCGTTCTCGGCCGGCCTCGGCAACGAAGCGCCGCCGATGCTGCTGGCGGCCGCGCAACGGATCGAACCGTTCGACGCGGACCTCGCGCGGGAGACCTATCTGCAGGCCTGGGGCGCCGCGGCACTGATCGCCGCGGACGGCGAGAGCCTCATGGCGATCTCCCAGGCGATCAGGGACCTGCCGCCACCAGACGGGACACCGCGTCCCATCGACCTGGTGCTCACCGGCTACGGGCTGCTCGTCACCGACGGCCGGTCCGCCGCGGTCCCCGTGCTGCAGCGGGCAACGGCCGTGCTCTCGGATCTTCCAGCGCAGGACGTGCTGAGGTGGGGTTGGGTGGGCAACGGCGCGAACGCGGCCGTCTGGGACGACGAGGCCATGCGCCAGACCTACGTCCGAGCGGCCGAGGTGGCCCGGGGCGCCGGCGCCCTGACCCTGCTTCCCATCTACCTCGCCTCACTGGGGATCGCGACGACGTGGACCGGGGACTTCGCCGGCGCCGCGACGATCGCCGCCGAGGCCGAGGCCGTCTCCGCCGCGACCGGAGTCCCCATCGCGCCACACACCAAGCTTCTGCTGACAGCGATGCAGGGCAAGGAGACCGAGGCCACCGAACTGATCGCCACCACCATCGAGTGGGCCGGGCAGGACGGCCAGCTCATGGGCGTCACGACCGCGAACTGGGCCGCCGCCGTCCTGTACAACGGCCTGGCCCGGTACGAGCAGGCGATACCGGCGGCCCAGGTCAGCGCCAGGATCGCCGAGCTGTGGGTCTCGGTGTGGGTGCTGCCGGAACTCATCGAGGCGGCGGCACGCGTCGGTGAGGACGGGATCGCCCGTGGCGCACTCGACCGGCTGGCAGAGGCGGCGGAACCCTGCGACACGGACTGGGCGCAGGGGATCCTGCGGCGCAGCCAGGCGTTGCTCAGCGACGAGATCGCCGCGGAACGCCTCTACAGCGAGGCCGTCGAGCGGCTGGGCCGGACGAAGCTGCGTCCCGAACTGGCGCGCGCCCATCTGCTGTACGGCGAGTGGTTGCGCAGGCAGTCCCGGCGCGTCGACGCACGGGAACAGCTGCGGACCGCGTTCGACATGTTCGTCTCGATCGGCATGGACGCGTTCGCCGAGCGCGCCCGCCGCGAGCTTCTCGCCACCGGCGAGAAGGTGCAGAAGCGCACGGTCGATCAAGCGGCGGGTGACGACCTGACGCCCCAGGAACGGCAGATCGCCCTGCTCGTCCGGGAAGGCTTGTCCAACCCGGAGGTCGGTGCGCAGCTCTTCCTCAGCCCGCGGACGGTCGAGTGGCACCTCGGCAAGATCTTCACGAAGCTGTCGATCACCTCCCGCAGGCAGCTCGGGGACGCCTTGCCACGCGACGAATAACACCCTGGTTCCCGGGACCAGGGTGATTCCCTGGCGCGCCTCGCGAACCGGACGAGCGAGTCTGGCCGCGAGGAGCAGCAGCCGGGGAAGGGACGAGAAAGCCATGTCCGACAAGAGGTTGACCGGGGCGGTCGCGCTCGTGACGGATGCCGGCAGCGGCATCGGTGCCGGCGCGGCGCACTGCCTCGCCCGCGAGGGTGCGGCGGTCGCGCTGGTCGCGCGCAGCAGTGACCGCCTGGACCAGATCGCGGACGACATCAGGAACCTGGGCGGCCAGGCCATCACGGTGACGGCCGACATCACCGATCCGGAGTGTGCCTACCAGGCTGTGCAGGACACGCTCGATCGGCTGGGGCGCCTGGACGTCCTGGTCAACAACGCCGGCGTGGTGCTGCTCGACACGGCGTTGCACGCTCCGCTGGAGGAATGGGACCGGTTGGTCGCGCTCAACGTGACAGCGCTCCTGCATGTCACGCACGCCGCCGTCCCGTACCTGATCGACGCGGCCGCGACGTCGCCACGGCGGGTGGCGGACCTGGTGAACGTGAGCCTGACAGCCGGACAGCTCCCCCGGCAGGGCAGCAGCGTCTACAACCTCACCAGGTCCGGTCTCGAGGGGTTCACCGAGTCGTTGCGCCAGGAACTGCTCGTCGAACGGGTGCGGGTCAGCCTGGTGGAGCCCGCCGTCGTGGAAGCCGACCTGGTGAACCACTTCGGCACGGCGACCCGGAACGCGATGCGCCGGCACGTCGGCGGAAGGGAGGCGCTGCGGCCGGAGGACGTCGCGGACGCGATCGGCTACATCGTCACGCGCGACCGGCGGGTGGCGGTCAACGAGATGCGCGTTCGCGCTGCAGAGTAGAGCTGGTGTGATCGTCAGTTGTCGATCAGAGCGCCGCGGAGTTGCCTGCGCGAGTCGACGCCGAGCTTGGTGAACACCTTGCGCAGGTGCCATTCGACCGTGCGGGGGCTGATGAACAGTTCGGCGCCGATCTCCGTGTTCGTCTTCCCGTCACCGGCGAGGCGGGCGATCTGGGCTTCCTGCACTGTGAGCACCGGACGTGCCTCGACCGCACGTCTGTGCACCGACTCGCCGGTTGCCGTGAGCTCGCGACGAGCGCGCTCGGCAAAGGCCTTGGCGCCGAAGCGGTTCAGCATCTCGTACGCGGCGCGCAACTGCTCTCTCGCGTCGAGGCGCCGGCCCTCTCGGCGGAGCCACTCGCCGTACACCAGGTGGGTGCGTGCGAGGTGCACGGCGATCTTGGTGCGTTCGAGGCGCTCGATGGCCTCGCGGTACAGCTGGTCGGCGGCCGCGCCGTCGCTGAGCAGCGCTCGGGACCGGGCCAGCACGCCGAGTGCCCAGTCCGTGCCGCTGGCGGCGGCGCGTTCCTCGAGTTGCCGCAGGGCAGCGGCGGCCGCGTCGGGTGCATCACCGCGGGCGCCCGCCTCGACCAGTTCGACGAGGGACAGGCCGACGGCCATCAGATCGTCGTGCTCGCAGGCCCGTTCCGCGTCGGCCATGGCGGCCCGGTACTGACCAAAGCCGTTGTGCAGCACCGCGGTCAGGTAAGCACCGAGACCGATCGCCCGTCCCTCGCCCCACGTGGTCGCCCGGTGGACCTGGGCCCCGATCAGCTCCGCTGCCTGGAGATCCTCGCCGCGCCAGGCGACGAGCAGGAGCGAGGTGTAGCCGAGTGGCGAGTTGCGGGTCGCCTCCGTGATCGCCTCGGACTCCTCGACCAGTGCCGAGGCCACGTCGAACTCCCCGGCGTGCACGTGCACGGCCGCGCGGTAGGAGAGGGCCAGAGGGAGGTAGTTCAGCGCGCCGGTCTCGCGCGCCGTCCGGACCGCGTGCGTGCTCAGTTCGCGCCAGGCCTCGTCGTCCCACATGTCGCCGGCGGCCGGCCATGCCAGCCAGAGCCAACGCATGATGTCGTCCCCGGTGCGTTCGGCATCCCGCCGGAACGCCTCCAGAGCGCGCTTCACCTGCGGCGCACCCGCGACGTGACCGTCGGCGAACCGTGTCGCCAGGCCGCCCAGAAGTGCGTCTGCAGGCCGAGCCGGTCGCGGTTCGCCCGGTGCGGCGCGGGCGGACTCGGCCACCTCCCGCAGTCCGTCGGGTCCGTTGAGCCGACCGGCGAAGACGGCTGCTCCCACAGCTTCGAGATACGCCTCGCGCGCCTGTCCGTCGTCGACTCGTGCCAGCTGGGCGGCAGCGTCGAGCAGCAACGGCAACGCTTCCCCGCCGCGCCTGCGCGCGAAGACGATCTGGCCGCGCAGCCGCGCCAGCCGCCCGCGCCGCACCTCGTCCAGCACGGCCACCTCCGCGGCGGCGACGAGTTCGAGCGCGGCATCGGGAGCCCCGGCCTCGAAGGTCGCCTGCGCCGCCGCCAGCGCCCTCGCGCCACGCCGGTCCGGATCAGGTGTCAGCTCGGTGGCCCGCCGCAGGAACGCGGCCGCCGCCGCGAGCCCGCCGCGAGCCTGGGCTTGATCAGCGCGGCGCTCCAGCTCGGCGGCCACGGCCTCGTCGGGCTCGACCGCCGCGTGGGCGCGATGCCACGCGCGGCGGTCCGGGTCGGACTCGGGATCTGTCAGCTCGGCCAGCGCGCGATGCACGTCCCGGCGATCTCCGGGGCCTGCCGAGCGATACGCCGCCGAGCGGACCAGCGGATGCCGGAACCGCACCTGCGCGCCGAACTCGACCAGCCCGGCCGCCTCGGCGGGCCCCGCCGCGTCCGGCCCGATGGCGAGCGCCTCGGCCGCCCGCCGCAACAACGACACGTCTCCGACCGGCTCGGCGGCCGCCGCCAGCAGCAGCCGTTGCGTGGCGGCCGGGAGCGCCTCGATCCGCCGCAGGAAGCTCTGCTCGATCTGCCCCGCCAGCGGCCGCGCGTCGGGCCGCGCGAACCCGCCGGCCAGCTCCGCCGGTGTCAACCCGCGCGGCAACTCCAGCAACGCCAGCGGGTTGCCGCGGGTCTCGGCGATGATCCGGTCCCGAACGCGTTCGTCGAGCCGTCCCGGTACCGCCGAATCGAGGAGCGCACCCGCGTCACGGTCACGCAGCCCCTGGACGACGAGCTCCGGCAGCCCCGTCAGGGGATCGTCGTCCGGCGCGAGCGCCTCCCCCCGCACCGCGAACACCAACGCCACCGGCTCCGCCAGCAACCGCCGCGCGACGAACGCCAGCGTCTGCGCGGACACCCGGTCGAGCCACTGGGCGTCGTCCACGACGCAGACCAGGGGCCGCTCCTCCGCCGCCTCGGCCAGCAGGCTGAGCACCGCCAACCCGACCATGAACCGGTCCGGGACACTTCCCGCGCTCAGTCCGAACGCGACAGCCAGCGCGTCACGCTGCGGACCCGGCAGACGATCGAGATGCGTCATCATCGGCGCACACAGCTGGTGCACCCCGGCGAACGCCAGCTCCATCTGGGACTCGACGCCGACGGCCCGCGCGACCCGGCAGCTGGAAGCGCTTTCCACCAGGTGCTCCACCAACGCGGACTTGCCGATTCCCGCCTCGCCCCGCAGGACCAGGACCTGGCTGCGGCCAGACCGCGCGTCGGCCAGCAAGCGGTCCAGCACAGCGGTTTCGGCGCGCCGGCCCAGCAAGCTGCGCGCAGGATCATCGGTCGACATCAGCACCGCCGCGGAGGTGGGGAGCCCTGCTCGATCAACGGCGGGCCCCTCAATCATGCACCCGCCGCGGCAACGAACCGGGCAGCCACCTCGGTGGTGTGTGCCACAGCTTCTCCAGCCCGGCCTCGGCGTCGATGATCGCGCTTCCACCGAGTACCACGGGGACTGGCCCCCGGGCCCGGGCCACCCCGGGGACTCGGCCCAGGGATGTACCCGTGCCTTCCACTGGCGCGTCCATGCGCCTGATCGGGCGACGGTTGTCGTGACACAGCGGCCACGCGACCAGGGGGAGCCTCATGCACACGTCCAACGCCACCGCCACCCTCGAAGACGCGGCGGCCTTCCAGAACGTTCGCCCGCGCCTGTTCGGGATCGCGTACCGGATGCTCGGCAGAGTCGCCGACGCCGAAGACGTCGTCCAGGACGTCTGGGTCCGCTGGCAGAGCACAGACCGGGCGGGGGTGCGGGACCGGGCGGCGTTCCTCGTGAAGGTCACGACGCGGGTCGCGCTCAACCTCGTCGGCTCGGCCCGCCTCCGCCGTGAGGTGCCCGTCGACGGCCGTCTGCCGGAGCAGGCTTCGACCGCCGACGACCCGATGATGGTGGCCGAGCGGTCGGAGGACGTGGCGCACGCTGTCCGGCTGCTGCTGGAGCGGTTGTCGCCGAAGGAACGCGCGGTCTTCGTGCTCCGGGAGGCGTTCGACTACCCGTTCCGCGAGATCGCGGAGGCGCTCGCGATCAGCGACGCCGGCGCGCGGCAACTGGCCCGGCGAGCCCGCGCGCACCTCGCCGAACAGCGGCACGGACCTGTCCTGCCCGCGGAACTGGATCGCCTGCTCACCGCGTTCCTCGACGCGGCGCAGGTCGGTGAGGTGGCAGACCTCGAGCGCGTCCTCGTCGACGACGTCGTCGTCTCCCGCTGAGCCGTCGGGAGACGACGTGAACTGGCAGGAGCACCGCACGCTGCGCGCCATCGAGAAGAACCTGACCATCGAGGACCCGAGGCTGGCCGAGTTGCTCGGCTCGCCACGGGGCAGCCGCGTCCAGTGGCTCGCGCGATGGCTCGCCCTCCCTTTCGCACTGCTGGGTTTCGTGCCGGACGAGGTCACATCGCTGCTGACCGTGGCACTGCTGGCGGCCGGAACCGTTCGCACGTGGTGGCAGTCGCGGACCGGCGAACAGCTCTGACCCCGGTGTCGATCACCCCGTCACCTCCGCGTGGCGGGGTGATCGACCTGTCCCGGATTCCCTTACGCGGCCGAGCCGTCGACGGCGTCGAGGATCGCGGCCGCAACCGCGGCCGGGTCCGACACGGTGAGGGCGTGCGACCCGCCTGCCACCTCCCGGACGCCCTTGGCGTTGGCGCGTTCCGCCATGTACCGGTGAAGTGCGACGGGGATGTTGAGGTCCTGGTCGCTGAAGACGAACCAGGACGGGATCGACCGCCACGCCGGGGTTTTCGTCGCGAGGCCCGCGGTGAGCGCCGCCTCGGTGACCGGGCGTTGCGTTGCCGCCATCAGCGCCGACTCGGCGGGCGCGACGTCGGCGGCGAACTGGTGGTGGAACGCGTCTGGCCGGATGAAGAACTCGTTGCCGCCGGTGGCGACCGGATGGGCGGTGAGCGTCTGGCCGAGCGTGCTGCCCGGGAACTTCGCCGACAGCTGCAGCGCGCTCTCCCCGTGCTCGGGTGCGAACGCGCAGACGTAGACGAGCCCGGTCACGGCCGCGTTGCCGGCCGCCGCCTCGGTGATCACCATTCCGCCGTAGGAATGTCCGGCCAGCACGACGGGGCCGCCGATGCCGGCGACGACGTCGCGCACGTACGCGGCGTCGCTCGTGAGGCCGCGCAGCGGGTTCGCCGCCGCGACGACGTCCACGTGTCTTGCCTGCAGTCGTTCGACGACCCCGTACCAGCTCGCGGACTCCGCGAACGCACCGTGCACCAGGACGACGGTCGGCTTCTGTTCAGTCATGGGTTCTGTCTCCTTCTGTGTCCGTGGTCTAACCGTGGAGCGCCTTCCGCAGCACGCGGCACGCCTGCTCCACTGCGGCGGTCGCGGCCGCGGACCCGCGGAGCGGGTTGAGCATCATGAAGTCGTGGAGGGTGCCGTTGTAGCGGGCGCAGGTCGTGCGCACCCCGGCCGCGACGAGCTTGCGCGCGTAGGCCTCGCCCTCGTCGCGCAGCACGTCGTTCTCGTCGACGACGACGAAGGTCTCCGGGAGTCCGGTGAGGTCCTCCGGCCGTGCGCGCAGCGGGGACGCGGTGACGTCGGCGCGCTGGGACACGTCGGGCAGGTAGGAGTCCCAGTAGTAGGCCATGGCCTTGGCGGTGAGATGTGGTCCGTCGGCGAACTCGCGGTAGCTGTCGGTGTCCTGGCCGGCGTCGGTGACCGGGTAGTACAGCGACTGGTGCCGGAACGTCACGTCCCCGCGCCGCTTGGCGAGGATCGCGACGACGGCGGACATGTTGCCGCCGACCGAGTCACCGGCGATCGCGAGGCGAGAGGCGTCCAGGCCCTCGGCGGCGCCGTCGGCCGTGATCCACCTCGCGGTCGCGTAGGCCTGTTCGACCGCGACGGGGTACCGCGCCTCGGGCGACCGCGAGTACTCGACGAACACCACCGCGGCATCGGCGCCGACGGCCAGTTCCCGCACCAGCCGGTCGTGCGTGCCCGCGTTGCCGAGGACCCAGCCACCGCCGTGGACGTAGAGGACCACGGGGAGGGGGCCGTCCGCACCGGCCGGCTTGACGATGCGCACGCGCACGTCGCCGACCTCGGCCGGCACCGTGATCCACTTCTCGTCGACCGGCAGCAGGTCGATCGGGCCGGACTGTACGTCGTCGAGAACCTTCCGCGCGCGTTCGGGGCCGAGCTCGTACAGGAACGGCGGCTTCGCCGTCGCGTCCGCGAAGTCCTGCGCGGCCGGTTCGAGGATGTGCTCACTCATGACAGATTCCTCTTCTTCTTTCGGCGGTGACGGTGAAAGCGACCGGCAGTGCGCAGGCCGCCGCGATTCCTGCGATCACGACGGCCACGCCGGTCAACGGCGTGGCGAGCGGGAGCAGGAACACGAAGGTGGCGCAGCCCAGGACCACGCCGGGACGCAGGACGGGCCTCGCCACGATGGGCACCTGGACCAGCCACAGCAGCACGAGGAACACGCCCACGGAGACCGCGACCGCGTAGCTGATCACGAGTGGTGAGACGTGCAGGTGGTGCCCGGTGTACTCGACCGCGACCTCCAGGCTCGCGCCGAGTGCCGCGAGCGCGGCGAAGATGCCGAAGTGGCCGTAGCCCCACAGGTAGGACCCGTCGCGGCGATCACTCAGCCCGTGCCCTGCCGGTTCCAGGAAGTACAGCCACCAGGCGGCGAAGAGCAGCACGAGGCCGGAGACCGCGATCGTGATGAACGAACCGCTGATCTCGGCCGCCTCCAGTGCCCCGCGAACACCTGTGGTCGCGGCCAGGAGGCTCTCGCCGAGCAGAATGATCGTGAACAGGCCGTAGCGCTCGGCGATGTGGTGCGGATGCCAGGTGGTGGCCGTCATCCGCTCCGCCCAGCGCGGCACCGCGAGCTCCACGGCGACCAGCGCGACGAAGAGCGCCGGTTGGGTGACCGGTGACAGGACACCCGTCTCGGAGAGGACGAGCCACCCCACCCAACCGGCCTGCAGGACCGAGATGCCCGTGGCGTAACGGAACGCGGTCCGCCTGCGCGCCGGGTCCTCGACGCCGGCCCGCACCCACTGCGCGACAAGCCCGATCCGCATGATGAGGTAGCCGACCGTGACGGCGCGGTAGTCGGCGACGGCCGTGGCGGGCGCGCCGGCGGCGAGGACGAGCACGCCGGCCATCTGCACCATGGTCAGCAGCCGGTACGCCACGTCGTCGGTGTCGTAGGACGACGCGAACCACGTGAAGTTCATCCACGCCCACCAGATCGCGAAGAACACCTGGAGGAACCCGGCGAGGCCGGTGAGGGCGTGGCCTTCGCCGATGCGGTGCGCGAACTGGGCGGTGGCGGCCGCGACGGCGACCACGAAGACGAGGTCGAACAGCAGCTCGAGCTGGCTCGCCGCGCGGTGCGGTTCGTCGATCGGGCGCGCGCTCATCCGGACGCGGATCCTGATCCTGGTGCTCATCGGCAGCACGGGTTCGCTCCGTTCACCACTCGGTCGGTCGCGAACAAGGACCGCGCAGCGCCGGCATTCGTGACGGGCACGGAGATTCCGCCGCGGCTGTCACAACGCGGCGGGCTGCCTGGTCTCCCTTGGTGACCGGGCGGCGAACGGCGCGCCGGCGAACGGGAAGGGTTCGTCATGAAGATCGTGGTGATCGGGGGAACCGGGCTGATCGGCTCGAAACTCGTCCCGGAGCTCGTCGACGAGGCCACCGGCGACGGCACGGTCCGGTGACCGCGCCGGCCATGGTCGCCGAGTTCGACGACGTCGCGGGCTGGACCGCCGACGCCGCCGAGCAACTCGGCTGTCGGCACGCGATCCCCGCCGCCTGCCGCGGCAGTGCCGACCCGGCCGCCCTCGCCTGGCTGGCCGAAGCCTGTGAGCTGGGCCCCGGCGCCACGCTGCTGGACGTGGGCGCGGGTGTCGGCGGACCGGCGGCATGGGCCGCGCAACGGTTCGGGGTTCAGCCGATCCTGCTGGAACCGATGCCGACCGCGGGCCGGGCCGCGGCTCGGCTCTTCGGGCTGCCGGTCATCACGGCGGACGGCAGGCGGATTCCACTTCGGACAGGTTCGGTCGACGCAGCCTGGTGTCTCGGAGTGCTGTGCACCGTCGAGGACAAGGCGGCTGTGCTCCGCGAGATCCACCGGGTGCTGCGGCCCGGTGCCCCGCTGGGCCTGCTGGCGGTCGTCGCCGAAGGTCCCCTCACCGCGCTGGCCGTCCCCGAGGGCAACCACTTCCCCACCCGTCCGCAGCTGGCCGACCTGCTCGCCGGCACCGGGTTCCGGCTCGTCGAACAGGTCCGGCCGGCCGGACGCACGCCGCGGTCCTGGTCCCGGCGCGCCGCTCGGGTCACCGCGCTCGTCACCGCCCAGCACCGGACCGAACCCGCCCACGCGCTGGCCGCGCGGCAGGGCGAGCGCTTCACCCACCTGTTCGCCACCGGACGGATCGCCACCTGGCTGGTCCACGCACGCAAAGAGGACACATGAGCAACCCGGAAGAGAACGAGTTCCTGCACGGGCTCGAGGTCGAGGTGCAAGCGGAGATCGACATCGTCGTGTCGAGCCACTTCGAGGAGGTCGCCGGCACACCGGTGACCGAATGGCAGTTCGATCCGGCGGACGCCGAGCGCTACGAGGTCGGCCTCCACGGTCTTCTCGGCGCGGTCGAAGCAGTCGAGGATGCGGAAAGGGGACACCGGTGAGCCGAGGAGCACGCATCGCGACACTCGACAGCCTGCGCGAGCACCTCCAGTGGGCGATCGAGCTGGAGCACTCGACCCTGCCGCCTTACCTCTGCGCGCTCTACTCCCTCGATCCGGACCGCAACCAGGATGCGGTCGAGCTCGTGGGCAGCGTGTTCGCCGAGGAGATGCTCCACCTCGCCCTGGCCGCGAACCTGCTCAACGCGGTCGGCGGCCGGCCGCGGCTGGACATCCCGGAGATGCTGCCGCCGCATCCCCGGCCGATGCCGCACGGCGACCGCTCACTGGAGCTGTCGCTCGTGCCGTTCGGGCCCGACGCCCTCGACCTGTTCCTCCGGATCGAACGGCCCGCGCCCGCGGGCGCCCCCGCGGAGAGCGACGACTACGAGACGATCGGGCAGTTCTACGCGGCGATCGAGGACGGGCTGCGCCACCTGTGCGAGCAGCTCGGCGAACAGGAGGTGTTCACCGGCGACTCCGCCCGTCAGGTGACCTCGACGCACTTCCGGCACAGCGCGGGGAAACTGGTCGCCGTCACCGATCTGGCCTCGGCGCTCGAGGCGCTCGCGGAGATCGTCGAACAGGGCGAGGGCATGTCCCGGGACGAGGTCTGGGACGGTGACGAGGACGTCTTCCACCCCGGCCGAGAGGAAGTCGCGCACTACTACCGGTTCGAGGAGCTCAAGCTGGGCCGCCGGTACCAGCGCGGTGACACGCCGGCCACCGGGCCGACCGGCGAGACGATCTCCGTGGACCCGACGGGGATCCACCCGATGCGCCCGAACCCGCGGCTGGCCGACCACGCGCCGGGCAGCCCGATTCGCACCGCACAGGAGGAGTTCAACCTCACCTACTGCGGTCTCCTGCACCTGCTGGAGCAGGCGTTCGACGGCAGTCCGCGCATGCTGGCGGTCGCCGTCGGCGAGATGTTCGCGCTGAAAGCACAGGCCGAGGCCCTGCTGCGGATGCCGGACGACAGCGGCGGGACGGCAGGCCCCACGTTCGAGTACGTGCCAGTGGAGCAACGCCGATGACGGGCCGGCACGAGCGGCGGATCGTCGTGCTCCGCAACGGCCCGTACGTCGTGTACGGCGGCGTACCGCTACGACGCAAGCGCAAGATCATCTCCGCGGACGGCGACTCGGTGACCTGGCAGACCAGCGAGCCCATCCCGACCGAGGAGATCTATGCCCTGTGCCGCTGCGGCCGGTCGAGCGCGAAACCGTTCTGCGACGGGACCCACGCCGAGATCGGGTTCGACGGCACCGAGGCCACCCCGATGCGGCCGTACGCGGAGCTGCAGCACGTCCACGACGGGGTGGACGTCTCCGCGCAACGGGTCGGCGAACTGTGCGTCCACGCCGCGTTCTGCGTCGGCCGCACCCGGCCGATCGCGAAGATGCTCGCCGACACCGACGACAGCGACATCCGCTCGGACGTCATGAGCCGGATCGACCACTGCCCGTCCGGGTCCTACAGCTACGCACTCCACCGCGGCGGCGACACCGTCGAGGTCGACCTGCCACAGGCGATCTCCGTTCTCGAAGAGGAGAACGGACAGGCGAGCGCGTTGTGGGTCAGCGGACGAGTACCGGTCCACCGGTCGGACGGCCGGCCACAGGAGACCCGCAACCGGGTGACGCTGTGCCGGTGCGGTCACTCGGCCAACAAGCCGTTGTGCGACGGGACGCACCGGAAGATCGGCTTCCGCGAGACGGGGGAGGCGGTCACGGACAGTTCGTCCACATTGGACTGATTGCGTCGCGCTGGAGAGCGCTTCCGCAGGCCGAGCCGTTCGGCTACCGGGCTGAATCACGGTGCCGGGCCGGTGGCGCCGGGTACCTTGGCGGCGTGGCAGCCGTCCACGCGCTGACGTCGTACCCGATCAAAGGGTGTGCCGGGGTCGTCGTGGAGCGGGCAGAGGTCACCCTGGCCGGGTTGGCCCACGATCGGCTGTTCGCGATCGTCGGGCCGGACAGGATGACGGTCCGGCAGGGCGAGGCGCCGCGGCCGGCCACGGTCCGGGGCCGGAGTGGGCCGACCTGACCGCGCTGCTGGTCCTCTCACTGTCCTCACTGGATGATCTGAACGCGCGGATCGTGGAGCGGGGCAGATCCCGTTCCGATGAACCGGTTCCGGCCGAACATCGTGATCAGCGGCTGGCCCGAGCCGCACACCGAGGACCGGGTGGCTCGGATGACGATCGGCGGCTTCGGTGAGCTGGCCAGCCGCTGCGCGTCACCCTCGTCCGGTCTGCTCGAACAGGAGAACGCGGCTGGAACCCTGGTGTCCGAGGCGCACGTGGCGAGGGCGGCACTCTCACGAACGCGTTGGGGGACCGGTTCATGTCCTGCAGCGCGGGGAACTGTCCGCGATCTCGGCCCGCGCGACCCTGGAGTGCGCCCTCGAACGTCGCGAGACCCGCGGCTGTCACAACCTGTCGGACTACCTGGACCTGCATCCCGCACAGCAGCCGAACATCGTCTGGTCAGGCCCCGGCTGGGCCGACGGGAGGAGATCCCTCCCGTGCCGGACGAGATCGCGTCCCTGATGAGGGATGTCGACACGGCCGGCAAGCTGGTCGACTGACATGAGAGAGGGGCAGGAGCGCCGGGGGTGGCTCCCGCCCCTCTCTCGTCACGGCAGCCTCAGTGCCGTGGTGAAGAGGAAGACGCTGTCCTCCAGCGCCTCCACCCGATGCCTGCGCTCGGGCAACGTCAGCAGATCACCGGGCAGGGCCTCCCACGAGTTTCCCCCGGCCACCAGGCGCACGTGACCGA
>NZ_BAABBE010000064.1:0-17901 GCF_039537795.1 Lentzea roselyniae
GTACCACGGCATGAAGCGGCTGCGTATTCGCTGGGAGCGCCGCGATGACATCCACGAAGCGTTCCTCGGCTTGGCAACCTGCATCATCTGCTACAGGCACATCAAGATCCTTTGATAGGAACTCTTACGGGGAATGGTTGTACGCCAAGCACACCGTGTTCTACGACGCGCTGCCGCACCACTTCTGCGAGTTCGACCTGCTCGACCGCGAAACCGGTGACTTCCTGTCCACACCGGAACGCCGCCGCGTGCTCGAAGGAGCGCCGGTGGTGTCCGTGCCGGTGCTGCACGAGGGCCCGTTGCGGACGTTGAAGGATCTGACGGCGCTGATCGGTCCGTCGACGTGCCGCACGCCCGCGTGGCGTGATGCGCTGGTCGAGGCGGCCCGTGCGGCGGGTCAGGATCCGGAAGTCGTTGTCGCGGAAACAGATTCCGACGACCACATGGAAGGCCTCTACATCAAGGTGGAGGAGAACGGCCGCACGGTCGAGCGCTACAAGTGGGTCCGGCCGACCTTCGTCACCGCCGTCCTGGACTCGGGCAGCCATTGGCAGGACCGCCCGATCCTGCCGAACAGGGTGGTGTCCCGTGTTTGAGCAACTCTGCCCGAATGGTCCACAGTGGACTCTGGATTGGAACGCCGTCCGGTCGGCGTTCGCATGGGTGCGCGCGCTGGAAGGCGTGCCGCAGGATCCGATTCATCACGCGGAAGGCGACGTCGCCACGCACACCCGCATGGCCTGCGAGGCGCTCGTCGCACTGCCGGAGTGGAGGGCGCGCCCGGAACCCGATCGCGTGCGCTTGTTCGCCACGGTGTTGCTCCACGACGTGGCGAAGCCGTTCCGCACCCAGATCGAAGACGGCCGGATCACCGCACACGGCCACTCCCGCGCCGGAGACCTGTTGGCACGCAAGGTGTTGTGGGAGATGGACCGGCCCATCGCCTGGCGCGAACACGTTGCCGCGCTGGTGCGCCACCACCAGGTGCCGTTCTGGGCGCTGGAACGCCCCGATCTCGACCGCATCGCGTTCCGGGTGAGCCTCGTCGCCCGCAACGACGACCTGGCGACGCTGGCCCGCGCCGACATCCTCGGCCGGATCTGCGGTGACACCGAATCCGTGCTGGACAACATCGCCCTGTTCGAGGAGTACTGCCGCGAGCGCGACTGCCTCGACCGCCCGCGCGAGTTCCCCTCCGACCACGCGCGGTTCCAGTACTTCCGCACCCCTGGCCGCGATCCGGACTACGCCGCCTACGACGACACCCGCGTCGAGGTGACCGTGCTGTCCGGCCTGCCTGGTGTCGGCAAGGATCATTGGATGGCCGCGAACCGGCCGGGCTGGCCGGTGGTGAGCCTCGACGCCGTGCGCGCACGGCTCGGCATCGCTCCCGACGGTGACCAACGCGCGGTAGCCGCCGCAGCCTTCGACGAAGCGCGGACGCTGCTGAGGGCAGGGGAGCGGTTCGTCTGGAACGCGACCAACATCTCCCGCCAGCTCCGCGAACGCTGCATCGGCCTGGCCGCCGACTACCGCGCCCGAGTCACGCTCATCGGCCTCGAAGCCCCGAAGACCGTGATCCACGCACGCAACCGCACCCGCCCCGAGCCGGTGCCGGCCGCGGTGATCGACCGGCTCGTCGGCAAGTGGGAGGCGGTTGATCTCACTGAAGCGCACGCCGTCGAACGGGTGGACACGGCACAAGTACCGACACGTACATAGTCCTGCCCCCGATGCCTCATACAAGGGAGCCTTGCCCACCCTTGGAGGCACGCGCCATGACCGACGTTCCGCTGACCAGATCCGTCCGCCTCATCTTCGAGTTCGCCGCAGACGGGGTCCGCCTCGTGGAGCAGCACCCGGTCAACATCACGGTCGGCCTGTCCCGCGACCACCAGGCCGGCGACTACGTGGAGGTCCGCGACCGCGACGGCCGCATCATCAGCCGCGTGCCGGTCCGGGTAGGCCTCGGCACCAGCGTCGAGACCTTCCCCCAAGATCCATATATCGGTTCGGACGCCCCGCGCGTCCTCACCGTCGTGGTGCCCGCCCCACCCGATGCCGACCACGTCGCTGTCGTCCGCGACAGCGAGCGCGGCGCCAACAGCACCACTCAGTCCGGCATCGAGGTTCTCGGCACGTTCCGCCTTCAACGTTGATTATGTCAACCTCCCACGCCGCTGACCTGCGCCCTAGCAATGAGTCTTTTGACGACGTCGTCAAAAGACTCATTGCTAGGGCAGGGAGGCGCGGTGCCGGCGGGCTGGCGGACGGCCCGCCGGGCGGTGATATATCGGATGGCGAGGGCTGCGGCCGATATATCGGTGGGAGTCAGCGTCGGTGCTCGCCGCGGTGGCCGATGGCGCGGACCAGCCAGAGCGTGCCCGCGCCGGCGACGACGAGGACGGCGATGCCGGTGAGGAAGCCGACGCTCGTGGGGGAGTCGTCCGGCTGGGGTGGCGGGCTGTTGTTGGACTTGGGCTGGGCGATGGCCGGGAAGTCGGTCATCTGAAGGGAGTTCGCCTTCACCAGGCCCGTGCCCTCCAGCAGAAGCATGTGCTTGAGCAGGAGCGTGAGACCGGTCTGTGCGGCTACCCGCGCCGGGACGCTCTTGGTCGTCGCGCGCGCCTGGGCGACCTGGACGATGAGCGAGCCGTCGGCGGCACGCGACAGGTTCGCGTACATGCGGTCGAGCTCCTCACCCGAGCTGGACGAGATGGCGTTCGCCCACGACTTCTGTTCGGTCGTCGGTTCAGCCGGGAGATCAACGCCGATCTGGCCGGCCGCCTCGTTGACCGCGGCGGTGAGCTGGGTGTGCTCTGCGGCGAGCTGGCCCGCGACCTTGCGGACCTTCGCGTCACGGGCGCGGTCGGAGCTCTCGCGGCTCGCCGGTTTCTGCCAAAGCGAATGCTGCATGAGCAGAACGAGCAATTCCCGGTCCGAAGGTTCGACGTTCTGACCGATGACGCGAACTGCGTTCAGCTGAGCCTTGGCCGTCACCAATTCGAGCGCGGACGGGTCGACCAGGCCGGTGTTCTCCAGGACCGTCATCGTGCGGATCAGCATTTGCACCGTTTGGTGGGCGAGCGTGCGAATTGCTGTGTTCTGCGTCGTGGCGCGCGTTTGTGTCGCCATTACGAGAAGCCCGCCCTGTGCCTGCCGGATGATCGTCGCGTAGGCGCGGTCGTGGTTGTCGCCGGTGCGTCCGGCCATCTCGTTGATGAGTGACTGGTGTTCACTGTTCGCGTCGTTCGGCAGTACCACGCCGAACTCGCCGGCAGTTTTGAGCAGATCGACGTCGAGTCGGGAATGTCCTTCGAAGATATCCTTTCCTGCGTTGCTGATTCCTGCATTGGTGGTGCGTGCCGGAACCTCTTTGCTGACAGGGATCAACCACGAGTTTGCTTGCCGCAGAGATACCATGAAAGAGCGGTCTGGCGGTTGCACGTCTGTGGACTGCGCAGTCGCGGGGACTGCTCCGATGAATGCCCCCAAAAATACCGTTGATGTGACGGCGAAAAGCGCTGCGTGCTGTCCCAGCGTGCCCAACCGGTGACGCATAGTGCCCGTTCCCTCCCGCGATCGAGCTGCCTTCAAAGGTGATACGCGCTGGTTGGGCTGGGGTTCACGACGCATGCGGACCTGTCGATGTGACGTGCATCACAGTAAGATCTGCGAACCATTCGCGCCATATTTACGTACCCGAGAGGATTTCGCGTTCCCGTTGTAGGATGCATGGGATTCCATGCTCGGCCACCGAGTCGCTAGGCCTGCCGCCCGAAGCGAGACGTCGCCGATATCTGGGGAGGGCGCAAGCTTCATGGTTGATCAGGTCAGGGTTGCTGAAGCCCATCAGGACGAGGAATTGCTGACGTTGCTCTACGGGCAGTTCCAGCGGATGTTGTTCTCCCAGGTCCTGTGTCTGACCAACTACGACCGTCAATGGACCGAGGATGTCGTCCAGGAGACGTTGATCAGGGCTTGGCAGAACTCCGAGCATCTTGTTCGTGAACCGGGGATGTTGCGCGGATGGCTTTGTACCGTCGCTCGTCGCATTGTGATCGACGGATGGCGCAGCCGGCAGGCGCGCCCACAGGAAGTCGAATTGCTTCGTCCGGACATCGCCGAATCTCCCGACGACACGGAACAGACACTTTCGGTGATGGTCATTACCGAAGTTGTACGCCAATTGAGTGACGAACACCGTTCAGCTATCTACGAAACGTATGTCATGGGTCGGACGGTGAAGGAGGCAGCGGTCGTTCTCGGAGTCCCGGAAGGAACCGTCAAGTCCCGGCTGTACAAGGCGATGCACACCATTCGCCGGGCGCTGCAGGACAGGAGCTAGCGTGATGGTGACACGTCAACCACATCACGAGCACGTGTACGTAGTAGGAGCCGTGGACGACGAAAGCCGCACGGGCCCAGACGGGCCGTGCGGTGACGTTGCGGCGTATGTGCTCGGGGTCCTCGAACCCGCGCAGCATGTGATCTTCTCCCGGCACCTAACCGGGTGCGAGAGCTGCCAGGGCGACGCGGCCGACTTCGGCGTGTTCGCGCCGACGCTGCGTCAGGTCGTCAGTCAGCCGACGGAACAACAGCCGTGCCACATCAGCCGCAGCATCCTGCTGGTGGCGGCAGGCGTCGTGGTGGCCATCGCCGCGGTGCTGTCGGTCGTGGAGTCGCTGTCCTCGCACGCCGAGCCGGCCGAGTTCGGCTCTCTGACCCGCGCGGCCTCTGTGCACGGTGAGCCGTTTCCGCTGTTCCGTCACGTGTGAGCCGGTGGCCGGGCCGATGAGCAGGCAGGCGAGGCGGAGCCATCCGCGCATCAGCCTGGCCCAGATCATCGGTCGCTCCCGCACAGCTCACAGTTCCGTTCACCGTTACCTGTGGGTAAGTTTGCCCGACGACGAAGCGCAGGTCTTTACGGTCCGCACCGAAGGAACACCGAAACCTTCGAGCCGCGGTCCTCTCGGTACCGAAGGCAGGGGTACGTAGAGGTGACATCTCCACTACTCGGCCGGGACGCGGAACTCGCAGCTCTCGGACGTTTGCTCGATGACGCACTGCGGGGGACGGCATCCTGCGTGGTCGTCACCGGGGGCTTCGGCATCGGCAAGTCCGCGCTGCTCGACGCGTTCACCGCCGAGGCGCGGGAGCGCGGCTTCACCGTCCGCCTGGCCAAGAGCGCCCGGCTGGAGAGCCACTTACCGGGTGCGGTGGTGCGGCAGCTCGCGCCGTGCCTCGCGAACGAACGTGACCTCGAAGAGCTGTACGCCCGTGCCGCGAGCTCCGCGCGCAAGGCACCGATCCTTATGGTCGTCGACGACGTCCACGTCGCCGACACCTTCTCCAAGCGCGCGCTCGCCTACCTGCGACCACGCCTGCATGGCATGCCGGTCGTCATGGCTCTCGGTGCCTCCCAGGGCTACCTCTCCACGGACGAGGTGACGCTGCCCGAGATCGCCGGCGCCCACCCGCACCGCATCGACCTCGCCGGCCTCGACGTCACGGCAATCGCGCAACTCACCAAAGACTTCCCGGACAGGGACCCGCAGCGCTGCCACGAGCTCACCGGCGGCAACCCGTACCTGTTGCAGGCCCTGCTCCGTGAGGAAGGCGAGGGCTCGGCCGCGGTCGGCGAGATGATCGGCATGCGGCTGCGCGAGTACACCGGCGCCGCCGAAGTCGCCCGATCCGCCGCGGTGCTGGACGGTGACGCCGGTCTCGAACTGCTGTCCGCGCTGACCGGGTTCGACGCGCTACCCGCCGTCGACACGCTCGTCCGCCTCGGGGTGCTCGCCGACACCGACCCGTTGACGTTCCGGCATCCGTTCGTGCGCAACAGCATCCTCGCCGACATGCCGGTCGCCGTCCGTTCCGCGGCACACGCCCGCGCTGCCTGGCTGCTGTTCGAGTCGGACGCCCCGGACGAACGCGTCGCCGAGCACGTGCTGAAGGCCAGGTCCGTCCGCCTGCCGTGGTCGGTGGACCTGCTGCGCGAGGTCGGCGGCATAGAGCACCTCGAACGGGCGCTCGACGAACACCTGTCCGATGAGGACCGCCTGGCGATCGAGGTCGAGCTCGGCCACGCCGAACACCTCAAGAACAACAGGGAAGGCCGTGACCGGGTCCGGGACGCGCTGACCGCCTGCGAGGACCCGCACCTCGCGGCGAACGTCGCGCTGTCGTTGATCCAGAACATGTGCACCGGCTCGGACGCGCACTTCGCGGTGTCGCTGGCGATCATGGTGATCGCCCGGCTGCTGCCGGAGGACCGCGACCTGGTCTGGCACCTCGTCTGCACGACCTATCTCCTCTCCGCCAACCGCGACGCCCAGATGGCCCACTGCGCCGGCAAGTACTTCGACGACCTCGTCGGCGACATCCCGCAGGACCCGAACCTGAAGCGCGCGCGGTCGGCGTTGCTCGCGGTCGGCAACGCCCGCAGTGGCGACTC
Organism: Lentzea roselyniae; assembly: GCF_039537795.1. Classification (NCBI taxonomy): domain Bacteria; kingdom Bacillati; phylum Actinomycetota; class Actinomycetes; order Pseudonocardiales; family Pseudonocardiaceae; genus Lentzea; species Lentzea roselyniae. The sequence goes on from NZ_BAABBE010000064.1 coordinate 6,461, forward strand.
GTCCGCGGAAGCCGTCGAGCACGCGCTGGACGCGCTCGACGGCGAGTGGGTCGACGTCTTCGGCGAGCCCTACCTGTTCACGTTCTTCGTGCCGGTGCTCGCCGACGATCCGGCGCACATCAACAAGCTGTGGCTCTCGCACAGCACCGCGCCGGTCTCACACGACCCGCACCTGCGCCGCGGAATGCTGAGCATGATCGCTCGCGCCGCCGCCTTCCACAACAGCGGTGATCTGGCCCGTGCGTACACGTTCCTGACGCCACCGGTGGCGACCGGCAACACGGAATGCCCCTCGGTCCTGCTGGCCTCGGCGAAACTCGCCGAGGTGTGCATCGAGATGGGGCAGTTCGACGAGGCGGCTCCGCTCGTCACCGAAGACGGCGACCTGTTGCAGCACATCAACGTCTGTTACGCCCGCGGCCGGCTGAAGCTCGCGTCCTGCCACGCGGAGGGCGCGCTGGAAGACCTGTTGGAGGCGGGCCGGCGACTCGCGGCACGCGAGATGCCCAACCCGGCACTGCTGGCGTGGCGTCACCACGCCGTGCGCGCGTACCTGGCGCTGGGCAACCGTGACGACGCTGCCCGGCTCGCGCACGAGGAGCTGGACCTGGCCAAGCGGTGGGGTTCGACGCGCGTCATCGGGACCGCGTTGATGAGCGTTGGCATCAGCACGGACGACATCGATGTCCTCGTTGAGGCGGAACAGCTTCTCGCTTCGTCACCGCACCGGCTGCTGCACGCACAGTCGTTGTACTGGCTCGGCCACCACCTGCGCCGCAAGGGCCGTACCGAAGCCGCGGCCCCGCATCTGCGCCGTGCCTTCGACCTCGCCCGCCAGCTCAGCGCGCACCCGCTGGCGAAGCTCGCCGGGGACGAGGTCCGCGACAAGGACGACCAGGTGCAGGGCCTGACCAGGCAGGAGAACAGGGTCGCGCGGATGGCGGCGCAGGGCCTGACGAACCGGCAGATCGCCGAGACCCTGCACCTGACCCGCCGCACGGTGGAGCTGCACCTGTCGAGTGCCTACCGCAAGCTCGGCATCACGGGACGAGCTGAGCTCGTCGCCGCCTTGTGGTCCTGACCGCGATCAGCAACCCTGCCAGCAAGGCCATCAGGATCACGGTGACGGCGGACGAGAGCACCAGGAACTCGTTGAGCCGCCCGCCGGCGAGGTAGGCACCGAGCGCGACCGCGACGACCGCGCACACGGCACGGTCCATGATGGACTCCATCGAGAGAAGCGTTGCACGGTAACGGGAATCCGGGATCGCGTCGTTGAGCAGCTTCTTCTGGATGGGGAAGCTCATGCCCGCCGTCACGGAGAACAGGCACAGCAACACGATCGTCACAACACCGCCTGAGGGCACGACGAAGCCGATCGACAACGCCATCACGACGGTCAGCAGGAACACCGACTTCGCGGGCCCGATCTTCTTCGACAGCCAGTGCGGGCGCGCGGCGGCGACCGCCTCGAAGATCGTCATCGCGGCGAGCACCGAGCCGTACCAGTTGACCGAGACGTGCTTCGACTCCAGCACCGGCTGGAACAGGTTGACCTGCAGGATCCGGACCAGTGTGAACATCGCGATGCCCTGGATCATCAACAGCAGCAGCCAGCGGGACTTGCGCAGCGCCCCGAACGCGCCGCCGACGCCGGCGAGCAGCTTCGAAGTCTTGCCCGCCGGTCGTTCCCAACCAGGAATCGGCGGCAGCTTCAGTGCGAGCACCACCGCGATCGCGGCGTTGATCGCGGTGAGCCAGTACGGCGACGGCATGTTCCACTGCATTAGCAGGCCGATCACCGGCCAGTACACGATCTTGCCGACCAGGCTGTACGAGCGGCCGACGCCCTCGACCTTGAGGTAGAGGTGCCCGGCGTTGTGCGCGTTGAGGTACTCGTACAGATACGCGCTCTGTGCGCCGGAGATCAGCGACCTGGCCAGCGCGATCAGCAGGAAGTGGATCAGAAACCCGGTGTAGTTGCCCGCGAACACCGGCACCATGTTCGCGACGACCAGCACGCTCGCGCCGAGCCACAACGACGTGCGGTAGTCGAAGCGGTCCGCGACCATGCCGGTCGGGATCTCCATGAGGCAGAACGCGATGTAGTAGATCGACTGGATGCCGAAGATCTCGGCGTCGGAGAGCCCCAGCTGCTTCTGGTACTCGTAGAAGATCGGGATCCACAGCAGCAGCCCGAAGAAGAACTGGAAGCCGTACGTCAGGCGGACGGCACGCGCCACTTCCGGAGTCGCCGGTACGCGAAGACCCAGCATCAGATCGAGTACGGCCGCAGCTGCAGGACGTACAGGATCTCGTCGGTGGCGAGCCACTCGATGTCGACCGGCGAGTCGAACGTGTAGTCCGGCGAGAAGTGCGACTGCAGCAACCGGCCCACGATCGCGAGCCGCTGCAGCTGCGCGTGCCCCTTGACGTCCAGGTCCTCCTTGGCGTCGCCGAGGGAAACCGTGCGGCCGCCACCCTCCACAGTGGAGTAGAGGTACTGCATGGCTGCTTCGAGCCCTCGACGACGTCGGTGACGTTCGGCGAGACGTTGATGTAGACGTTGCGGAAGTCGTTGCGGTTCATGGGGTTCGTGGTGACCATGACGCCGCCGCAGTCCGCGTCGACCTGCTCCTGGATCACGACGCCCATGAAGCAGTCGTCGAGCGAGATACCTGCCTGCTGTCGCAGCCGCACGCTGCGCGCGGAGACGAGGGACGCCCACACCTCCTTGACCGACTCCACGATCTTCTCGGCGCTGGTGACGTGGTTGTACGACTCGTAGATGCCCGCTGCGGAGAACCCGGCGAGGTCCTCGGCGTTCGACGAGCTGCGCACCACGAACGTCCTGACACCCGCGAGGTTCTCGACGAGTGCGGTGTCCAGCTCGGACAGCAGGTAATCAGGCACGCGTGTCTTGCGGATCAGCTGCTGCAGCTCGACGCACAACGGCTCGATCTCGCGGGCGTTGAGCTCCAGCGCCATCTTCAGCTTGCCGATGGCCTGCTGGATCTTCGGCGACGACTCCAGGAAGCCCTGGTGCATCGAGAACGGCAACGCGACGCCGCGCGGCACCCGCACCCGTTCCGCGAGCAGCTGCTGCGCGGCGGCGAGCAGGTCGGCGTCTTCGTCTTTGCCGAGGAGTTTCGCCAGGTAGGGGATGAGGTTGTCGCGCGGCGGACGCGGCACCGAGAAGAAACCCAGCAGCCGGCGTGGTGACTCGGCCGCGAGCACGTGGTGCAGCTCGCCGAGGTTCGCGGCCTTGGTCCCGTAGCGATGGCTGTCGTTGTAGCGGATCTTGCTGAGGTTGAGGATCGGGTTGTAGGTGTCCTCGGGCTCTTCGAGCGTGACGCGCTGCGCGTACCAGGCGGGCCGCTGGCCGAGATCGTCCGGCTCGTCGATCAGCCGCAGTCCGACCGAGGCGCCCTTGGCCGACACCTCGTACTCGACCCACTGGCCGTCGAGGTCCTCCCGGTCGATCAGGTCGAACGCGCCGATCTGGATGGCGTTCGGAATGGACCAGCCGGTCGCCAGAACGTTCGTGTGCGACAGGGGAGTGGTGTGGCTCGCGTTGATGATGCCGGCGAGCCGCGGAATGTCGTCGGGAACGCGGTGCATCACGACGATGTCGAACCACTCCAGCGTGTTCTCCCGGTACTCCTGCTCGGTGCGAAATGCGCGCAACCGGCCCTTCGCCGTGCCCGGGTTCAACGCCACGAACTCGGCGGTGGAGAACAATTCGTGCGCGAGGATCCGTGGAAGCCTTTCCACGGGAAGCTCCGCGACTTCCTGCTCCTGGAGATGGTTGGCGGGCTTGAAGAACAACTGCACCGCGGCGTCGACGTTCCTGCGCACTTCCGCGTAGAAGAACTCGATCATATCGGCCGACATGGTGTCGACCTCGACCGTCTCCAGCGAGAACATGCGCTTGTCCTCGCGCTTGTGCAGCGACAGGATGCCGAGGAAGAACCGCCGGTCAGGGGAGTGGTAGAAGCTCTGGTTGAACTCGTCGATCCGTGCACGCATCTCCTGCTCGCCGATGCCGAGGATCTCCTGGCCGATGTAGACCGCGTGGAACTCGTGGCGCGCGTTGTTCAAGAAGTGGATCGTCTCGTTGTGTCGGTCGACGACCACCTTGACGAAGGAATAACCACCCAGACTGCCGGACAGCTGGTTGAACGCCGACATGGTCAGCTGTTCTCCGACCAACCCCGCCACGTCGGCTTCCTGGACAGCCACATCCGCTCCTCTCTTGCGCCATTGCAACGAGCGAGTGTGACACCGGGGAGGTGAGCGTTATTCCGGAAGAAATCTCAACTGGCGGCTGTTCGGCTCGCCTTTCCTCAAACCCCGATCAATCAGAGACCGGCGTCACCACCTGTTGGGGGAAGAATCCAACGTGGTGGAACGCCGGTCTCGTGATGTGAGCCGAATTTCCGGTTCGTGACCTGGGTTACCCGAGCCGGCTCGCCTCACGGGCGAGGGTCTCGATGCGGTCCCAGTCGCCGTTCGCGAGGGCGTCCTTCGGTGCCAGCCACGAGCCACCGACGCAGCCGACGTTCGGCAGCGCGAGGTAGGCCGGCGCGGTCTGAGGCGTGATGCCGCCGGTCGGGCAGAACTTCACGTGCGGGATCGGCCCGCCGATCGACTTCAGGTAGTCGACGCCACCCGCGGCCTCGGCCGGGAAGAACTTCAGCGCGGACAGCCCGCGCTCGGCCAGCCGCATCACCTCGGACACGGTCGCCGCACCCGGCAGGTACGGCAGCCCGATCGCGTCGGCCGCGTCGAGCACACGGTCGGTCGTGCCGGGGGTGACGAGGAACGCCGCCCCGGCCTTCGCCGCCTGCTCGGCGTGCTCGGGTGCCGTGACGGTGCCCGCGCCGATCACGATCTCCGGCACCTCGCGGGCGACGTTCTCGATCGCGGCGAGTGCAGCCGGGGTGCGCAGCGTGAGCTCGATGACGCGGACGCCACCGCGCAACAGCGCCTGGGCGAGCGGCACGGCGTGGTCGGCGTCGTCGACCACGACGACCGGGATGACGGGCGAGAGCGCGAGCAGGTCGGCGCCGGTGGTCGCTCCGAGATTGTCGCCGTTGGCCACGGTGTCACTCCTTGATCGAAAACCGATATATCGCATGCTGCCACACGCCATCGCACCCCACCCGGATGCAAAAAACGTTTGCGGACGAAGTCAAAAGACTCATTGCAAGGGTGGGCGAGGGTGGATGGGCGGGGCGGGCGGTGGTGAGGTCGGCGGGCGGGTTGGGTCGAGCATCTCCGTCCCTTTGCAATGGGTCTTTTGACGACGAAGTCCAAAGGGTCATTGCTAAGGGCCAGGTCAGCGGCTTGGGTGGAGCCAATATATTGGTGGTGCGGGCGGGGCTAGTGGTGCGTGACCGGGGCGAAGTGGTCGGCGGTGATGGGGCCGAACACCGTCGCGCCGCGGTCGGCAGGTCCGACGGTACGACGCAATGCGGCGAACAGCTCGCGACCGGTGCCGACCCATTCCCGGCCCGTCGGGGGGAAGTCCACGAGCGGGCGCGAGGCGAGCTCCTCCGCGGACACGTGGACTTCGAGGGTGCCGGCGGTGGCGTCGAGACGGACGATGTCGCCGTCCCGGACCCGGCCGAGCGGGCCGCCGACCGCGGCCTCCGGGGTCAGCTGGATGGCGGCGGGGATCTTGCCCGAGGCGCCGGACATGCGGCCGTCGGTCACCAGGGCGACCTTGTAGCCGCGGTCCATCAGGACGCCGAGGGGCGGGGTCAGCTTGTGCAGCTCGGGCATGCCGTTGGCCTGGGGGCCCTGCTGGCGGACGACGACGACCACATCGCGGTCGAGCTCGCCTGCCTTGAAGGCCTCCTGGAAGGCCTCCTGCGTGGTGAACACGCGGGCGGGTGCCTCGACGACGTGGTTCTCGGACGCCACCGCGGAGACCTTGATGACCGAGCGGCCGAGGTTGCCGGAGAGCATCCGCAGACCGCCGTCGGAGGCGAACGGGTCCGAGACCGGGCGCAGGACGTCGAGGTCGAGCGAACGGCCGGGGCTGTCGACCCAGACCAGCTCGCCGTCGGTCAGCATCGGCTCCTGGCGGTAGCGGTCGAGGCCGTGACCCGCCACGGTGTTGACGTCGTTGTGCAGCAGGCCGGCGTCCAGCAGCGTTCCGACCACGAACTGGACGCCGCCGGCGGCCTGGAAGTGGTTGATGTCGGCGCTGCCGTTCGGGTAGACCCGCGCGATTAGCGGCACGACTGCGGACAGGTCCGAGAAGTCGTCCCAGCTCAGCTCGATGCCCGCGGCGGCGGCGATCGCGACCAGGTGCATCGTGTGGTTCGTGGAGCCGCCGGTCGCCAGCAGTGCGACCACGCCGTTGACCACGGCCTTCTCGTCGACGATGTGCGCGATCGGCGTGTAGTGCTCGCCCTTGGCCATCTCGACCGCGCGGCGGCCGGCGTGCTCGGTGAGGGCGCGACGCAACGACGTGCCCGGCGGGACGAACGAGGCGCCTGGCAGGTGCAGGCCCATGACCTCGACGACCATCTGGTTCGAGTTCGCGGTGCCGTAGAACGTGCAGGTGCCGGGGGAGTGGTACGAGGCGGCCTCGGCTTCGAGCAGGTCCTCGCGCGTTGCCTTGCCCTCCGCGTAGAGCTGCCGGACGCGAGCCTTCTCCTTGTTCGACAGGCCCGTCGCCATCGGGCCCGCGGGCACCAGGATCGACGGCAGGTGGCCGAACGACAGCGCGCCGATCAGCAGGCCCGGCACGATCTTGTCGCAGACGCCCAGCAGGACCGCGGCGTCGAACATCTCGTGCGACAGGGCGACGCCGGTGGACATCGCGATGACGTCGCGGCTGAACAGCGACAGCTCCATGCCCTCGCGGCCCTGGGTGATGCCGTCGCACATGGCGGGCACGCCGCCCGCGAACTGGGACACGCCGCCGGCGGTGCGGACCGCGTCCTTGATCCAGGCCGGGTACTCCTGGAACGGCTGGTGGGCCGACAGCATGTCGTTGTAGGACGACACGATCGCGACGTTGGACTTGCGCAACGCCCGCAGCGCCGCCTTGTCGCCACCGGTGATTCCGGCGAAGCCGTGCGCCAGGTTGCTGCACGCGAAGCCGGACCGGGAGGTACCGTCCTGCGCGGCCGTTGCCACACGTTCGAGGTACACGCGGCGCGAGTCAGCGCTGCGGGCGGCGATCCGGCGTGTGACCTCTGTCAGTACGGGATGCAGTTGGCTCATGGGTTTCTCCGGGTCATCACGGGCCGTGGTGGGGCCCTCACGAGACGACAACGGTGGCGTCCCACGGACGGGCGTGACGCCACACACAGTAAGTCATGGCTGGTCGTAGACACAAAAACGATTCAGTAACTGGGAAGGAACCAGTTTTGAATCTTGGCGTGTGGTGCTTGTCACATGGCTTGAGATTGGGCAGAGTGCGGGGCACGACCTTGGAACGGAGGTGTCCCATGACGTCCACGGAGATCGTCGAACTGCGCCGGGTCATCGGTCAGATGCGGCACTGCGTCAGCTCCTTGCGCGCCAGGTACGGCGACGTGGCGGCTGTCCAACGCCTTGCCAACGACGTTGAACGCATGGACATCGACGCCACCGAACTCGTCGACCTCAGCACCCCGAGGCAGCGGGAAGCGCCTCAAGTGGAACGCGAGGTCGTGGTCGTGCCCGACACGCCCTACGACGAGTCGTTGTGGAAGGACGCAGACGACGAAGGACTCGGTGGCTACCGCAACCGGACCTGAGCCGAGCTGATCACACGGCCCCCGCCTGACGCGGGGGCCGTATGCGTTCCTCCACAACGACGTGGACCCCCAGAAAGGTGAGTAATGGCGAGGGCAGAGATCGCCGCCAGGACTCTGCGCACGGACCGATGGTGGTTGCCGCCGCTGACGACCTTCGTCGGCCTGCTGCTCATCTCGATCTACGCGGCGTTCCGCACGTTCCAGGGGGACTACTACTGGGTCGACCAGTACCACTACCTCACACCGATGTACTCGCCGTGCCTCACCGAGGAGTGCGTCCCCGCGGCCTCGCACTTCGGTCAGTGGTTCCCGGCGCTACCGGGCTTCCTGACCCCACCGGTGATCATCATCCCGTTCCTGCTGGGGTTCCGGATCACCTGTTACTACTACCGCAAGGCCTACTACCGGGCGGCCTGGGCGTCGCCGCCCGCGTGCGCCGTGGCCGAGCCGCACAGCAAGTACACCGGCGAGACCCGGTTCCCGCTGATCGCGCAGAACCTGCACCGCTACTTCTTCTACGCGGCCTCGATCCTGCTGCTGATCAACATCTACGACGCGGTCCTCGCGTTCGGCACCGGCGTCGGCCTGGGCAACATCATCCTGCTCGTCAACGTGGCTCTGCTGGGCGCGTACACGCTGTCGTGCCACTCGTGCCGCCACATCGCGGGCGGGCGGCTCAAGCACTTCTCCAAGCACCCGGTCCGGTACTGGATGTGGACCCAGATCTCGAAGCTGAACAACCGGCACATGCTGCTCGCGTGGGCTTCGCTGATCTTCGTCTGCCTCACCGACCTCTACGTCGCGCTGGTCGCCTCGGGAACGATCTCCGACCTCCGCTTCATCAACTAAGGAGTGGTTTTGCCCGAGCTGGAAAGGCATTCGTTCGACGTCCTCGTGATCGGCGCGGGTGGTGCCGGTCTGCGTGCCGCGATCGAGGCCCGTGAGCACGGCATGCGCACCGCGGTTCTCTGCAAGTCGTTGTTCGGCAAGGCCCACACGGTGATGGCGGAGGGTGGCATCGCCGCCGCCATGGGCAACGTGAACTCGTCGGACAACTGGCAGGTGCACTTCCGCGACACCATGCGCGGCGGCAAGTTCCTCAACAACTGGCGGATGGCCGAGCTGCACGCGCAGGAGGCACCGCAACGGGTCTGGGAACTGGAGACGTACGGCGCGCTGTTCGACCGCACCAAGGACGGCCGCATCTCGCAGCGCAACTTCGGTGGCCACGAGTACCCGCGCCTCGCCCATGTCGGTGACCGCACCGGTCTCGAACTGATCCGCACGCTGCAGCAGAAAATCGTTTCGCTGCAACAGGAGGACTACAAGGAGTTCGGCGACTACGAGGAACGCCTGCGGGTGTTCCAGGAGTTCACCGTCACCGACCTCGTCAAGGACGGCGACCGCATCGCCGGCGCGTTCGGCTACTGGCGCGAGTCCGGCAGGTTCGTGCTGTTCGAGGCACCGGCGGTGATCCTCGCGACCGGCGGCATCGGCAAGTCGTTCAAGGTCACCTCGAACTCGTGGGAGTACACCGGCGACGGCCACGCGCTGGCACTGCGCGCGGGCGCCTCGCTGATCAACATGGAGTTCATCCAGTTCCACCCCACCGGGATGGTCTGGCCGCCGTCCGTGAAGGGCATCCTCGTCACCGAGTCCGTCCGCGGTGACGGTGGCGTGCTGCGCAACTCCGACGGCAAGCGGTTCATGTTCGACTACATCCCCGAGGTGTTCAAGGACAAGTACGCCGACAACGAGGAGGAAGCCGACCGCTGGTACACCGACCAGGCCAACAACCGGCGCCCACCGGAGCTGCTGCCGCGGGACGAGGTCGCGCGGGCCATCAACTCCGAGGTGAAGGCCGGCCGCGGGTCACCGCACGGCGGCGTTTTCCTCGACGTGTCAACACGTCTGCCCGCCGAGGAGATCCGGCGCAGGCTGCCGTCGATGCACCACCAGTTCAAGGAGCTGGCGGACGTCGACATCACCGCGCAGCCGATGGAAGTCGGACCGACCTGCCACTACGTGATGGGCGGCGTCGAGGTCGACCCGGACACCGGATCCTCTTCCGTGCCAGGCCTTTACGCCGCCGGTGAGGTGTCCGGTGGCATGCACGGCTCGAACCGGCTGGGCGGCAACTCGTTGTCGGACCTGCTCGTGTTCGGCCGGCGCGCCGGTGCGGGAGCCGCGGAGTACGTGCGGGCGATGGACGAACGCCCTGTCGTGGCCGAGGAAACCATCACGGAAGCGCGGGCGACGGCGCTCAAGCCGTTCCAGCAGGAGGGCGGCGAGAACCCGTACACGCTGCACATGGAGCTGCAGCAGTCGATGAACGACCTCGTCGGCATCATCCGCCGCGCCGGTGAGATGGAAGAGGCGTTGCAGCGGCTGGAGAAGCTCAAGGAACGGGCCCAGTCGCTGACGGTCGAGGGACACCAGCAGTTCAACCCGGGCTGGCATCTCGCGCTCGACCTGAGGAACATGTTGCTCGTGTCGGAATGCGTGGCGAAGGCGGCGCTGCTGCGCACGGAGTCCCGGGGTGGCCACACCCGCGACGACCACCCGTCGATGGACGCCGAGTGGCGGCGGAAGCTGCTGGTCTGCAGGGCTTCCGGTGACGGGGCCGTCGTGGAGGAGAAGCCGCAGATCCCGATCCGCAGCGACCTGCTGGACCTGTTCGAACGCACCGAGCTGGAGAAGTACCTCACCGCCGAGGAGTTGTCATGAGCTACCAGGGGAAGTTCCGGGTGTGGCGCGGTGACGACTCCGGCGGCGCGCTGGAGGACTTCACCGTCGAGGTCAACGAGGGTGAGGTGGTGCTCGACATCATCCACCGGCTGCAGGCAACGCAGGCACCGGACCTCGCGGTGCGGTGGAACTGCAAGGCGGGCAAGTGCGGGTCGTGCTCCGCGGAGATCAACGGCCGCCCGCGCCTGCTGTGCATGACGCGGATGTCGGTCTTCGACGAGTCGGAGACGATCACCGTCACGCCGATGCGGACGTTCCCGATCATCCGCGACCTCGTCACCGACGTGTCCTTCAACTACACCAAGGCGCGGGAGGTCCCGTCGTTCGCGCCGCCGAAGGACCTGGCCCCCGGCGAGTACCGGATGCAGCAGGTCGACGTCGAGCGCTCGCAGGAGTTCCGCAAGTGCATCGAGTGCTTCCTGTGCCAGAACACCTGCCACGTGGTGCGTGACCACGAGGAGAACAAGGAAGTGTTCTCGGGGCCGCGGTTCCTCATGCGGGTCGCCGAGCTGGAGATGCATCCGCTCGACACGGCCGACCGCGTCGACCAGGCGCAGGACGACCACGGGCTCGGGTACTGCAACATCACCAAGTGCTGCAGCGAGGTGTGCCCCGAGCACATCCACATCACCGACAACGCGCTCATTCCCATGAAGGAGCGCGTGGCCGACCGCAAGTACGACCCGATCGTCTGGCTCGGGAACAAGCTGTTCAGGCGTTCGTAGCAACCATCGTCGCGTGGGCCGGGGATCGTACAACCGGCCCACGGGACGGCGGTGGTGTTTTCCCTCATTTGCCACGTTCGTGGTTTTCCTCCCCGCTTTCGGCGCACCGATGCCGTTGGCCGGTGCTGTACTGACGGCGGATCGCATTGAGCGGTCCGGTACGAAAATGGGGGAACGGAAATGCGAAAGCTGTTCGCCGCCGGTGTGG
>NZ_BAABBE010000065.1:0-17285 GCF_039537795.1 Lentzea roselyniae
GCGGCCGCGGGCCCCACGGGCCTGCTGCCGGAGGAGTACGACCCGGTGGCCGAGCGCTCGCTGGGCAACCACCCGCAGGCGTACTCGCACCTGGGCCTGATCCGCTGCGCCCAGCTGCTCTCGCAGTAGGAACGACGGCAGGGGTGGCACCGACCCCGACACCACCCTTGCCTGCCGTTCGACGAGGAATCTTCCTTCGCGTTCTGCGTTGGCAGGCGCGATCTCACAGCGATGGCGAGCGTCCGTGGCTCCGCGACCACAGGCGCCAGGCACGTGGATCCTCCGGGCATTGATCGCGGCCTGCCTCTGCCACCTTCAACCGCACGCGTGCGCCGCCCAGAGGTCCCTTGTCGATGATGATACGTCCGCCCGTGGACTCGGCGGCGGACCTGGCGATGTCGAGTCCGAGCCCGGTCGATCCGCCGCCACTGCTGCCACGGCGCAGGGCACCACGGGGTTCGGCGAAGCCGGGACCGCCGTCCTCCACGACGAGCGTGACCCAGCCGGCATGCCGTGCCACCTCCACCGTCACCGGCGCGGAAGGAGGTGTGTGCTGGAAGACGTTGGCCAGCAAGGTGTCCACGACCGCGTCGACCTGCTCGCGAGGAAGCGGCACCGGGGCCGGGCCTTCAGGCAGGAGCAGGTCGAAGGGGCGGCGCTGTGTCGTGGCGTAGGCCGACCAGAACGTCATCCGTTCCGCCACCGCCACAACGAGGTCGGAGTGCGGCGTCGTCGCCGGCACCGTGCCGGCCTGCAGGGAGTTGATGATCTGGTTGACGCTCTGTTCCAGCGCCGCGACAGAGAAGCGGACCCGTTGTGACGCGGCTCCCTCTCCGATCAGTTCGGCGTCGAGCCGCAGTGCGGTCAGCGGAGTGCGAAGCCGGTGCGAGACGTCTGCGATCATCGCACGCTCCTTCGCGAGCAGTTCGTCCGTCCTGTCGATGGCCGCGTTGACCGCTTCGGCGAGATCCTCGATCTCGACCGGTCCGTGCGCCCGCACCCGGCCATGACCTTCTTTAGCGGTTTCGGCCAGCACGACCAGTGCGCGGGTGACCGGCCGCAGTGACCGCACGCCGAGTGCCAGTGTGCTGACGACACCGATGAGGGCGGTGATCAGAGCCAGCACGAACGTCCCGAGAGGGAACGGAACTGCTGAAGGCACAACGGACACGCTCGCCGGTCGTCCGTCGGCTGCCAGCACCGGGCGCACGACAGCCGGGGCGCCACTGGTCAAGCCGAGCGTCTCGCCGTTCGCCAGCACGACCTTGAGACGGCCGGACTTCCCGGCCTCCGTGCGGCTGATGGTCGAGCGAACCGCATCCAGGTTCTCGGTGGCCGCCAGCACTTCCGCCACCATCGCCGAGTCATGACCGTCCTGCGCGTGCGCGAGGTCATGTTCGTACGACATGGACACCGCGACCGCCAGCAGCACCACAAGCGCGCTGGCTCCGCTGCAGGCGCGCAGGAGCGCCAGTGTGACGAAACGTCTCATCCGGGATTCGTGAAGCGGTAACCGACCCCGCGAACCGTGTGCAGGTAGCGTGGTTCGGCCGCGGTCTCACCGAGCTTGCGGCGCAGCCACGAAGTGTGCACGTCGATCGTACGGTCGTCGGCGGAGGCCGACTGGTCCCACACCGCCTCGAACAGCTCTTGTCTGCTCACGACTTGGTCAGGGCGCCGTGCCAGATAGGCCAGCAGGTCGAACTCTCGTCTGGTGAGGACGAGCCTCGCACCGGCGAGCGCCGCGTGCCGCCTGTTCGGGTCGATCTGGAGATCGCCGATATGGATCGTCTCATCCGGTTCCCCGGTCTTGGGGCCGGCTTTGGCGCGCCGGAGCAAGGCGGTGATGCGGGCGGAGAGATGCGTGCTGGTGAACGGTTTGACGATGTAGTCGTCGGCGCCGGAGTTGAGCGACTGCACGACGGAGGATTCGTCGCCGCGGGCGGTCGCCACGATGACCGGGACGTCGCTGACGCTGCGGAGCATGGTGAGCACCACCATGCCGTCGAGATCGGGGAGGCCGAGATCGAGCAGTACGAGGTCGGGCTCGGCAGCGACCACCTCCTGGAGTGCTGCCGCCGCGGTGCCGACAGCCTGTGCGGTGAGACCGAGCCCGTTGAGGGCCTGGACCAGCGCTGCTTGCACCGCCGGGTCGTCCTCGACCACGAGAGCTCTCGACATGGGGGAAAGCCTAAGTGGCTCAACGGATTGACGGCCTGTCCAGGGTGCGCCCGGGCACAAAACCTTTCCCTTCTGTCCATTAAAACGATCGTTCTCGGCACTTAATGGTCTGTTAGGGCGACGCCGCATAACTTCGCTGACACACCGCGTTCGCGGTGCCTGTTCGCACAGTGTCGTGGGAGTTGGTGTGGCTGAACTCGTGCTTGCCGGCCTGGGCAAGGCTTACGGCGACGGCACTCGTGCCGTGACGAAGCTCGACCTGGAAATCCAGGACGGTGAGTTTCTCGTCCTGGTCGGCCCGTCGGGTTGTGGGAAGACGACTGCGCTGCGGATGGTCGCGGGGCTCGAGACCGTCAGCGAGGGCGAGATCCGAATCGGCGATCGCGTGGTGAACGACATTCCGTCTCGTGATCGTGACGTCGCGATGGTGTTCCAGTCCTACGCGTTGTACCCGCACCTGAACGTCTTCGACAACATCGCGTTCGGCCTCACCCTGCGCAGAATGCCGAAGACGGACATCGAGCAGCGTGTGCGCCGAGTCGCCGAGATGCTCGAGCTCACGGATCACCTCGACCGGAAGCCGCGCAACCTGTCCGGAGGCCAGCGGCAGCGCGTGGCGATGGGCCGGGCGATGGTGCGTGCACCGCAGGTGTTCCTGATGGACGAACCTTTGTCCAATTTGGATGCCAAGCTCCGAGTGCAGATGCGGGCGCAGATCGCGCGGATGCAACGTGATCTGGGTGTCACAACCGTGTACGTGACTCATGACCAGACCGAGGCGATGACGCTGGGCGATCGCGTCGCGGTGATGAAAGGCGGAGTGCTGCAACAGGTCGCTCCGCCACAGGAGCTGTACGACCGGCCGGTGAACCTGTTCGTCTCGGGCTTCATCGGCTCGCCGGGGATGAACCTGATTCAGGCCGGGCTGACGGTGGACGACCAGGGCCAGCACTGGGTGAAGCTCAATTCGGACACGCTGCGGTTGCCCGACTCGATCCTGCAGGAACGCCCTGCCCTCGCTCAGTACGTCGGCCGCGACGTCGTAGTCGGAATCCGGCCGGAGGACATGGAAGACGCGACCCTCGTGGATCAGGCGGAGGGAGCGTTGCTGCATTCGGTCGCGGACTTGGTCGAGGCGATGGGATCGGACGTGCTCGTGCACTTCCCGGTCGACGCCAAGCCCGCCGACACGGCTGACACGCGTGCACTTGCGGAGGATTCCGGAGCTGACACCGTGCGTGCACCGAGCGACTCGATCGTGCTGGTCGGCCGCTTCAGCCCGCGCTCGCGGATCTACGAGGGACAGCAGCTCGCGACCTGGGTCGACACGTCCCGCATGCACTTCTTCGACCCGGTCACCGGTACCGCCATCTGGAACGAGGAGACGTCATGAGACGAACCATGATCGCTGGGCTGATCGCCGTGGTGGTCGCCGTGAGCGCCTGCGGCACCAGCGGGACGAGTGGCGATGGAGAACTGGCCGGCCAGACCGTCGACGTGGTCGGCACGTGGTCCGGCGAAGAACAGGTTCGCTTCGAGAAGGTGCTCGACGCGTTCGAGAACAAGACCGGAGCCGAGGTCAGGTACACGGGCGCGGGTGATGAGCTGCCGACCGTGGTTCAGACGAGAGTCTCGGGTGGCACCCCGCCGAGCGTGGCTCTTGTGTCACAGCCGGGGTTCGCCGCCCAGCTCGCGAAGTCGGGCGCGATCAAACCGGTGCACGACAAGGTGGAGGAGGCGGTCGTCGCCAACTACGCACCGATCTGGAAGAAGCTCGGCAGCTTTGACTCAATGCTCTACGGCGTCTACTTCAAGATCGCTAACAAGTCCACGGTTTGGTACAACACCAAGGCTTTCGAGTCGGTCGCGCTTTCACCGGAGCAACCGGCCACGTGGGACCGGTTCCTCTCCATTTCCCGGAGCCTCGCGGACGCGGGTGTCCCCGCTGTGTCAATCGCGGGTGCCGACGGCTGGACACTCACAGACTGGTTCGAGAACATCTACTTGCGCACCGCTGACCTGGACAGCTACGACAAGCTCGCCAAGCATGAGCTCCCTTGGACCGACCCGACTGTGAAGGCTGCGCTGCACGAGCTCGCGAAGCTCTTCGGCGATCAGAAGCTGATTGCGGGCGGTTCCTCAGGTGCCCTGCAGACGGAGTTCGCGAAGTCTGTCACGGATGTCTTCGGAGAGCCCGGCAAGGCCGCGATGGTCTTCGAGGGCGACTTCGTCTCAGGTGTCATCAGCTCCAGCACCAAGGCTGTCATCGGTCGTGACGCGGGGTTCTTCCAGTTCCCCTCGCTGAACGGCAGCGCACCCGCGGTCGTCGCCGGTGGCGACATGGCCGTGCAGTTCAAGGACGACGAGGCGACCAATCAGTTCATGCAGTTCCTGGCGTCCCCGGAGTCCGGTCAGGTATGGGCGGCTCAGGGCGGGTTCCTCTCTGCCAACAAGGGGATCAGCACCCAGTCGTACCCGGATGACGTCACTCGTGCGCTGGTTCAGAGCGTCCTCGACGCGGGGGACAACGTGCGGTTCGACCTCTCTGACCTC
This sequence comes from Lentzea roselyniae, assembly GCF_039537795.1. NCBI lineage: Bacteria > Bacillati > Actinomycetota > Actinomycetes > Pseudonocardiales > Pseudonocardiaceae > Lentzea > Lentzea roselyniae. The sequence goes on from NZ_BAABBE010000065.1 coordinate 4,735, forward strand.
ACGCCGGCGGCCTTCGGCGGCAGCAAGGGGACTGGCATGTGGAAAGCGTTGCAGGACTTCCTCGCCGATCCGAGCAAGATCGATGAGACGATGAGTCGGCTTGAGTCCAGTGCTGCCAAGGCGTACGCGCCGTGACCCAGAGGCTCGGCCCTCGCGGTCAGACGGTCACATCCGGGGCGTCGCGCGGCAAGGCTGCGCTGTTCCTCCTGCCTGCCGTGGTGATCCTCGGTTCCCTGGTGGTCTATCCGCTCGTCTACTCGTTGTTCCGCAGCTTGTTCGACGCGAGCGGCAACGAGTTCGTCGGTCTGCGCAACTACGTCGACACGTTCACGGATCCACGAACACTCATCGCCTTCCGCAACAACGTGATCTGGGTGATCGTCGCGCCGGCGGCCGTCACCTGCCTCGGCTTGATCTTCGCGGTTCTGACCGAGCGGATCCGCTGGGCCACGGCGTTCCGGCTGATCCTGTTCATGCCGATGGCGATCTCGCTGTTCGCTTCCGGGGTCATCTTCCGGCTTCTGTACGAAGAGGACCCGGAGCGCGGCGTCGCGAACGCGGCGCTGGTCGGTGTGCACGACGTGTTCGCTTCGCCATCGCCTTATCCCGGCGCCCGTCCGCGTTCGGGGTTCGACGCCGGTGAGCAGGGATACACCAGCACCGCGACGGTTCACGCCGGGGATGTGGTGTTCCTGCCCCTGGTCGGGTATTCGCCGCAGCATTTGCCGACCAGTGCCCGTCCCGTTTTCCAGCCGCAGTCCGGTACCACCGAGCTGCGCGGTGCGGTGTGGCTCGACGTGTCGGCAGGTGGCAGGTCTGGCCAGATCGATGCCCCGGAACGCGGACTGCCCGGCCTCACCGTCGAGATCGTTCGTGATGGAGCCGTTGTGTCGACCACGACGACGGGCGACGACGGCGGGTTCACCTTCGCCGGCCTGCAGGCGGGGAAGTACTCAGTGCGTTTGCCGTCGAGCAACTTCGAACTGCCGTTCCGCGGTCTCACCTGGCTCGGGCCCGCACTGGTCACCCCGGTGATCATTTCATCGTGGATCTGGATCATGACGGGATTCGCCATCACGTTCATCGCGGCGGGACTGTCCGCGATTCCCCGTGACGCGCTGGAAGCCGCGCGGGTCGACGGTGCGACTGAGTGGCAGGTGTTCAAACGGGTCACGGTGCCGCTGCTGGCACCGGTGCTGCTCACCGTGCTGGTGACGCTGGTGATCAACGTGTTGAAGATCTTCGAGCTGGTCTTCGTGATCGCGCCGGGGTCTGTCCAGGAGGAAGCCAACGTTCTGGCACTGCAGATGTGGCAGGTCTCCTTCGGGACCGGTGGCGACCAGGGCGCCGGCAGTGCGTTGGCGATCATCCTCTTCGTGCTCGTCGCGCCGGCGATGCTCTACAACATCCGCAGGTTCCGACGGGAGCGATCATGACCACAGTGCTGACTCGCGAGTCTCGTGAAACACGCGTTGTCGAGGTGGCGGTGACCGGGTCGCTGAAACGAGGGCCGCTGACCCGATTCGCGGCGAAGCTCGGCAACGGTGCGGTGCAGGTCGGCCTTGCGCTGGTCGCGGTGTTCTGGCTGATGCCGGTGTTCGGGTTGCTGGTCGTTTCATTGCGCAGCGAGCAGGACAACGCGGGGAGCGGCTGGTGGACCATCTTCACCAAGCCCGCCGAGCTCACGCTGCGGAACTACGACAACCTCGCGGGCAACGAGACCATCTGGAAGTCGTTCCTCAACACCGTCTTCATCGCGGTGCCGTCGACCTTCCTCGTCGTGGTGATCGCCGCGCTGGCCGCGTACGCGTTGTCGTGGATCGACTTCCCCGGTCGTGACTGGCTGACGGTGGTGGTAGTGGGACTGCTGGTGATGCCGATCCAGGTCGCACTGATCCCGGTGGCGAAGCTGTTCGGAGCACTGGGGGTGTTCGGCACCATGGGCGGTGTCGTGCTCTTCCACGTGGCTTTCGGCTTGCCGTTCGCGGTCTTCCTGCTGCGCAACTTCTTCGTCGGCATCCCAGCGGATCTGGTGGAGGCGGCGCGGATGGACGGCGCGACCGAGTGGGTGGTCTTCCGCCGGGTGATCCTGCCGATCGCCAAGCCGGCGCTGGCGTCGTTGACGATCTTCCAGTTCCTGTGGGTCTGGAACGACCTGTTGGTGGCGTTGGTGTTCGCCGACCAGGACTCGGCACCCATCACGGTCGCTCTGCGGTCCCAGTTGCGCCAGTTCGGCGCGAACCTGGATCTGTTGTCGACCGGGGCGTTCCTGTCCATGGTGGTGCCGTTGGTGGTCTTCCTCGCGTTCCAGAGGTATTTCGTGCAAGGCGTGCTCGCCGGGTCCACCAAGTAGGTCTCCTCCGCGAGGAGGAATGACAGCGGCGTGCTGCCGATCAACCCGGCAGCACGCCGTTGCCCTCCGGCGGGCCGCCCCAGCGGCGAGGGCTGGGAGATTCCCGAGCTCGAATGGCCTGGCTAAAGCGCTGACCAGTCTTGAAGAAGCGGTTTCATCCGATTCGCACAAATGTCGTCGGAACCTGGACCATGTGTGGTGGAACACAGGACTGTCGCTTCGCCTCGTTCCGCTCCGAACCTGGGTCGCAGCGCAGTCTCTGATGGCTGATGGGGCAGCGTTCGATTCATTCGATGGAGGTCGTGATGGCTCTGTCCTAGGTTTCGACCTGCTGATGACCTGGAAGGAAGAAGAATGGCAGGCAGAACATTCCGCGCACTCGCGATCGTGGGCGGGGCGACCTTCGCGACGATGGCGTTCGTCACCACCGCCTACGCCCACGTTCCCGTGGTGTCGGCTACGTGCGTCGACGAGAAGACCGAGCTGGTCGTCGATCTTCGCTCGTACTCCGGGAAGGGGCGCAACCTCCTGACCGTCACGGGAGACGGTGCTCAGCTCGTCAAGACCGAGTTCGCGACGGAGTACAGCCTCAAGCGCGAATTCGACGGTCGGCTCGACCACACGTTCATGGTGAAGGTCGAGGCGTGGGACGACCCCGACGCCACCAAGGGCTGGGCTTTCGAGAAGAAGCTCGAGGTCGTGAAGTGTGTGCGGCCGACGCCGACCACGACGACGCCGACCACGACGACGACGCCCGCGATGCCCACGACGACCACGACGAAGCCGTCGACCAGCACGCCCACTTCGCCGCCGGCCACGATGACCACGACCTCGGCCGCGGTTCCCCCGGTGAAGGTGGAGACACCGGCGACGCCGTTGGCCGCGACGGGGGCTTCACCGCTGTGGACCGTCTTGGCGGGCGTTGGTCTGATCGGACTGGGTGCCGGTGTCGTGTTCGCGATGCGACGGAAGCGTGCTTGACGTCTGACGACGGTGGTACAGCGCGAGGGGGCCGGTTGCGAACCCCGACTCCACCGCGTTCCTCATCGGCGAAGCGAACGCCCATGCGCATACGAATGGTTTTGCCTCTCAGGAGACGTCCTTTCATGCAAGTGGGTGTTCTCGACTCGCATGGCGGTGAATGGTGCATCTTTGGTTCCCTTTCATGCCCAGTTCTCGCTGAGGCAGACCTCGGCGCCGAGCTTTGCCTGGCAGCAAGGCGAAATTGCCCTTTTTTGGCGCGGAATCGGCCCGATCTGCCTGATCGTGGTGAAATGTGAGCCGCCTCTAGCGCGTGATTAGGGAGGCTGTCTTAAGCTGCCGAAATCTGGCTGCAACCACTCGTCTGGCTGGAGCAGTCACGCATGCGCACCTTCCGGTCCCTCATCGCCGCGGGGTTCGCCGTAGCGGCGCTCGCGGCCTGTACGACCAGCCTGGAAGGGCCCGTCACGGGTTACTCCGGTGGAGGACCAGTTCCCCGTCACGATCACCACCGCTTTCGGCGATGTGACGGTTCCGAAGCGGTCGCAACGGATCGTCGCGCTCGGCTGGAGCGACGCCGACACCGCGTTGGCGCTGAGAGTGCAGCCGGTCGGCGCGGCGGACTGGCCGGCCGTCGGCGGTAACGGGCTCAGCCCGTGGGTGACGGAGATGTACTCGACCGCACCGAGAATGCTCGGCACGCAGGAGGTCGACCTGGAGGCGCTGGCCGGGCTGAGCCCCGGCCTGATCCTGGACACCAAGTCCGGTGGCAAGAAGGAGCGCTACGACCAGCTCGCCGCTCCGGGTGTGCCGGTGGTGGGCATGCCGCAAGGCGCACGGGCGCACCTGACGTCGTGGCGTGACCAGCTCGACTTCATCGGCCATGCGGTGGGAAGGGCCGATCGCGCGAAGCAGCTGCGGGGCGAGATCGAGGCCAAGTTCGAGAAGACCTCCGGTGCGCACCCGGCGTTCCAGGGGGCCAAGGTGGTGGTTGGCGTCCGCAACGCCGACTCCTACGCCGCTTACGTCACGCGCGCCGGCCGGGTCGGCTTCATGTGCGAACTCAGCTTCACCAACTCGCCCGCGATCGAGGCGTTGAAGGTGCCGGTTTCTCCGCGAAGGTGTCGCCCTAGCAGCTGAACCTGCTCGACGCGGACCTGACCGTGATGCAGACCCTTGGCGAAACGGCCGCTGTGGTGCGTGCCGGCCCGTTGTTCCAGGCGGTGCCATCGGTGAAGGCCGGCCATGTGGTGTATCTCGAGGACCGGAACATGTCGCAGGCGTTCTCCAGCAACTCGGTGCCCGGACTGTCTGGGCGCTGGACAAGACGGTGCTGATGTTCGCCGCGGCGCTCGCTCGGACGGATCGTGCTGCCGTCGGGGGGAGGTGTAGGTCGGAATCGTGACCGCCGTGATCGGCGGACCTGTGTTCGTGGTCCTCGCCCGGCGGCGGAAGTTGGCTGAGCTGTGAGCGCGGTAGGCGTCGTCATCGCAGCGCGGATCCGGTGTCCCTCACGCCGATGGTCGTGCCCGTGGGCCGCCATCGGGTGAGGCGTCGTGAAGTGTTGCCGCGGGTGCGGGACACGGCCGCCACGGCGTCGGGTCGAGTGCCGGGTGACGCGGAGGAAGCAAGCGGGATCATCCCCGGCCACACCGAGCTCGTGCCGCGCACAGGTCTGCGCGGTGGTCCTGACGGCGGAGCAACGACAGGTGTTCCGCGTTGGTCAAGCGGCAGACCGACAGCTCGACCAACACGGAGCAACGCGAGTCGGCTTCAGGCTTGGCCGGTCGTCTGGTCGGTGACGTTCGACGGCGCGCCGAACCGGAAAGGTCGCACTCGGTAGCTTGCAACCTTCTCGAGGCCGATCCAGCCCTGGTGGCCGAACGCCCCGGTCAGACGGTGATCGCGGACAAGCACTACTACGGCCGCGACTTCGAGCACGCCCTGCGCACCGCTGGGATGGTGCTGATGCGCCAAGCCCGCAAAGACGAGGCCGCACGGCCTGGCGCACGGCTGTTCACGCCGTTGCGCCAGACCATCGAGTCGATCAACCAGACCTTCAAAGGCCAGCTCGAACTCGAACGCCATGGCGGACGCACCCCAGCCGAAGTCATCGCCCGCGTCCTGCAACGCATCCTCGCCCTGACCGCCGCGATGTGGACAACGACAAGACCAACCAGCCGACCAAACGCTCACTGATCGCCTACGACCACTGACCTTGGAGTCAACCTTCTAGGCGGCGAGCGGGTCACGCAGGTCGTCCCGCAGCAACCGCAGTGCGTTGCGCAGCCGGGATTTGGCCGTGCCCTCGGGTATGTTCAGCTCGCGGGCCGCCTGGCGCAGGGTGGAGTCACGCAGGTAAACGTGCTCCAGAACCTCGCGGTGCTGCGGTGTCAGGCCGTCCAGCATCGCCGTCACCGTCATTGACATCAGGGTCTCGTCCGCGTGGTCCTGCTGGACGTTGTCGCAGACGTCGAACACCTCGTGCGGCCGTCGGGCGCGTGCTCTCGCTCGATCGATGAGCAGATTGCGCACGACGGTGAACAGCCACGGTGTGATCCTGGCTCGGTTCGACACCACTTCAGGCCGTTGCCACAGCCGGGTCAGCGCCTCCTGCACGAGGTCCTCGGCCAGCCAGCCGTCGCCGGTGATGCGGGTCGCATAAGCGAGCAACGGCCGGTGGTAGACCGCCATCAGCGACCGCAGCTCTCGCTCGCACAGTGTGGGTTTCATGCCGCCTCGGCAATCGGTCCCGCGACGGGCAAGTTGAGCAGCAAGCGGCCCGCGAGGGTGAGCTCGGCCGGGACCCAGGTCGTCGGTGGCTGCGTGTCTGCCAGTCGGATGTAACCGGCGTGCATCAGCTGGTGCGAGGTGATCTGGTCGCTGCAGAACAGTCCGTCGACCCGGAGGTCGGGCTCAATGCTGCAGGTCGCCTCTACTCTGCCGGCCGCCACCGCGCGTAGCGTTGCCATGCCCCTGTTCGACAGCGGAGCGTTCATCGTGGTCACCCGCTTTTCTCGTCGTCGTGGTCCCAGTCACAACGATCCGCCTTCGCGGCGTCGGGCAGGACCGGCAAATTCCCTAGTTCCACCAAGGATTTTCTTTAGGGGAATCGCCTGGCAGGTGGGTGCGGGAGACGCAGGGCAGAGAGAACATCCTTGTGATTTCAGGAAGAACTGTTCGGGCGTGCAGGCGCGGGTCGGTGGACAGCTGCGCAAGCCCGGTGAACGTGCCTTCCCGACGGCCGACGGCTGCGGCATCAGCCTGTCAGAGCTGGAAGTGAAGGAGACGGTTGCCGATAGGCGCGACACCTCGCGCTCGCAACCTGACTGTCCTAAAAGGAGTGATCGCGATCAAGATCAGATCAGCGCGCCGCCGCGCCGTGTCCAGAACTGGCTGAGGTTGTCGTCGCGGCGTTCCAACCCTGGAACGCCGCGACGACGAGGAAAGCTCAGAGCGGCTGGGCAGCTCGCCCAGCTGGCGCGATGTCCCGTCCCGGCTCGGTGAAGACGAGTGCTCTGACCGCATCGATGACGAAGAGTTCTGCTCGTTAGGGGGTCGACGAACATCAGGAGCACTTGTCAGCCACGCACAAGTGTCCGGTCACGCACTGCGCAACCGGGCGATTTGACGGTCCTCAGCGCGTTGTCGCAGAGGCCCCGCCACGGTCGCCAGCGCCGCCCGGAGATCGGTCCGGACAACCGCGTCGTGCGGCCCCGTCACGGACACGGCCGCGTGCATCCCGCCCGGCCCGGTGACCAGCAGTGCCACGGTCGTCGCTTCGGGATGGGTAGCACCCCGGTCGAGAGCGATGCCTGCCAGCCTTGCCTGCTCCAGTTCGGCGGAACTGTCTTGCCTGGCCAGCAGCACGCGGCCGGCCGCAGTCGACCTGGCCAGCCAGGTCGTGCCGCGGGGAGCCCGCATGCCGATGCGGTTCGGGGTGCCGTCGAACTGTTCGACACACCGCACGCGGTCACCGTCGAGCACCATCAGCTGTACCAGCAGCCGGGTGCGGTTGTAGAGCGTGAGCATCGCGGGCAGAACGCTGTCCCGGAGCGTCAGGTCGGACGGGGCCTGCCTGTTCGAGGTGAACAGGTTCTCGCGCATCTCGTACCCCGCGTCAGTGCGTTGGACGACGCCCTGTGCCTCGAGAGTGCGTAGCAAGCGGTGCACTGTGGTCTTCGGCAACGACGCCCGCCGTGCCAGCGTCGCCAGTGACAGCGGGCTGGCGCTCGCGGCGATCTCTCGCAGCACGACGACAGCTTTCTCCACCGCGCCCAGGCAGTTTGACTCTCCGTCGATGCCCGTCATGTCCGCCGCTCCTTCATGCATGGCTTTCAGGGACCCTCACCTTGCCGCCGCGTCGGCATGAACACCCCAGGGGAACTGCCTAAACCCTCATGGGTGCGGTCCAACTGGTGGAACCGAGGCCGACTTTTCTGCTGGAACTACCGCCGACAGGCTCGTCATTGCATTGCCGGGCAACAAAGATGGGCCTACCGGGCAGCCGGCGCCCTGGCAAGGCATGTCCTGTCAGCCCGCAGTGCGAAGCTTGTGGGTTGCCCATCGGCCAAAGGCGCTCAGCGCTACACGCAGATCGCCGAACCGCGACGCGCTTCACCAGGCAGCAGGGCACGGCGTCGGCTGAGCGGTCCTCCGCTGTCGGCGTCAGCCGGGCAAGCGTTGCGGCTCGCCGGTCAGCGTCACTCCGGCGGAAAGGCCGGCCAGAACATGCGCGCCGTTGCCGAACTCCATCCACCCCGGCAGGTGAGCGCTGCCTCGTCGAGCGCGACGTCGTTCGGCGTGGCGCTGATCTCGCTGGTGGCCGTGGCCGTCTCGTCGTGCCGGGCCCGGGCCGGGGTGATCAGCCCCGGAAGGCCATCGGCGAAGGGCTTGGACATGACATCGTGCGGGCGAGGCGAACAGCGCATCGGTGTACCCGGCGCGCGCAGCCCGTGACCAGACGCAGCGTGGAACCGGCCGCTGGTCACCCGCTTGCGATGGCGCTCGAGCATCCCTGGTTCACGCTGATCAGCGCAATCCCTGCTGCTCATGCTGTTTCGGCGAGCCGAGATGCCGTTGTTGGCCCAGGACCGTGATCACGAGGTCGTGCATCGGCTGCCCAGTCGGAACGTCGCCGAGCCCTGGTGGGGGAGAAGACTAGGCGGTTTCCCGAGGGTGCCGGTCACGCGTCGCGCGAAGACTTCTACAAATGACGAAGACTTGGAGCATGGCGACATGAACCGTCTGCAACTGCCTGGTCGGCTGACGACCGCGTGGCTGGAAGCCGCAGCGCGCCCCGTAGAAGTGGTCGTTGCCACGCGTGCGCGAGATCGCATCGCAGCCAGCCACTCGGCCTGGCCTCAGGACGGCAGGGGGCCCGCGGACGGCCTCATCGATCAAGGGCTGCCGGTGCACCTCGTGCGCGCGACGATGCTTGCTCACCTTGCCTGGTTGTCCGAGGGTACGTCCGGCGCTTCGCCTGACTCCGTCGACGCCCTCACGGCCGCGCTGCGCACCACATTCGCGCCCGCGGTCGCGAGCACGGTCGACCCGGTGGCGGAGATCCTGCAGGCGCTGAGCGGCAATGGGCAGGCCTATTTTGACGGCAAGGTGCTCGCCGCAAACGAGGCGCTGCGGCTCGCGGGTCTGCGACCCTTCGAACCGACCTCCGCCGACATCCGCGCGTTCACCGGCACGGCGACGATGATGGTCGCCGCCGCCGCACTCCACGCCGCCCGGTTGAGGGAAGTGCTGGTGTGTGCGTTGGAGGGGTCCGGCCGCGCAGTCCTTGTCGCCGAGTTAAGCCGTTCGAGTGAACTTGCTGACGCGATCGAGCGAATTGAACAGGTACTGCTGGAGCTGCCGACATTCGGCGCTGTCGGTGCCTGATTATTCGGGGGTGAACCATTGTAAAAACGTGCAGGGTTTTCTGCCCGTATTTACCTGTTGTCGTTTGACCTAATACGAAGAATTCGCTGCCGCCGTCAGGATGGACGTTGTTGGGCGACTGAAGTTCTGCGGCGGTCGGCGCGGTCTCCACGATGGCCCTGACCAGGGAAGAGTCCAGATCGGCTGGCCGTGCCGACAAGACCTGTGAGGCCTGGCTCGAGCTGTGCCGGCGAGTGATTTGATCATCAGTCGCGTTGTGCGCGCCGATTGACTGCGCCGGTCATGGGCAAATCGTACGGGAATCAACAAAAAGTAGATTGTATTACTCTTTGTGTCATCCGTGTTGACATCGCTTATAGCATCCCCGTGTCCACGTGTTGGACTGGTTTCAATCACTGGAACACCGTCTGCGGGGTGCCATGTCACCGTTTCAAGATCTGCAATCAGACTGCGTCAGAAACACGTTCGTCGGGCGCGATGAGGAGCTCGCGACCCTTCGTGACATCGCTGCGAAGGTGCGGACCGGTGATCCGTGGTTGGTGACGATCGAGGGCGAGCCCGGTGTTGGCAAGAGCTCGCTGATCCGCCGCTTCCTCTCCCAAGCAGAGGGCTTCACGGTCCTGCGGGCCATCGGTGACCGCTCCGAAAGCGACTACGGCTACGGGATCATCAAGCAGCTCCTGGCCAGGGTCGACCGTGCGGTGCTTCGTGAGTACCCGGAGCTGCGCGAGGTGGTCAAAGCGCGCGGCGCGGCCTTCGCCGCAGGCGAGCAGCTCTTGCTGCTGCTCGGTGAGCTGCAGTCAACGGCGCCGGTCATCATCGTGATCGACGACTGGCAGTGGTCCGATCCGCTGTCGGTGCAGGCGCTCGGGTTCGTCACGCGACGGCTGTGGGTGGACGGCGTGCTGATCGTCCTGGGCATCCGCACCAGGGCCGAGATCCTCAACGAGGAGCAGCAGAGGGTGTTGTCGACAGCCTCTCAGCACACCCGTGTCCAGCTCGGCGGGCTGAGTCTGCCGGATGTCGCGAAGCTCGCCAATGGCTGCGGTGCTCAGCTCTCCGCCGCCGCACTGCACGACCTCCACAAGCGAACGGGCGGCCACGCACTCTATGTGCTCACCCTTCTCACCGAAGCCGCGTCCGGGCACATGACCGGAGCTCGCTCGCTGACGGGTCTGATCCAGGGGCAGCTGGCGTCGATGTCCGAGGCGAGCTGTGCGTTGCTGGAGGCGCTGGCCGTGCTGGACGGCCGGGTGTCGCTCGCTCAGGTCGCCGCGCTCGCCGGCGTGGAGAACCCGGTGCGCGAGCTGGCTGCGCCGCTTGCCGCGGGCCTCGTCGACTGGACGCCCAGCGAGCCGACCAGCCCGGTCGAGTTCCGGCACGGGATCCAACGGGACGCCGTGTACCAGTCGATGGTGCCTGAGCGCAGGCGCACGATGCACAGCGCCGCGGCAGAACTGGTGAGCTCGCGAGGTGCGTGGATGCACCGCGTGGCGGCGGTGGACAACGTGTCGGAAGAGCTCGCGGGCGAGCTCGAGCAGGTGGCGATGGCCGAGGCAGAGCACGGCGAAAGCGACGCGGCCGCGACCCATCTCCTGTGGGCCGCCGACATCTCCGAGCACCGCGCGGGGAGGGAGCGTCGCACGCTTGCCGCGGTTGCGCTGTTTCTCACCGGCCGTAACCCTGCGCGGGCCGCACCGTTACGCGCAGCGGTGGAATCCTGTGAGGCGTCACCGATGAAGAGCACGATCCAGGGCTGGTTCGCGCTGTCGGAAGGCGAGTTCCGCAAGGCCGAGAAGCATCTGACGAACGCATTGTGCAAGGCGGACATGGGCACCACCTCCAACCATGTCGGCACGCTGGCCGGGGTGGGACTCAGCATGACCCACGCGCTGTCCGGCCGCGGCACGCAGGCGATCGAGGCGGCACAGCTCGTCGTCGAGGTCGAACGCCGGAACCTGCAAGCACTTCAGATCGGACGTGCCTGCCTGGCGTGGGGGCGCGCTTTTCTCCGTGGCCCGAGCGAGGGCATTCGCGCGCTCACCGATACCGGATGGCTGCCGGTGGATCCCGCCGATGCGACCCCCGTCGACGCGTTTCCACTGACTTTCCGGGCGGTCTTCCGCTTCCTCGATGGCCAGCCGACGGCCGCGATCACGGACGCGAACAACGCGTTGCGCCTGTCGCGCAACAGTTCTGTGCCTGCCGAGGACGAGTTCGCCTACTTCACCCTCGCCGGTGCCCAGTACCAGCTCGGCCGGTGGGAGGAGGCGGCCGTCAACGCGGAACGAGCCATCACCATCGCGCTCGCGGAAGGCAAAGCGTGGTCCTACGCCCAGTGCTACGCCGTCACCAGCATCATCTGTTCCTCTCGTGGTGACTTCGCCGGGGCTGAGGAGGCGTTGGCACACGTGTCCAGAGTGGTCCGTGAGATCGGGCCGTCGCAGTACGTCGTGCACAGCGCGTGTGCCGCCGCTCACCTCGCCAGGGCCAAGGGTGACTCGGAGGGCATGCTCGAGCTGCTGGAACCACTGCTGCGCCATCCGGACCGCGATTCGGGCTGGCCTCTGGTCTTCCGCACCTGGTGGTGGCCGCTCCACGTCGAGGCGCTTGTTGCCGTGGGCAGGACCGACGAGGCGGAGACCGCGTTGGCCGAAGAGACCCAGGATCCTCCCGGTTCTCTCCACACCGAGCTCCTGGTGTCGTGGTTGACCGGTCTCATCGCGCAGGGGCGCCACGATCAGAAGACAGCGCTGCGGGTTTGGCGCGAAGGCGCTGAGCTGCCCGACGGCCTCGACGACGCTCCGTTGTACCGGGCACAGCTGGAACAGTGCTACGGCAGGCTGCTGTACTCGAGCGGGCGGCACAAGGAAGGCACCACGTGGTTGCGGAAGGCACGGGATCGGTTCGCGGGTATCGGTGCCATCCCCTACCTCGAACGGTGCGAGCAGGTCCTCTCCGCGTTGAGCGGTGCTGTGCCGCAGCAACGCAAACGCGGAGTGCTCGAGCTGACCGCGCGAGAACGCGAGATCGCCCACCGGGTCGGACTCGGCATGACGAACCCGGAGATCGCCGCCGAGCTGTACCTGAGCAGCAAGACCGTGGAGTACCACCTCAGCAACATCTTCTCCCGGTTCGGCATCACCAATCGCAGGCAGCTGCGCGACCGGGTGCGCCGGGAACGCCCGGAAGCCTTCAACTAGTACTACAGCCGCATGGCGTGATCTTGGTCGATGGCGTGGTGACGTGAGACGGCCACCGTGATCAACTTCGAGGTGTGTTGGGACTCGAAGCGAAACGGTGGCCGCGTTGCCGATCTTAGACC
>NZ_BAABBE010000066.1:0-15868 GCF_039537795.1 Lentzea roselyniae
CGGCGCACCGATGCCGTTGGCCGGTGCTGTACTGACGGCGGATCGCATTGAGCGGTCCGGTACGAAAATGGGGGAACGGAAATGCGAAAGCTGTTCGCCGCCGGTGTGGCGGCATTGATGGCCTGCCTGGTTGTTCCGCCCGCCACGTCGGCTGAGACGCCGGCCGCCGCGTCGTGGTGTGCCCCTCCAGGTTCGGAGGGAAACGGCACGATGAACGTGTTCATCGTCCCGACGAGCGGCGACAACTGCGGGGTGCTCCGGATGGTGGCGCAGCTCGCGCCCGTGTCAGGCCTGCCGACCCAGACCGGTTTCTTCCGGATGTACGGCCCGAACGGGCACATCGGTGACAGCACGACCAAGTACTGGACGTATCAGGAGTCGTATCGCGTCGACGTGAACCAAAGGTGTTCGACGGTTCGTTGTGATGCGCGGAGTTCTGGATGCAGACCGGATCCACGTTCACCCGCGGCAGCGAACCGGTTTGTGCCGAGTTCTGACATTTCCTGGGGGAAACATGAAGATTCGTGAATTGATGCTGTCCGTCGCGATCGCGGCCGCCGTGCTGCCGACCGGCGCCGCCGCGGCGATGCAGGAGAGCACGAACGGGACGTGCGGGCCTGTTCCGACGCAGAGCGAGTGCCAGATCGCGACGTTGAACTTCCCGGCGGCAGGCTCTCCGTCGACGTGGACATCGTCCGAAGCTGGCCGTTCGGCAACTACCGGACGACGTGGGTGTGCGAGAACGTCCACGCGGGCGGCGTCTCGTTGACCGTCGACAAGCAGACCCCGGACTTCGCCCACCTCGGCATGCGCTGGTAGTCACCCGGCCAGCTGCGGCGTGACCAGCCCGGACTCGTAGGCCATCACCACGGCCTGGGCCCGGCTGGTCAGCCGCAGCTTGGTCATCACGCGGTTGAGGTGCGTCTTCACCGTGCCCTCGGTGACGGTCAGCTTGCTCGCGATCGCGGCATTGGTCAGGCCGGTGCCGACCAGCCGGAGAACCTCGCGTTCGCGGTCGGTGAGGTCGTCGAGACCGACCGGGGCCCACGGCGCGACCGGCACGTCACCGCGCAGATAGGCCGCGACGAGCCGGCGCATGACGGTCGGGCTGAACTGCATCTCGCCGGACGCGACCGCGGTGATCGCGGCCAGCAGCCGGGCGGGCTCCGACTCCTTCAGCACGAACCCCGCCGCGCCCAGGCGCAACGCCTCGTGGACGTACTCGTCCAGGTCGAAGGTCGTCAGCACCAGCACCCGCGCGGACGTCGCGACGCGCTTGAGCGCGCTCAGCCCCGGCAGGCGGATGTCCAGAAGGATCACGTCCGGCGCGGACGACTGGGCCAGCCGCACGGCGGTCTCACCGTCCGCGGCCTCGCCGACGACGGTCAACTCCGGTGTGGCGTTCAGCAACGCGACCAGGCCCGCTCTGAACAACGGCTGATCGTCAACCACAAGCACGCGCGTCACAATGCCCCTCATCCATGTGACGTCACCGCGGTAGATCCCCCCAACCGGAAGCGTACCGCGAAAGTTGACGGGAGATCCACTGTTCGTGAGACGACCCGGTTCCGCTTCGCCGATACGTTGCGGCGCATGCGAACCGCATCGGCCGACCTGCTCGCCGTCCGCACGATCACCGCCGACGGCTCGGACGTCTACTTGCGAATCACGTCGAGTCCGGCCGACCTGGAGATCCGGTGGTACCGCGATGGTGACCAGCGGGTGGCCGGCAGCCCCGTGCTGTTTCCGGCGGGTGATCGTTCGCGTCGGCGCATCGGCTCGAACTTCCGCGCGGGCACCACGTTCTGCCTGGGGGTCGTCGGTGCTTCGGGGGACGCCTGGTGCGGCGTCGTCGACTGGAACGTCTACTCCTGAAGGAGAACTTCAGATCACGTGGTTCACCACGGCCCGCACGATCACCGTCGCCGGGTCGAACATCGACGCCAGGGTCGCGCTCGGTGGCGTCATGCAGCTCGCCTGGTACAAGTGCGGTGACCGCACCACGCGTGGCGCGTTCGTGCGCATGGAGGAGACCCGCAAACACGTGGGCACGAACTTCAAGGCGGGCACCAAGTTCTGCCTCGCCTCGAACAGCCCGTACACCGAGGGGACCGTCGGAGGAACGCTGTGGTGGAGCGGTACCTGATCGCGGCTCTCGCGGTGGCTCTGGTGTCCGGGTGCGCGTCACCTCCGCCACAACCACAGCTCGTGGATCAGCGGCAGTACGCGAAAGCCGTGCGGGACAGCTCTTCCGCCTTCACGTGGCCGGACGGCCGCAAGCCGGACCTCGACGTGCTCGCGGAGAAGTCGGGGCCAGGACCGGACAAGGCGGGAGACGGTGCGCAGGCCGCCGACTACGTGACGTCGAACTGCGAGTCCGTGGTCTGGCAATAGAAACGGGGCATGTCCGAAGTGGACATGCCCCGTTCCGCTGACGGACGGATCAGACGGCGCCCATCGTGCCGGACACGCCGGACGCTTCGCCGAGCTGGACCATCTTGGCCTTGTCCTCGTCCAGCTTGATGACCTTCTTGTTGCGGCGGTTGCGCTTCTCCAGGTAGTTCGCGAACCACGTGAGGAGCAGGCACAGTCCGATGTAGATGGCCGCGACCACGATCATCGTCGGGATGAGCGGGCGGCCGAACTGCAGCTGACCACCGATCTGGCGGCCCCAGTACAGCAGCTCCTCGAAGGTGATGAGGAAGCCGAGCGCGGTGTCCTTCAGCAGCACGACGAGCTGGCTGATGATGGTCGGCAGCATCGCCCGCAACGCCTGCGGCAGCAGCACGAGCACCATCACCTGCGTCTTGCGCATGCCCAGCGCGTACGCGGCCTCGCTCTGGCCCTTGGGCAGCGAGTTGATGCCCGCGCGGAACACCTCGGCGAGCACCGAGCCGTTGTACAGCATCAGGCTGAGCACGACCGCGGTGAACGCGGAGAGCTTGATGCCCGTCGACGGCAGGCCGTAGTAGAAGAAGAACATCATGATGACGAGCGGGATCGCGCGGAACAGCTCCACGATCACCGCCGCGGGTGCGCTGACCCACTTGTGGTCCGACAACCGGGCCGCCGCGAACACCGCGCCGAACAACAGTGCCAGCACCGCGCCGACCGCGAACGCGCTGAGCGTGCGGCCGAGCGCGTCGATCAGGGAGAGCTGGATCTGCTTGTACTCGAACCAGCTCCACTTGCGGCCCTCGAACTGGCCGGTGTCGAAGAAGCGCCACACCACGTAGCCGACGAGCGCTGCGATCGCGACGCTGCCGACGACCGCGTACGCGCGGTACCGGGTCCTGGCCCGGGGACCGGGAACGTCGAACAGAACGGTGGTCATCGGGCCACGCTCCAGCGCTTCTCGAGAACCCGCTGCAGGTACGTCAGCGGCATGACCAGCAGGACGAAGATGGCGGCGACCCACAGCATGCCGGTCAGGGTGTCCTCACCGAGCTCGGACAGCGCGTCGCGGATGGCGCCCGCTTCCCGGACCGAGAAGCCCGCCGCGACGGTGGTGTTCTTCAGCAACGCGATGAACGTGCTCACCATGGGCGGGACGACGGACCGCAGGGCCTGCGGCAGCACGATGCTGCCGAGCATTTGGGTGAACGTCAGGCCCAGCGCCCGTGACGCCTCGGCCTGGCCGACCGGCACCGTGTTGATGCCGGAACGGACGACCTCGCAGACGAACGCCGACGTGTAGAGCGACAGCGCCACGACCGCGGCGGTGAAGAACTCGAACTTGATGATCTCCAGGTAGGGGTACGCGAACACGAAGAACACGAACACCAGGGTGAGCGGCGTGTTGCGCACGACCGTCACGTACAGCGTGCCGACCCCGCGGAACACGGGAACCGGGCTGACGCGCAGCATCGCGAGGAAGATGCCCAGCAGCAGCGACGCGATCCCGGAGACCGCGAACAGCTTCAGTGTGTTCGCGAAGTGGTGCACGAACAGGTCGATATTGCGGGTGAGGACGCCCATCGAATTCCTTGCCGTCGTCCGTCGTCAATGGAACGGCCGGTGGACCCGCCGCGCGAGTCCACCGGCCACAAAGGAACGTCAGTACTTCTCGAGGGTCGGGTGCTTGCCTTCCGAACCCGACTTGCCCAGCGTGTTCTTGTAGATCTCGTCCCACTTGCCGTCGGACAGCGACTTCTCGAGGATCTCGTTGACCTTGTCGCGCAGGGCCTTGTCGTCCTTCGGGAGACCGATGCCGTACTTCTCCGTGGAGAACGTCTGGCCGACGACCTTCAGCTTGTCCGGCTCGGCGGCCGCGTAGCCCTTGAGGATCGCGTCGTCGGTGCTGACCGCGTCGACCTCACCGTCGAGCAGCTTCGTCACGCACAGCGAGTAGCTCTGCAGCTCGACCACGTTGGCGTCGGGCTCGACGAGCTTCTTGTCGCGCAGGAGCTTCGCCGGCGTCGAGCCCGTCACGGAGCAGACCTTCTTGCTCTTGATCGTGTCCGGACCCTTGATGTCGGCGTTGTCCTTCTTCACCAGCAGGTCCTGGCCCGCGATGTAGTACGGGCCGGCGAAGGACACCTTCTCCTTGCGGGCGGCGGTGATGGAGTACGTGCCGACGTAGTAGTCGACGTCACCGTTGATGATCGCCTGCTCGCGAGCCGCGGACTGGATCGTCTTGAACTGGATCTTGTCCTCGGCGAAGCCCAGCTGCGCCGCGATCAGCTTCGCCATGTCGATGTCGAAGCCCGTGTACTTGTTCGTCGTCGGGTCCTTGTAGCCCAGACCCGGCTGGTCCTCCTTGACACCGACGACCAGCGAACCGCGAGCCTTGATCTTCTCGAACGTCGGCGAACCCTCGACCTTGACGTCCTTGGCCACGTCGAAGACACCGGCGGGTGCTCCCGTGTCGGTGCCGGTGCCTTCCTTGCCACACGCGGTCAGGGCGAGACCACCCGCCAGCAGCACCGCCGCAAGGGTGCGAACCCTCATCGTCCTTCTCCTGCCTTCGTTCGAAAGTGGGCTGACTTCTAGTGAGTCAGGATCTTGCCAAGGAAGTCCTTCGCGCGGTTGGACTTCGGGGCCGAGAAGAACTCTTCCGGGGTGGAGTCCTCGACGACCTCGCCGTCGGACATGAAGATCACCCGGTCCGCGGCCTTGCGGGCGAAGCCCATCTCGTGCGTGACGACCAGCATCGTCATGCCGTCCTTGGCCAGGCCCGTCATGACGTCCAGGACTTCCTGGACCATCTCGGGGTCGAGGGCGGAGGTCGGCTCGTCGAACAGCATCACCTTGGGCTTCATCGCGAGCGCGCGGGCGATCGCCGCACGCTGCTGCTGTCCACCCGAGAGCTGAGCCGGGAACTTCTCCGCCTGGTTGGCGATCCCGACCCGCTCCAGCAACTCCATCGCGGTCTTGCGGGCCTCGCTCGCCGGAGTCTTGCGCACCTTCACCGGAGCGAGCATCACGTTCTCGATGATGGTTTTGTGCGCGAAAAGGTTGAAGGACTGGAACACCATGCCGACATCGGCGCGCAGGCGTGCCAGTTCCTTTCCTTCGGCGGGAAGAGGCTGCCCGTCGACCTCGATGACGCCGGAATCAATCGGCTCGAGTCGGTTGATGGTCCGGCACAGGGTCGACTTACCGGAACCCGACGGCCCCAGCACGACCACGACCTGCCCCTTCGGCACCTCCAGCTGCACGTTCCTGAGCACGTGCAACGGGCCGAAGAACTTGTCCACACCCGCCATGCGAATCATCGGCGGGGTAGAGGCGGCAGTCATCCAGTCCTCCATTTGGGGTCGTCGGCGTTGGCGGAAACCTAGGTGTCCGCCACCACACCAGTCCAGGACATTGAGCAAGACTTAGGGTCTCAACTCTGTCACAGGCAGACATCGGTTGCCCGGGAGGTAGCGAAAGTGCGCGTGCTGCTCGTCGAGGACGACGACAGGGTCGCAGAGGCCTTGGTCCCAGCCCTGACCAGACGGGGTTTCCAGGTGGACCGGCAGGCCACTGGCCGCGGCACGCTCGACCGCCTCACCGGCGTCGACGTGGTGCTGCTCGACCTCGGCCTGCCCGACATGGACGGCGTGACGCTGTGCCGTGCGATCAGGGCGGCCTCGGACGTCGCCATCATCGTGGTGTCGGCGCGAGGGGAGATCGACGACCGGATCCTCGGCCTGCACGCCGGGGCGGACGATTACCTGGTCAAGCCCTATGACGTGGGCGAACTGGTGGCGCGCGTGCACGCGGTGCGCCGCCGCCGGGGCGCCGATCCCGTCGGGGTGGGAGCGGTGTCGACGGAAGTGTTCGAGACCGGAGACGTGCGGGTCGACCTGGGGCGCCACGAGGTCACCGTGGCGGGTGAACCCGTCGCCCTTTCGCGCAAGGAGTTCCAGGTGCTCGCGCTCGTGATGGCGGCGGGTGGCGCGGTGTGCACGCGGGAGCGGATCCTCGCCGAGGTGTGGGGGAGGACGTGGTCCGGCGCGAACCGCACGCTCGACGTCCACGTTGCCACGCTGCGTACCAAGCTCGGCCGTCCGGCGTTGCTGGAGACCGTGCGCGGAGTCGGTTACCGGCTGGGACAGGCGTCGTGAATCTTCACCTGATCGGGTTGGGTGACCGCTCGTGAGGTCCCGGCTGCTGGGCGTGGTGCTCGCCCTGATCGTCCTGGTGCTCGTCGGACTGGGCCTGCCGCTCGGGCGCGGGGTGGCGGCCGCGGAACAGCAGGAGATGTTCCTCGACCGCCTCACCGACACGAGCCGGTTCGCCTCGCTGGCGCAACGGCCGTTGATCGACGACAAGCCGCACCTGCTGCGGCCTGAGCTGGAGCGGTACAGCGAGCTCTACGACATCGGCGTGGCCGTGGTGGCCCGGGACGCGCCGACGGTGCCGGTCGTCGCGTCCCGCAACGACCTCGCGCTCGGGGACAGCGCCGTCCAGGACCTCGTGAGCAAGGCCTTGGCCGGACGTCTGCCGGTCGCGCCGCCGCTGTTCATGCCGTGGAGCGACACCAAGCTGGTGCTCGCCGAACCGGTGCTGGTCGACGGCGAGGTGCGGGGCGCGGTGATCACGTTCTCGCCGACGTCGAAGACCCGGTTCGAGGTGCTGGCCTGGTGGGCGTTGCTGCTCGCGGCGAGCCTGCTGGTGCTGGCGCTCGCGGTGCTGCTGGCGCTGCCGGTGGTGCGGTGGACGTTGCGCCCGGTGCAGGCGCTGGACGACGCGACCGGAAAGTTGCTCGCCGCCGTGGTTTCGGGCCGGCCGGTGCCGCCGGTGGGGGCGGAGAGCGGGCCACCGGAACTGCGCCAGCTCTCGCGGTCGTTCGACCAGATGGCCGCGAACGTGAGCGATGTGCTTGCCTCGCAACGGGCATTCGTCGCCGACGCCTCACACCAGCTGCGCAACCCGTTGACCGCGCTGAAACTCCGGCTGTCCAACCTGGAGGGTCACGTCGACGCCGAGGCCGAGGTGCACCAGGTGGAGGCGTTGAGCGAGGCCGACCGGCTGAACCGGATCCTCGACGAGCTCCTCGCCATGGCGCGGGCCGAGTCCAGTTCGGTCGATCCGGTGCCGGTCGACGTCGACAAGTCGGTGGCCGCGCGTCTGTCGGCGTGGCAGGCGGCCGCGACGGCCAAGGAAGTCCACCTCGTGCTCGACGGTGAGCGCGTCGGCATGGCTCTCGCGCCGCCGCGTGGCGTGGAAACGGTGCTCGACGCGCTTCTCGACAACGCGTTGAAGTTCACCCCGGAGGGGACGCTGATCGTGGTCGACGTGCGCAAGGACGGCGACGTCGTCCGGCTGTCCGTCGCGGACCACGGCCCCGGTCTGCAGGCCGACGAGCTCGAACGCGCGACCGACCGGTTCTGGCGCAGTCCCGCTCACCAGAACGTGGCGGGCTCCGGTCTCGGGCTTTCGATCGTCCGCCTCGTCGTCGAGCGGGTCGGCGGCAGCGTCCGCCTCGAGTCGCCGGAGGACGGCGGCCTGAAGGTGATCATCGAGCTGCCCGTCGCGTGATGTGCGATATCCAATACGGGATATCCAATATATTGGATATTACACCTTGGATTCGCGGTAGTAGCGCATGGCGCCGTTGTGCAGCGGAACCGGCGACGTCTCGATTGCCGACCGCTGCTCGATCGTGCGGGCCGCCGAGTGCGCCTTCACCAGTTCCGGCTGTCCCTCGAACAGCTGCCGCACCAGCGCCTCGGCGACGTCGTCCGGCATGGAGTCGGTGACGAGCAGGAAGTTGCGCACGACGAGCGTGATGACCGGCCCGGACTGCAGGTTGTACGTGGAAGCCGGCAGCGTCGCGGACCCGTACACGGGATATTGCTCGCGGAATGACGGCAGCTCGTCCTTGAGGTCGAGCATCCGGACCCCGAGCTCTTTGGTCAGCTGCGTGATGCGCGTCGTCGGCAACCCGCCGGACCAGAAGAACGCGTCGAGCTTGCCCTCGCGCATCCACTTGGCTGATTCCTCGAGACCGAGGTTCTGCGTCTGCGGCGTGACGTTCCTGGACTTCAGCAGGCGGCTCGCGATGATCTCGACGCCCGACTCCTCCGCGCCGATCGACACGCGGAGCCCGGACAGCTCGCTGAGCTTCGTCACCGGCAGGTCGGCGCGAACGATGACCTGCAGGTAGTCGTCGTGCATGCGGGCCAGCGCGCGCAACCGGGAGGAGCCCTCGACCTCCTCGAGCGCGTCCGCCTGCGAGAAGCCGACCTGGGCCTGGTTGTTGACCAGCCGGGTGACGTTGTCCTTGGACCCGACCGTGGCCACGACCTGGGGTCGCGCGATGCCGAGACGCCCGCTCCAGATGTCCGCGAGGCCGTTGCCGAGCCGGTAGTAGACGCCGCCCTCGCTGCCGGTGGCCATCGTGATCTTGATGTTCTCCACCGTGCTGCCACAGCCCGTCAGGACCGTTGCGGCGGTCAGCAGGCTCACGGCGACATGCACTCGTCCCAGCACCTGCGCATCGTGCCACGCGGGCGTTCTACGCTTGCACCCGACGAAAGGTTGGTTGCAGTGACCCGCAGTTACCAGATCCGCACGTTCGGTTGTCAGATGAACGTGCACGACTCCGAGCGGCTCGCCGGTCTACTGGAGGACGCTGGCTACGCGCGGGCCGCCGAGGACGAGCAGGCCGACGTCGTCGTCTTCAACACCTGTGCGGTCCGTGAGAACGCCGACAACAAGCTCTACGGCACCCTCGGCCACCTCGCGCCGCAGAAGGCAGCGAAGCCCAGCATGCAGATCGCCGTCGGCGGCTGCCTCGCGCAGAAGGACCGCAGCGAGATCGTCCGCCGCGCCCCGTGGGTCGACGTCGTGTTCGGCACGCACAACATCGGCTCGTTGCCGGTGCTGCTCGAACGCGCGCGCCACAACGAGGAGGCGCAGGTCGAGATCCTCGAGGCGCTGGAGACGTTCCCCTCGTCGCTGCCCGCCACCCGCGACTCCGCCTACTCGGGCTGGGTGTCGATCTCGGTGGGCTGCAACAACACCTGCACGTTCTGCATCGTGCCGTCCCTGCGCGGCAAGGAGAAGGACCGCCGCCCCGGCGACGTGCTCGCCGAGGTCGAGGCACTCGTCGCGGAGGGCGTGCTGGAGGTGACGTTGCTGGGTCAGAACGTCAACTCCTACGGCGTCGAGTTCGGCGACAGGTTCGCGTTCGGCAAGCTGCTGCGCGCCTGCGGTGGCATCGAGGGCCTTGAGCGCGTGCGCTTCACCTCGCCGCACCCCAAGGACTTCACCGACGACGTCATCGCCGCCATGGCCGAGACACCGAGCGTGTGCCATCAGCTGCACATGCCGTTGCAGTCAGGTTCGGACCGCATGCTCAAGGCGATGCGCCGCTCGTACCGCACCGAGAAGTACCTCGGCATCATCGACAAGGTCCGCGCCGCGATGCCGGACGCGGCGATCACGACGGACATCATCGTGGGCTTCCCCGGCGAGACCGAAGAGGACTTCCAGGGCACGCTCGACGTGGTGCGCCAGGCGCGGTTCTCCTCGGCGTTCACGTTCCAGTACTCCAAGCGTCCAGGGACCCCGGCCGCCGAGCTGCCCGACCAGCTGCCGAAGGCCGTCGTGCAGGAACGCTTCGACCGTCTCGTAGCGCTGCAGAACGAGATGACGCACTCGTTGAACATCGAGCAGGTCGGCCGCATCGTCGAGGTCCTCGTCGCGACCGGCGAGGGCAAGCGCGACGCCGAGACGCATCGCATGAGCGGCCGCGCGCGCGACGGACGCCTCGTGCACTTCACGCCCGGTGCCACGGCCCCGCGTCCTGGCGACGTCGTGGAGACCGTCGTCACGTACGCCGCCCCGCACTACCTCGTCGCGGACGGCGAACCGCTGACGTGGCGCCGCACCAAGGCGGGTGACCGCTCCGAGGCGGGCATCAAGCCCAAGACCGCGGGCGTCGGCCTCGGTCTGCCGTCGTTCGGCGCTCCGGCGCCGCTGCCCGCCGTGTCGGGGTGCGCTGCCCAGTGAGCGACGAGGAATTCCTGCGCAAGGAGATCGACGCGGTGGAACAGCAGGCGGCCCGGCGCATCGATCCCGGCACCGGCGCGCTCACGATCTCGATCGCCGTGCTGGCGTTGCTGGTGTCGCTGATCCTGCCGTGGGTCGGCGACGACACGGGCCTGAACGTGCTGCTCGGTGAGTCGGCGGGCTTGGTGCCGCGGCTGTTCTCGTTCTTCGCGTTCGGCATCGGCGTGCTCGGCTCCGGCGTCACGCTCGCGGTCCGCCGCTGGGGCCTGGCGTGGGTGTGCTCACTGGGACTGTTCGCGGGCTCGGTCACCGGTGTGCTGTCGATCTGGACGCAGCAGACGACCACGAGCAACAAGACGATCGGGCCGGGCCCTGGCATCGGTCTGATCATCGCCGTGATCGCGGTGATCGTCCTGCTGGTGAAGTGGGTCAGGATCGCGGCCTCGCGTCCGCCGCAACTCTGACATGACGAAGGCCCCCTCTGAGGAGGGGGCCTTCGTTCGTCGGAACTAGCGGGTCGCCAGCGCCTGCTCGGCGGCGGCGAGCCACTCGCGCCACTGCGCGGCCTGGGCCTCGGCCTGCTCCGTGCGGCGCTTGTCGCCCGCGGCACGGGCCTTCGCGGCCTGCGCCTCGAACTGCTCCACGCGCTCGCGGAACTGCGCCACGCGGGCCTCGGCCTCGGGGTCGGAACGGCGCCACTGCGCGTCGACCGCGCCGCGGACCCTCTCCTCGATCGCCCGCAGCTTGCCCTCGAGCTCGCGGATGCGCTCGCGCGGAACCTTGCCGATCGCGTCCCAGCGCTCCTGGATCTTGTAGAGCTGCTGACGCGCCGACTCGAGGTCGGACGACGGGTCGATCGTCTCGGCCTCGGCGAGCAGCTCCTCCTTCAGCTTCGCGTTCGCCGCGAACTCGGCGTCACGCTCGCTGAAGGCCTCGGAACGCTTCTGGAAGAACGCGTCCTGCGCGGCGCGGAACCGCTGCCACAGCGCGTCGTCGGCCTCCTTGGGCGCACGCCCGGCGGCCTTCCACTCGACCATCAGCTCCTTGTAGCGACCGGCCGTGGGGCCCCAGTCGTCGGAGTCGACGAGCTTCTCGGCTTCCTCGACGAGCGCCTGCTTGGAGGCCTTCGCCACCGAGCGCTGGCGGTCGAGGTCGGCGAAGTGCGAGCCACGACGGCGGTTGAACGCGTCGCGCGCCTTCGAGAACCGGCGCCACAGCTGCTCGTCGGTCTTGCGGTCGACGCCGCGGATGGTCTTCCACTCGTCGAGGATCGCGCGCAGCCGGTCGCCCGCGACCTTCCACTGGGTCGACTCGTTCGCGATCGACTCGGCCTCGTCGACGAGCGCCTGCTTGCGCGCGACGGACTGGGCTCGGGCGGCCTCCTTGGCCTCCTTCGCCTTCTCCATGCCCGCCTCGGCCTGCTGCAGCACGAAGTCGACTCGCCTGGCGAGCGCCGCGAGGTCGCCGACCACGGCGGCTTCCGCGAGCTGCTCCTTGACGTGCTTCGCGCTGGTCAGTGCGTGCTTCGGGTCGCCGGCACCCGACTGGAGCCGCGTCACGAGCAGCTCGACCTCGGTGCGCAGGTCGTCGAACCGCCGCGCGAAGTGCGCGAGGCCCTCGACCGGCTCGCCGGCCTGCCACGACCCGACGGCGCGTTCGCCGTCCGCGGTCTTCACGTACACGGTGCCGTCGGCGTCCACGCGCCCCCAGCGGTCAGGGTGGTCCGACGCCACGGGGACGGCCGGAGGCGTCGCCTGCGCGGTCTCCTTCGGCGTTTCCTCGACTCCACCCTCGGCTGGGGCGGTCTCCGCCACGGCCTCCGGTGTGCTGTCCTGCTCCGACATCGCCGGTTCCTCCCATCTGACGCCCGTGCCTGCCACGGGCGCCCCGCCACTGGCGGGGCCGATGCAATACGGGCGCTGGAGGGTCTCCCGTCCCCAGTTCCCCGCGCGCATTCAAACAGGTCAGAGCTCGACTCGGTACTGGGAGTCCACGATAGGTAGCCTCATTCGTCGTGATCACCCGTGCCGCGGTGGTGCCGCACCCGCCGCTTCTGGTGCCAGAACTGGTCGCGGGAGCCACCGCGGAAACCGAGCCCGTGCGGGCCGCAACCCTTGCCGCAGCAGGGAAACTGCCAGGTCCGTGGGTTGCTGTCGCGGTCGACGACAGCGGCCCCGCGACGATCGTGCCCCCGCTGTCGGGAACTTTTCTCGGTTATGGGGTCGATGTGGTGGTGTCACTCGGCGGTGACCTGCGTCCGGACCCGCGAATTCCGTTGCCTGTGCTAATCACCGCGTGGCTTCGCGAACACTGCGCAGCCGAGGTGTCACGCATTGAACTCGTGCCCCCGGACGTGCCGCCTTCCGAATGTGTCTCGTTTGGACAACAACTCGCTTCCGAGGACGCCGGCCTGCTGATTCTCGGTGACGGTTCCACACGACACGGCTTGCGTTCGCCAGGTTCCAACGACGAGCGTTCGGGGCCTTTCGACTCGCACGTGCACGATCTGCTGGCCGCCGCCGATGTGGACGGCCTGCTCGACCTCGACCCCGAACTCGCCCGCGAGCTGGGTGCGCAGGGCCGCGCGGCGTGGCAGGTCCTCGCCGGCGTGCCCGGTCCGTGGCGCTGCGCGAGCGCCGAGTTCTTCGCACCGTTCGGCGTGGGCTACCACGTCGCAGTCTGGGAGCGCCCGTGATCACGCCCATCGCTGTTGTCGGACCCACCGCGACCGGCAAGTCCGACCTGGCCGTCGCGCTCGCGGAACGGTTCGGGGGAGAGGTCGTCAACGCGGACGCCATGCAGCTCTACCGCGGCATGGACATCGGCACCGCCAAGATGACGCTCGCCGAACGCCGCGGCATCCCGCACCACATGCTCGACGTCCTCGACGTCACCGAGACCGCGTCCGTCGCGGCCTACCAGCGCGAGACGCGGGCTGTCGTCGAACGCCTGCTCGCTTCCGGTCGCCCGCCGATCCTCGTCGGAGGATCCGGCCTGTACGTGCAGGCCGTGCTCGACGACCTGAAGTTTCCCGGTACCGATGACGCCGTGCGCGAGCGTTACGAGGCGGAGCTCAGCGCTGTCGGCCCGGAGGCGTTGCACCGGCGCCTGCAGGAGCTCGATCCGGCCGCGGCGATCGCCATCCTGCCTTCGAACGGCCGTCGCATCGTGCGCGCCCTGGAGGTCATCGAGCTGACGGGGCAACCGTTCTCCGCGAACCTCCCCAAGCCCGGTCCCGCGCGCTACGGCACCGTCCAGATCGGTGTCGACCGCGAGGTGTCCGAACTGGACACGCGCGTCGATCTGCGCGTGGACATGATGTTCGCGGCTGGTCTGGAGGACGAGGTGCGCGCGCTGGTGAAGCTCGGCCTGCGCGACGGCAAGACCGCCTCGCGGGCGCTGGGCTACCAGCAGGTGCTGTCCGCAATGGACGGAGCGTGCACGATCGACTTCGCCGCGGAGGAGACGAAACGCGCCACCCGCCGGTTCGTGCGCAGGCAGCGTTCGTGGTTCCGGCGTGACCAGCGCATCACCTGGTTGGACGGTGCCAGGCCAGATCTCGTCGAAGCCGCCGGTAACCTGGTCCCGTGGAGTTCGTGAAGGGGCACGGCACGGAGAACGACTTCGTCATCCTGCCCGACCTCGATGACCAGCTGGACCTGACGGTGGCGCGCGTCCAGGCGCTGTGCGACCGGCAGCGCGGCCTGGGCGCGGATGGCGTGCTGCGCGTCGTGCGCTCCGAGGGCAAGTGGTTCATGGACTACCGCAACGCCGACGGCTCCATCGCCGAGATGTGCGGCAACGGCCTGCGCGTCTTCGCCCGCTACCTCGTCGACGCGGGCCACCAGCCGCAGGGCGAGTTCGTGGTGGGCACGCGGGCGGGGGACAAGACCGTCATCACGCACCCGGACGGCTCCGTCACGAACGACATGGGGCCCGCGCGGGTCACCGGCACGTCCATCGCCGCTGTCGACGGCCAGGGCATCGGCGGCTTCGCGGTCGACGTCGGCAACCCGCACCTGGCGTGCGTCACCGAGACCCCGGTCGAAGGCTTCGACCTCACCGTGCCTCCCGGCTTCGATCCGGTGATGTTCCCGCACGGCGTCAACGTCGAGCTGGTCAACGTGATCGGCCAGGACGCCCTGCGCATGCGCGTCTACGAGCGTGGCGTAGGCGAGACCCGTTCCTGCGGCACCGGCACCGTCGCGTCCGTCGCGTCGTGGCTCGCCGGCCAGGGCCAGACGACCGGCTCCGCCACCGTCGACGTCCTCGGCGGCCAGGTGTTCGTGACGATCGAGCCGACGACGTCGACGCTCACCGGACCCGCCGTGCTCGTCGCGCGCGGTGAACTCGACAAGTCCTGGTGGGACGCCTTGGCCTGATATATCGCATCCGATATATCAGCTGAGTTCGCAGACCTCGATCTTTCCGAGCCGCTCGGGCTTGACCACGTTCGGATGCGAGTCCGGCGCCGTCAGGCACACGAGCTTGTCGCCGACGACCGCGACGGCGAAGCACGTCTGCGTCGTCTCGACCCGGTGCGTGATCTTGCCGCCCTCGGTCACCCGGAACGCCGCCGCCTGCAACGCCGGCGCCACCCACACCCCGTCGCCGTCGCCCGCGATCCCGTCCGGCGCGATGCCGAACTCCTTCACTTCGGCCCACACCCTGCGGTTTTGCAACGATCCGTTGCGGTCGACCGAAAACGAAGTGAGTTGGAATGCAACGGTCTCGGCGACGACCAATATGTTGCCGCTCTCCGACTCGCCCGTCGGGTCGGGCAGCAGGGCCATGCCGTTGGGGAACTTGAGGTCCTCGGCGACGACGCTGACGGAGCCGTCGGGCTGGACGAGTGCGAGCGCGGCGCCCTGCGGGTCGAAGTCCGGTTCGAGCAGTCGCGGGATGCCGACCTCGTCGATCAGGCCGTGCAGGTCGAAGCCGAAGTTGCCGACGTACGCGCGGCCCTCGCCGTCGACGAGCATGTCGTTGGTGTGGAAGGTCGCGATATCCGATATATCGGCGTGCAGGACCAGGTCATCGCCCTCGAGGCGGCGCACGGTGCGGTGGAGCATGGACACGACGAGCATGCGTCCGTCGGGCAGCCAGCCGAGTCCGGACGGTTGACCGTCGAAGGCGACGACGACCTCGTCGTCACCGGTCGCGAGGTCGAGCGCGTGCACCTCGCCCGCGTAGAAGTCGGAGTAGTAGAGGCGACCGTCGGGGCCGCGTCGCGGTCCCTCTCCGAAGTGAAGACCGTCCCGCAGCACCGTGGTGTCAGCCATGGGCCTCGACGCTAGATGACTGATTCCGTGAAGTTCGGGTGAAGTCGGCCCGGTGCCGGGGCATGGGAGGAGGGTGTTCAAGATCAATGTGTGACGAAAGACCTGAACACCCTCCTTACCGCACTGTACGTGCTGGT
>NZ_BAABBE010000067.1:0-15584 GCF_039537795.1 Lentzea roselyniae
CGCGCACGCTGGACGATGCGCTGGAAACCCGCCCTGAACGCGTTCGAGATCGCCTTCGACGGCCGCCTGGCCGCCGGACGCAAGTAGTTTCCTTCAACCCGAGTTACACCGCTCGTTTGACAGACCCAGAAGGCGGGTTCGGGCTGGCCGCCGTCCGTGTCGCACCCCGGGGAGCGCAGGACGAGGAAAGCCGTGGCTGTGTCCTGGTGTGGACGTCGACCGATCTGACGGAGTTCCGATCCCTGGGACTCCTTCGGTTGCACAACTACGTGCACGTCGATGCCGTCACGTGTCAGTACGACGAGACGGTCGGCACGTACGAGTTTCTGTGGCGGGACGCCGACGGAAACACGTACGTGAACCAGGTTGTCGACCTCGCAGGAGGAGGATCAAAGGGGTGGCCTCGGCCGGCATCCCGGTTCCCGCTGGTTGCGGACCCCTGCAACCTGACGGACATCAACCCGGGAAACGTGCTCGCGGTGGAACCGTCGATCGCGCAAGCCGTTCGGAACCGGTGGACGCCCTTGACGCACACGGAAATCCGTGTCCCCGAGACCATCGTCGCGTCCTGCCCGTCGGAACTGGCCGCGGTGAAAGCGACAGCCGTCTACTCCGACGGCTCCACGGCCGACAAGCCTGTCGCCTGGGACACCAGTGCGGTGGACTTCTCGCTGCCGGGAACCTACCGGGTTTCCGGCACGGTGCAGACTCCCGTTCACCCCTTCCCCTTGGCGCGCGGGTACGCGGACCCGGTGATCCTTCCCTGGGAAGGGAAGTACTACTACATCGCGACCAACGACAACGTCGACGACATCGGCTTCTACGTCCGGGAGTCCGAGACGATCAACGGCTTGTTCGACGACGGGTTCCGCGAGCAGGTGATCCTCGACGTGGACGAGAGCAAGGGCTTCGTGCAGACCTTCTGGGCCCCCGAGTTCCACCGGATCGGCGACGACCTCTACATCTTGTTCGCGGTCAGCGGCACCGAATGGGCGCCGCAGTGCCACATGATGCGACTCAAGAAGGGGCACGACATCATGAAGGCCGACAGCTGGGAGACCCCCGTACGGGTCCGGAAGGCCGACGGCTCCTACTTGGGCGACAGTGGCACCATCACGCTGGACATAACCTACTTCACAGCTGACGAGAGGTGCTTCCTCGTCTGGTCGTCCCGGACAGGTCTGGACTCGCCGACGGACTCGGGCAGCATGGTCTGCATCGCGGAGACGACCGCGGCTGATCCCACTCGTCTTGTCAGCGAACCGGTGGTGCTGACGCGCCCGCTGTACGGCTGGGAGAACCTGCACGGGACGATCAACAACGAGGGCCCGTACCCGTTGCTGACCGACGAGACCGTGTACATCACGTACTCCGGTGGAGACTCCAGGGGCTACACCTACTCCATCGGATTGCTGAGCATTCCCCGAGGCGGCGACTACCTGGATGCTTCCGCGTGGTCCAAGGCGATCACGCCGGTCGTGAACTACCGGTCGGTGGAAGGGCTCTACGGTGCCGGGCACAACTCCCTCTTCACCGACTACGACGGCAACACCTGGATGTGCTACCACGCGATTCCCTCGCCCGTGCGTCACGACGTGGTCTCCTCCGCCATGCACCGGGTCCACTTCGGCAGGGACGGAGTTCCCGTCTTCAACCTCAGCCCGGCCCGCGACCTGAGAGAGGAACTGACCGACGTCCGCCTGGACGTGGTGGTGCCCTGATCTCGGAGGACAGGCCCTACCTCGGCTGACGGCATCGGCGAACGGCCTGGACGGCGGTGAGGTCGAAGACCAGGGCCTGTACAGGCAGCAGGGCGGGGAGTTGGAGACCCACCTCGGCGAGCAGCTGACCCAAGGAGGCCCCGACCACCCGCTACCAGGATCATCCGCTCGAACCTCAACGCCGCGCGAGCGACCTGATGCAGCCCCCATGCGGTCGTCACCGGACAAGTCGACCGTAGCGGTAGGCATCCCCACCTCGGCCGTGAGAGCGCCTACCAGTTGGTGCTGGCTGACGCTACGGCTCCAGCAGCGGACGGCGCCGCGCACATCCGCTGTGCTGCAAGGTGTGCGCGCCCCCAGAACTCATTACCTACCCGCGTGGGGGCAGGACTGTGCGATCCCCCCACATGGGGGTTACTCATCCGCAGAAAGCCCAAACGATGACTCGACCACCAGGCTGCCGGTGTAAAACCGCTGTTCAGCCCTGTTCCCATCCTTTGGTACTCCCGCCGGGGATTCGAACCTGCGCACATCTCGGCAAAGCAGCGCTGCCACTTGATCACTTGGCGCAGCGAGGTCCGGCGCTGGCAAGCAGATCGAAGTAGACGATGGCCTGCCACGCTTGCCGGCGAAGCACAGCGCACCTGAGCTGTCTTGCGAGATAGTCGCTGCGGTTCAGGTCAGCACGACGCAGTTTGGGCACAGTCGCGGCTCCAGGAGACAGGCCGGTCACTGCCCGTCACAGCAGGACACCACCAAGCCCGTTGGATACCGATGACATCGGTTCGCATAGGTTGACGCTTGTTCAGCACAGTTCAGCAAGTTCACCCGTTCGTGGCGACCCCATTTGCGCTTAGTCAAAACGAAGGAGCCAGCGGCTCCAGTTTCGCTCCTTCATTCGCCTGTTGATCATGAAATTGATGATCAAGCGGAGATCGTTTCGAGCGCATAAAAAAGCCCGCTGACCTGGGCTTTCACTCAGAATCAGCGGGCTGATTCAGACCGTCGGGACGACAGGATTTGAACCTGCGACCCCTTGACCCCCAGATACGGGTTCACGAGCCGCTGACCTGCATAGACAGATGCGTTGGCCGCAGTTCGGCGCACTTGACTGCAACGCACTTGACGTCGGGTCAAGTGCGTTGGCAACCGTTGCTCCAGCCATCCAAGATCCACTCTTTCGCCAGGCACGTGCGCCCGTGCCTGGAGCACTACTGGCTGATCGACGGTCAGCTGGACGCGCCGTACATAGCCGGGGCGACACACGGTTCAGGTCGTGCTGCCCGTTGAAAGCGACTGGACGATGACGGGTAGCGTGCCACGGTCCGAGCCATCACGGTGTCGAACGACGCTCAAGCGACTTAAACGCAGAAGGCGGGCTCCTCCGCAGAGGCGCCCGCCTTCCAAAACTCAACCAAAGACCTTCGTATACTGCGCGAATATCTCAGCCAGCCCTCTCTTCTGTCTCACATCCCAGAATTCTTCGAGCAGTTCGAACAGCCTGGCGACCACAACTGAATTCTCCTGCTCCCCCAACACCAGTTCCGCGGGCGAATTCGGCGAACCGCCCGGCAAGGAGTGCCTCACCACCAGCGCCTGCCAGCTCAGGTTCGCACCGTCTCCCAAACCGGCGGCCAACCACTCGCCGAACCCGTCGAGAAGCCGCCAAGAATTACCGGCATCGCAGCCGTTCACAAACGCGGCAGCCGCCACGAAAGAACCATCTAAGCCAAGCATCCTGGGGCGGTCACGAGCCATCCTGAATGTCTCTACGTAATCCATGATCCCTCAGAATCCGAAGTCGATCACGTCGTGATAGTCGAAGAGCTTCTTGTACTCGTCCACGGGCACTCCTGTTCGCGGACTAAACCCGTCATAAACCCTGCCCTCTCGAACGACCACGGTGTGCGAGAACCAGCCACTGTCCTGTCCGCGATAAGGCCCGAGTTGGAATCGCCTTCCTGGATCGACCTGAATCGTCTTGACCTCTCCACCGATCTTAGCCTGAATCCCCGCGGCGACTTTCTCGCATCCCGTGCTGCACGGAATGCTCGACGCCGGCGCCGCCTTCCAGGCAGGCCCCAGATCCGCGCAGGGGCCGGTGTTGTGCACGAGGACATTCTGCGAGCCCAGCCTAACAAAATAGGTGTGGATGCCCTCGACAGTCAGGTTGTGGACTCGCTTGACACCGACCCAGATCTTGGTCGCGACGACCCGTAGCCGTCCACCGGTCGAGGTCTGCAAGTCAGATCCTTCTCGCAAGTCCTTGGCGTCCACCCAGCGCTGCTCTCCCGGCAGCCAGAACGGATGCCCGTCCGTCGCGGTGATCGCGCCGTCAGCGGTCACGATCTCGACGAGGAACTTGACTCCCTCACCGATGATCGTCGCCTCCACTTCCCGTGCTCCTGACGTGCCCGTCTCCGGGTCCGCAGCGAGTACCTGATCTCCGAGCTGGATCTCGTCGATGCGTTTGGTCGTGTCGTCGGCCATCAGCACCTGTGTGTCGCCGGTGAAGCTGTTACAACCTTCCGCTGCCTTGATGGCGTTCCCCAGCGAGCTTGTGCCCTTCGACGACGTGGCGGCTTGCTTCGCCGCCGATCCGCCCACACCACCAGCGGCGAGTCCGACCGCGCCGAGGATGACGAATACGGCGTCCCAGCCGTTCGCCGGCTTGTTGCCCACGGTTTCGGACCACTCGCAGAACCCGGCGCCGGGGTTGCTGCTGCGGCAGAGGTACGTGGCCCAGTTCTTGACCGCGTCCGCGTAGGTTTCGCCCGGTGCCATCATCACCTGTGCGCCAAAGATCGGTCCTCGTTTCATCTCCTCGGCGGTGGGGAGCCGGTGGCCGTAGATGATCGGTTGGTTCGACCCGTCGCCGGTGCCGGATGCCCACTCGTACTGCTGCTGTTGCTCTTGCTGGTGGTCCTGTTCGGAGACGCCGCTTCCCGTTGGTCCGCACAGGCCGTTGGTCGAGTAGCCACACCCGACCCAGTCACCTGCGTCGGAGCTCTCACCTTTGGTCACTTCGTAGAAGTTGCAGGAGTCGCAGTACAGGCCGGTCGGATCGCTGAACGTGACCGGGCTGTTGTTGGCGTAGACGTAGGCGTTCCACTGCCGCGGGTCTGCGAGGTCCATGATCGGGTCGACCGAGATGAACCGGCCGAGCTTCGGGTCGTACTCGCGGGCGCCGATGTGCGTCAGGCCCGTGTTGTCGAGCGTGCCGCCCACGAACCCCTTGTCCAGCTTGGCCGGCCAGATTCCCGTGTTGCCGCGAACCTCGCCGAACGGCGTGGTGCGGCGGGTGCTCACCGTCTGACTGGAGGCGGTGATGGTGTTCTGCGCGGTGCCGTGCTGGTCGGACGTCATCCACGTGATGCCAGTGGATGTGCGCATCGCGATGCTCTGGCCCGCGTGCGCGTAGTACCGCGTGGCGCTCTTCGTGGCAGCCGGGGTGGCGTAGCGCAGTTCCTGGCCGGGCAGGTACAGGGTGCGGCCTGCCGGGTCTCGGCGGACCAGGCGGTTGCCGTTCGCGTCGTAGACGTACGACGACTGGCCCGTTTCGTCGGTCGTGGCGGCGACGTGGCCTTCGCGGTCCCACGTCATCGTCTGGGTGGCGCCGCCTGGTGAGGGGCGGGTGAGGGTGTTGCCTGCGTTGTCGTAGGTGTAGGTCGCTTGGCGGCTGCCCGCGTTGTCCGTCGTCACCGTCTTGGCGACGCTGTGCTTGCCGGGTGTCAGCGTGTAGTCGGTGGTGCGGTCGCCTGCGGTGGTGCCGTGCTCCACCAGTTTCGTGCGGTCGCCGGCGACGTTGTAGGTGTAGGACTGCCAGTACTTCGACGGTCCGCCCAGTCCGGCGACGGTCGGGTCGGGCGCGCAGTTGCCGGAGGCTGGGGTCCACGCCTCGGTCAGGCGGCGCAGGTGGTCGGCGCGGAAGCACTGCGTGTCCGCGCTGACCGAGTCTGAGACCTTGGTGACGTTGCCAGCCCAGTCGTGGCTGTACGACACGTTGGCGACATCGGTCGGACCGGTCAGCTTCGTGGTCCAGATCTGGGTGAGGCGGCGGGTGTAGTCGTCGTAGTCGCGCAGGACGCTGACCCAGTTGGCGCCGGCGCTGTCACCGTTGCGCAGTTCGTAGGTCGCCAGCTCACCGAGGGGCGTGTAGGTGGTCGAGGTGACCAGACCGGTCAGCGGTGTGGTCCCGTAGCCGGACGACTGGTTCTTGGGCTTGCCCAGCGCGTCGTACTCGTACTGCAGCGTCTCGACCTTGAGATCACCCACCGCCGGGATGCGGGTACTCAGGAGTTGTGCGTCACCGTTGTAGCTGTAGACGTAGTTGTAGGTGCCGCCCAGGCCCGTCTCCCCCGCCGGGATCGTGATGTCGGTCGACGTAGGCTGGAAGTCCCATGGCCGCATGCGCTTGTGCTCGGTGACGTAGTCGCCGAGTGCGTCGTGGCGCACCGACTTCACCTGGGCGCCCTTGATCGAGATGCCGCTGGCGAGCAGGTCGTAGAACCACTCCAGCCGCGCCGGACCGGTGGGCGAGTCGTCGCGGGTGCTCGTCTTGCGACCCAATGCGTCGTAGGTGTGCGCGAGGACCTGGCCGCGGGCATCCTTTGTGGACACCAGCTGGTCCGCGTCATCGTAGGACGACTCGGTCCTGCCCTTGTCCGGGTCGACCGTCACGGTCTGACGGCCACGCGTGTCGTAGGAGTACTGCCACTTCTTGCCCGACGGGTGCGCGACCTCGGTCAGCTGGCCCTTGCGGTCATAGGTGTACTTGGTCGCGTCGAAACCTGTCGCGGCGCCGGCTACCACGCCCGCGTGGTACTGGCGCAGCTCCGACTTGCGGCCCTGCGCGTCGAGCAGAGTCGACGTCACCACACCACCCGCGGGCGGCGTGGTGTCCGTGCGGTCGCCCGCGTAGTAGGTGGTCGTGCGGAACAGCTCGTCGCCACCGGGGCTGGCGACGGGCGCGTTCTTCTTCAGCACGCTGATGATTTCGCGACCGGCGCCGTCGTACTGCGTCGTGGTCGCCGCCAGAATGGTGTCGGTCGGCACGAACAACGAATCGCTTGGAGCCACGCTTGCTTCGTAGGCGTTGTTCGCCCTCTTCGCGCGACCCGCCGAGTCGTAGTGGATGTCCGTGACGACAGTGCTCGACGTGCCG
This sequence comes from Lentzea roselyniae, assembly GCF_039537795.1. Classification (NCBI taxonomy): domain Bacteria; kingdom Bacillati; phylum Actinomycetota; class Actinomycetes; order Pseudonocardiales; family Pseudonocardiaceae; genus Lentzea; species Lentzea roselyniae. The sequence continues at coordinate 6,886 of NZ_BAABBE010000067.1, forward strand.
CCCGAGGCGTTCGGCTGCTGCGTCTGACGCGGCCTGAGCAACCCGTCGTAGAACTCACGCGACGCGACGTACTGCCCATTGATCATCACGCTCGACGTCACGACCGACGGCTGGTCGATGCGCTCCAGGTAGGTGAACTTCTTGTACGCGGGACGCCCTGCCTTCTCCTGGCCGGGCTTCCAGACCGCCGTCGTGCGGCCGAGGCCGTCATACTCGATGAACGCCTTCTGGTCGTTGGGATCCGTTGTCGACACCGGCGAGCCCCACGCGGGTTCCACGGCGGTCTTCGTGGCCCAGCCCAGCGTGTTGGTCGTGGCGATCTCCGTGACCGGCCCGCCCAGTGCGGGCGTGTACGCCGTGCTCAGGGTTCCCTTGGGATCGGTCAGCTTCGTGACCCTGCCGTAGACGTCGCGTTCGGTCGATGACTCGGTCAGGTAGGCCGGGGTGGCGTTGGCGTAGGACTTGAGGGTGTCAGACCTGGTGGGATCACCCTTGGTCGGCGCGACGCCGTGTCCCTGGCCGTCGTAGTAGTTCTTGAGGTCTCCCGCGATGTCGCTGTCCTGCAGATCGGTGCCTGGCTTGGCCTTCGCGCAGTCGACCAGGTAGTCGCGTTTGCGCGACACCTTGTCCGTCACCCAGGCCGACGTGTTGCGCACGTAGTCGATCAGAACGCACTTCTCGTCACCGGTTACCGCGTCGTCGCCACGGTCCTCTGTCTGCGTCGCCTGGCCGTAGGTCTGGTCGAAGTCGGTGACCTGGGTGGTGGTGCGGAAGCCCCGGCCGCTGTCGAGAGCGACGCGCGTGTGCTTTCTCGCGGACTGGACGTACCGGGCGTCGACGGTGACACCGTTGATCGTGCGGGTCGCCGTCGGCTCCGACCGCCACGGGCCGGTGACCGTCGCCGACACCTCGGCGCCGCCAGGTCCGTTGTAGATGATCTCCTCACGCAGCAGGCCGGCGAAGGCGTCCTCGTCGTTCACCGACTCGACGTTGCCCACGCTGATCGCGGGAAGCGTCTCCTCTCGCGTGCCCGACGGCATCTTGTCGCCGTGCATGCCGCGGAAGTAGCGGCGTTCGGTCAGCGTCTGCTCACCAGGATCGCCCAGACGTGTCCTGACCGCGCCGTAGCCACGCCACATCGACCACGTCTTGTCCTCGGCCTTCACGAACCCGTCGTCGTCGGTGTAGTGCCAGGCCGGGTCACCGAGGTACTCGTACTGAGTGAGCACCCGCACCGAACCGCCGGTCAGGTCCGACTCGGTCATGCTGTCCACGACGTACTTGTGGAAGAAGTCCCAGATCGGCGTCAGATCACCAGGCGGCGTCCACCGCACCGGATAGCAGCGCAGCTTGTTGTCCTGCAACGCGTTCACAGCCGGCATCCGCGAGCCCGGCACGCAGTCCGGCGCGGAGTACGTGACGTCGATCTTGCCGCCGCTCTCGGTGAAGATCGTCTTCAGGCGCCACCACTTCATCGCCGCCAACTGGTCGGAGTGCGTGTCGACGCGGTTGCTCAGCTGGATGCCCAGGAAACGCACGTCCGGCACCGTGGTCTGCTGCCCCACCAGGCCCGCGCGCGAGATCTTATCCAGCCACAGACCAGCGCGCGTACCGTCACCGGGATCGGGGAACGAGTGCGTCAACGTCCATTTCTCGACCGCGTTCCCGCCCACCTTTGTGGTCACCGCAGCCAGCCGCTTGGTTCCCCAGAACGTCGGAGAGCTGTAGTTGCACGGGCTGCCGGTGCACTCCTGATCCCACGGCGTGTCCGGCCAGTGCGCGGCGTCCTTCGTTCCACAGTCGGCCAGGCAGCGGTCCGCGGGTTCGAGGACCACCTGCATCGGAGCGGTCTCGGTGCGATCGGCGCGGGTTCCGTAGTCGATCTGCTTGAGCACCGACGCGCGGTCGTACTCGACGACATCGGTCCGGGAACTGTTGCGCCCGTACTTGTTCGTCTCCTTGTCATAGCTGTACGTCATGGTGTTGTCGTGGGTGTCCACGACGTACTCGAGGTTCCACCGCCACGGCTGCGCGCAGAACGAGTCCTTGAACAACGCCGCCGCACACGGCTCACCCGCGTGATTACCCGCCACCGGCACGTTCAGCACCGACTGGGACCCCCGGCCGAACCAGTACTGCGTCCCGTCCTTGGTCGTCACCACCCAGTGCTCACCGTTGCGCGCACCGTTGTTCGCACCGGTCCGGAACTCCACACGGGTGCCGTCGTCATTGCGCAGACGCCACCGGTTCGACTCCCCGGCTTCCTTGATCAGCTCACCGCCGTGCCCGGTCATCGACAGCGTGGCGTTCTCGTTGCGCCAGCACATGTCGCCGGTCTCGGTGGTGTTGCGCGCGCCATCAGCCATGTCACTCGCACAACCGATGTACTTGCGTTCGATGAAGTTCGTGCCGAGGTCGAAACCCTCACCGATCCACGACGGCTGGTTGTTCGACGCCGCCATCCGCCCGTCCACGCTCGCCGACGAGTAGGCCAGCGTCAGCGACGGCGTCGGGCCTCCCAGCGACGGCGGTATCCGCAGCGGGTAGTTCCAGCTGAAACCACCGGTGTTGCTGCCCGCGGCCCACGTCGCCGATGGCGACAGGCTCGTGGCCTTGTAGCTGCCCGAGCCACTGGAGGTGCCCGCGGTCAGTGCCATGAACGTCGCCGTGGCGGGGCTCGCCTGCGTCGCCGTCACCTTGCTCTTGGCGGTGTCGTTGCGCGACCCGACGGGCTTCGCCGCGCACTCCGGCTTGTCCGGCGTGCTCAACGCGCATTCGGGCAACTCGACCAGGCGCAGGCGAGAGGACCAGTCGGCGCCGTAGGCCCAGCGGAACGAGGAGTAGTCGACCTCGACCTTCGCCGAGCCGCCGGAAACCTTGAACAGCAGCCCTTCCACACCTGCCTTGCGGGTCTTCTCGCGGTCGAACGTCTCGATCCTGACCTTCGGTTTCGCGGCACGTTCCGTGGTAGTGCCATCTGCGGCCGCCACGGCCAGCGGGGTTCCGACGACCTTCGACGCCGACGCCCCGAGAGGGACCTCGGCGACCGTGGGCCTGGGCCACACCGGCGCGCCAGCGGTGAAAGCCTTACCCGTGCGGACGTCCTCGTTCTTCGCGGCGCCCGCAGTCTTTCCCTTGATCACCCGCTCTTTCGCCGGCACCGGCGGGGTGTAGGGCGCGGCGACCGCGGACGGGGGTGTGGCGGAGAGGACCGTGGTCACCAGCGACGCCACCAGTGCGACGGCCAGGCCACGTCTTGGCAGGGCTGTGGGCATGACACAACTCCAGAAGTGAGGTGGAAGACCGCGGACTAGCTGAAGAAGATGCCGGCTGGATCGGACCAGCCCGTGGCAATCAACTTGGATTCGCTGTAGGGGAAGGAGGTCAGGCCGTTGTGGTTGGTGTACGACCAGACCCTGCCGTCCGGCCAGAGCCCGATGATCTCCGCCTTGCCGTCGCCGGTGATGTCAGCGAAGAACGTCAGCTGAGACGCCCAGCCTGAACCGATCTCCTGCGGCGTGTCGTAGGTGCCGTAGCCAAGACCGCTGAGGTTGCGGTAAGCCCACACGGTTGCACGTTCGTCCGGGTTCACCGTGATGAACTCGGCCTTGCCGTCACCGTCGATGTCGGCGAACCGAACGGACTCCGGTGCGGCACCCGTGACCTTCACGATCACAGGTGTGGTCGAGAACGCCGTGGACTGGCCGAGCTCGTTCATGCCGAACAGGTTGCGGTACACCCGAACACGGCCGTCATCGTCGAGCGAGATGCGGTCATCCCTGCCGTCACCGTCGACGTCAGCGAACTTGATGCGCTTCGGGTCACCGGGTGCCGAGCCGATGAAGATCTGGTTGCCGTACGGGAATCCGTTCATGCCGTTGACGTTCTTGAACGCCTTGATCCGCCCGTCCGGCTCGACGCCGATGATCTCAGACTTGCCATCGCCGTCGATGTCGGCGAACCAGGTGCGGTCCTTCGGCCAGCCCGAGCCGATCAGCTGTGCGTTGGACGGGTACTCGCCGTTGACGTTGAGGAACGCGTGGACACGTCCGTCGTTCCACACCGAGATGATCTCGTCGTTGCGATCGCCGGAGATTGACGAGCCCTTCCGCGTCGTCGATTCAAGAGGCGCGGCGGCGAGCACGCCCTGCCACACCCTCAGATCGTCGATGTTGCCGTTGAAGTACTCGCCCGCACTGCTGCGGCCGACCGACAACACACCCGTCGAGTCCCAGCCGACGACCCCGGCGACGGTGCTCTTCAGCGCGACCGGAGCGCCCTGGACGCCGGCGCTGAGTTTGAGCGTCCGAGCGGTGGCGTCGTAGACGGCTATGAGGTGAGTCCACGTGCCGGCACTGGCGTCGGCTTTGGCCCGCCACCAGGTCGTCGGGCTGGCCGGAGAGTTCGGCATCTCCGCGCTCCACTGCGCACCGTCATACTTCAGTACGAAAGGATCCACGGTGGACGAACCATGCTGCACGAGGACGGTGCGAGGCGTCCCTGTTGCGTTGACCTTGGCCCACACATCGACCGAGAACGACTGATCGGTGTTCAGCACGGCGTCGTTGGTGCTCGCGAAGCTGCTGGCGCCGTTGAGCTCCAGGCTGGCGCCGTCTGGGTCACTTGGACCGGCCGGTCCCCACTTGGCTCCGCCAGCGAGATTCAGCGTCAGGTCACGTCCGTACGGCGAGGAGTCGACCGCGGTGTCACCGCTTCCGTCGTTGAACTGCCACCAGCCCACATCACTGCCGTTCAGCTTGGCGTCACCCAGTCCCAGCGACTCTTGCGGAGTGATCGTGCGAGCCCACGCCCGGACCTCGGCCAACTCGCCCTGCCACGGCTCCACCGCCGCAGAGTTGCGCAGCGCCTTACCGATCCACACCTGACCACCGGCGTTGAAACCCGCAGCCGGACCCAGCAGCGCGATCTGCCGTTGCAATGCCCCATTGACGTACAAGCGGATCTCACGATTGAGATCGTCATAAGTGCCGGTCAGGTGCGTCCAGACGCCCTGCACAGCTGGGGCGTCGGAGAGAGCTGTCTTCTGCGCCGCGCTCGCGGTGTCGTTCTCCGCCAGGGAGAAGGTCCACTTGAGCGAAGTCGAGTCGTAGCCGATCCGGAACGCCGAGGTCGCGGAACCCTGCTGGCTCACCACCGTGCGGCTCGCCGTGTCATTACTCAGGCGGACCCACGCCGAAACGGAGAAACCCTTGCTCGTGTCGAGCACCTTGGCGGTCGTAGCACCGCCTGAAGTGGTGCCGTTGAACCCGACGGACATCTGCCCACCCACTGTGCGGCCCACACGAGAAGGATCGAGCCCGGTCAGCGTCAGGTCATGGCCGTTCCCGGTGCCGTCGACGGACGGATCGTCACCGCCGAACCACTCCGCCTTATGGGGTTTAGGGCCCGTGACCGTGAACTGGAACTTCCCGCGGGTCGAGTTGCCTGCCTTGTCGATGGCATCGACGACCAGAATCTTCGGGCCTACCGACGGAGGCGTCCAGCGCGCTGAAGTGCCCGCGGCGATCTCTGTCGCGGGCTGGTCGTGGAAGCCCCAGCGATATTTCACGACGTCGGCCGAGGTGCTGGAGAACGTGAAGGTGTCTGCGACGCCGAGTGAGCCGCAGCCCTCGGCCGGGCACCCAGACGTCTTGTAGACCGAGGAGCTGAACGATGGCGCGTCGGGAGCGGTGGTGTCGACGGTGAACTCGCACCAGCCAGATGCCGGCCCCCACAACGAGCCATCGGACGCCGTCATGCGGTAGGCGTAGTCGCCGGTGGTGATGCCCGGACCCGCGATGACCCACGCGTCGGCCATCGGCTCGGTGCCGACCTTGCCAGGAAAAAGTCCCCAGTCCCTCGACCACAAGGTCATGGCGACGACATCAGGAGCGCCATCCCCGTTGATGTCGGCGATCGTCCTGGCCATGGCGCCCTGCCAGCCTCTGCCGATCTCGAAGCTGGAGTAGTTGCCAGTGTGCGGCGTGCGGGTACCACTTCCCGAGTAGAGCCACAGGGACCCGTCGCGTTCAGCGAAAATGTCGGGCTTGCCATCACCGGTGCGGTCGATGACGCCGTAGTAGGAGAACCTGTCCCAGCCGCCGCCCAGCGAGACCCGCTGCGCGCTCAGCGGTGCGCGTGTGCCCTCACCGGGGTACAGGTAGAGCACGTTCGCGGTGTCTCGCGCGATCACGTCCTGTTTGCCGTCGCGGTCGTAGTCGGCAAGGCCTGCGAACGTATAGCCGTTCCAGCCGGTTCCGATCTGGACCGGCGGAATCGACAAGGGTCCCCGCTTGGCCTCGCCGGGATAGAGCAGGAGCACGCCCGTGGCGTCCTCGCGCGCGACGATGTCCCGCTTGCCGTCGTTGTCCCAGTCCGCGATACCGACGATCGTGTAGCCGTTCCAGCCTGTGCTGATCTGCACGCGGTCACCGGATCTCCGACCGGCGGGAGTCTCCACGGTCGGCAACAGGTACAGGTACCCGTCAACGTCCCGGACCAGCAGGTCGGGGCGACCGTCGTTGTCCCAGTCACCGGTGCCGACCAGAGTGTCGGACCACTCGACCACCCCGTTGGGCAGAGTGCCTGGCTTGGGCACCGCCTGTTCGGCAATGGTGCCGTTGGCCCACGGGGAACTCTCCAGTTGCGAGATCGGACCGAGACTCGTGTCCGGACGAATGCGCCGCCACTCGAACCGGGCCTTCATCGTGTCCGCGGCGTCGGGGTCGCTCACACGGCCACGGATCGTCGGGGTCGTGGTCGGCACTGCGGGACGGCCGGCTCCGGTCGCGCACGCCTTGCCGTCGGCGGTGAGCTGGTCCGGCGTGTTCGGGATGGAGTTGTAGTCGATGGCCAGCACTGCAGACCCTGGGTTGAAGCGCTTCCAGGACTGCACGGTGCTCTCATCGACGTGCAGCACGACGTTGACCCAGTCCCAGTTCTGGCTCGCGCCGTGGGCCACCGCGCCGGTAAGAGGGAACTCGACGTCTCCGGGCCCGGCACAGCCGTGCTCCGCGCCGTGCTTGCGGTTGGCGGGCTTCGTCGAGGCCCACGGATCACCCCACAACCAGCCCGGCTGTTTGTTCCAGGTGGTGGTGCCGTCGAACCAGTCCGTCACGCGCACCGTCGCGTCGGAGTTGGGGCTACAGGTGAACGACCACTTCTGCTCGATGCGGAACGACGCGCCGGTGATGTACTTGCCCTTGACCGCCGAGAGGTCCATCCGGAAGTACGAGCGGACGTTGTACTTAGGGCTTAGGCACGTACCAGTCTGCGAGACCGAGTCACAGGTGAGACCAGTACCTGCGGCCCCGATGACGCCGGAGTTGTACAGGTAGTCGGAGCCCTGCCTGTTGCGCCCTTGCCAGAACGCGTCGCCCGGTTCCTTGCTGGACACCAATGTCCACTCGTTGCCCCGCACATGGCCGGTCCACGAAGGGTCGATCATCACCGGGTATCGGGTAGCCGTGTGCTTGAGCATCGCGGCGTCCGGAACAACCGAGATCTCACCATTCGCCACACTGACCGGCATCGTCGACGTCCGGCGCGGCTCGTCGAACACCGCTTTCGCCGAGACCCCAGGTATTCCCTGACCGCTCGAGTCCCACATCGTCGGCGTCGGCGACGCGAACACGACGCGGCCCGACGCGTCCTTTGCCTCAAGCCCACCACCTGCAGCATGCGTGGTGACGCCGTTCGTCGTGAACCCGAACGTGACCCTGGCCAGGTTCTCGTTGTCCGCGGCCTCCCTGTTCTTCACCACCAAAGTCTCCGAGAAGCCCTTCGGCGAAGCAGTGAGCTTCAGGTCCACGCCTGGCAGCACTTCGGCGTAGGTGGCCGACGAACCAGACAGCACCGGCTCCGGCAACGGCCCGAGCGGCCACGTGATCGACAACTCATGATCACCGTCACGCAACCGCGCCGCCGGCCCCGTTCCCCCAGCCGAGAACTCCACAGGCAGCACAGCCGCCACAGGTCTCACCGTCGTGCCCGCAGGACGAAGCTCTGTGTCGATCCGCGTCCACGAGCCGTCCTCCTTGCGCGCCCACCGCGGCTCCACCGACTGCTCAGTCGTGTATCCACCACCGGGCTTCGCGAACGTCTGCTCCGACTCCGACCGCGACGCAAGAATCTCCACACGGCGACCACAACGCGATGCCATCTCCACAGCCGCCGGTGCCGTCGGCTGTGCATCCACGCACTCAGGCTCAGCCGCACCACCCCGCGCGGGCGCCACCAACACCGCAACCACAACCGCGAACGACAAGAACACGCGCAGGACGAAGTCCTGCGCCACCCCGACGCGTGTCAAGTAAAGCCCCCCGCTATCCGCGCATGTCCCCCGACAACACGCGAACCCACCTAGCCGCAGGGAGTCTGCCTGCTCAGATAGCAAATGACAATGAGGCCGAACGGGTGAGAGCAAGCACAGGGCGCTACCTGAGGTCGAGCAACACGACAGTGCACGTCCCCGTCCAGTCTCAAGGAGTCCTGGTGCCACACCCGTGTGGCACCAGGTGGGCCTACAGCAAGTGGCAGCCCCGGCCCGCACTGACACAGCGTGCGACCATGTCGGAATTTGTCAAGGTGATTGAGACCAGTGGGTGTTAGGCGGCTTCTGTGTCGGCGTGTTGATCGGTGTCGTTGGCCGGCCGGTTGATCCAGACGGTGTCGGGTAGGTCGAGCATCTTCGGCGCTGT
>NZ_BAABBE010000068.1:0-15043 GCF_039537795.1 Lentzea roselyniae
CCGCTACGAACGCAAGGCCGCCCACTTCACGGCATTCGCCCAGCTGGCCTGCGCGGTGATCTGCTACCGCCGAGCCATCAAGCTGGACCTGCTCACCCACGACAACCCCAAATGAGATGTGGTCTTACCCTCATCGCCGGGTCGTCACCGTGGTTCAGGCGCAGGTGACCGACGATCTGTTCCGGCGACCACTCCTCCTTCAGCAGGGCCAGAACCGTCTCCCTCAACGAGGGCCTGCGGGCGAGCAGGCACTGCTTCGGCCGTCGAGCACGGTCAAACGCCCGTTCCTGCGCCACGGTCGCACGGTAGGCGCCGCGGCCACCGTTCTTGTTGACCTCACGGCTGATCGTCGACACCGCACGCCCCAGCAGCGCCGCGATCGCGTTGTAGGAATCACCGGCGCAGAGCCGGCGTGAGATCTCCTCCCGCTCGGCCATGGTCAGACTTCCGGCGCGTTCTTTGCGGGGCTCGGGAGCGATCCCGCCGTGGTGTTTGAGGACAGTGAACACCGAACCGGGCGGCTTGCCGATCTGTCCGGAGATGACGCTGATCGACTCCCCGGCCCCCCACCGCCGCCACAGATCGGCCTTCATCTCATCCGACATCCCTGGCCGACCCAACCTCACCACGCACGCCCACTCTCAACCAGCACTGTTGCTTCGACCGGTTGAATCTAAGGTCCAGTAGGGCGGTAAGGCTGCGGAGCGGTGACGATCCGGTCGACCAGCGCGGTCCTTCAGGCTGGGGTTGTTTCGGCTACCCGGACGCCGTCCAAACGCGCGAGGACGAGGCCTGCAGGAGTGTATGCGGTGCAGCTGTCATCAGCGTTCTGATAGCTGAGGTTGATGCCGGTCGGATTGGCCTGCGCGAGGTTCCGGTCGTTGTGTGTTGTGTACACGGTGAGTTGTTCGACGCTGACTGGCACGGCGGTGTTCCTCAGGCCGCTTCGTGTCGGTCGCACCGCCGCTGTTCTGATGAGCCCGTCGAGTAGAAGCGATGGGATTGCCAGGGAGTCGAGTTCCTCATGGCCGTCAAGTGACGGGTGCCATCTGGCGTGGAGTCCCGTGTCGTCCTGTTGCCAGTCGCGTGTGGTATCGAAGATTCCTGTAACGCGCACGGTGGAGTCGTTGCTGGAGAACGGATCGGGCATCAGTTGTCCGGTGGGTGCTGGCGGAGTGGCTGGCGGAGCAGGGGAATCGCCCAACTGCACGGTCGCCCGGAAGTGTTCTCTGTCGCGGAGGTGGCGCTGACCATCTGGTGCTGCGATGTGTGAGCACACCGTGACCGTGACGACGTTCGAGGTGACATGGGTCGCTGTTACCTCATAGACGACCGGGCCGGTTCGGGCTGTGACGAACGCGGAGAAGCGAATGTCCCGTAGCGCACGGAGGGGATGGCCGGGCAGGAGCATGGTCGCTGCTTCGACCGCGATTTCGGTGAGCATCATGCCGGGCACGGTCGGTCTGCCGTGGACGGTGTGGTTCCGTAGGTATGGTTTGTGTCCCAGGTCGAGGACCAACGGCCATGTCATGCGGTCGGGTCGCCGTGTGTCCGGAGTACCGAGGAAGTGACCGACAGACGCTTCGGCGACGAGGTGGCCAGGGAACTGTTCTCGAATCGAACGATGTTCGGCGTGCCCGAGAAGGCTTGATACCGGTGCCCTTTGTCGCGCCGAGAGTTCGGTGAGGAAATGGTCGACGCCTTCTCGTGTGCTGATACGGCTCAGTCGGCCGCCTGCGGTGTGGCCTCCGATCCCGGACGCCGCCCCGAGACCGGTCGTGTCCCAGATGGGCCAGCAGATGGTGAACTCTCCGGTGTCCGGCTCCGAAGCAGAGGCTGCCGCGCTGAGGAAGTCGTTGGCCGGGCCGTAGTCGCTTTCTCCCGGCAGTCCCACGAGGCCGGCGATCGAGCCGAAGTTGCACCACAAGCGGGGAGCCGGGTTGGTGAATGCCTCGCGCAGGTGGTGATATCCCAGGAGTTTCACGTCACGGATTCGGCGCGCGCCGGTCAGGCTCTTGCGTTCGATGCGGCCGGCGTGGTGCACACCCGCGCCGTTGATCAGCAGGTGTACTTCTCCGGCGGCCGAGTAGACCTCGGCGGCGGCGTGGTGGACGGCCGTGCGGTCGGTCACGTCACACGTGATGAAGTGGACGTTGTCCGGGCCGCACAGGTCTCTGAGGGTATTCAGGGTGAGCAACGACTCCCTGGCGTGTAGCAGCGTGTCGAACCGCCTGTTGAGTTCGCGGACCGATGCGGTCCTGCCCTGTTCCCGTTGTCCGGCGAGGTAGGCGGCTCGGTGAGATGGCAGTTCGTCCTCACGAGCCCGCAGTAGTTCCTCAGGCACGGAGTCGAGGTGACTGGAGCCCAGCAGCCACAGACGAAGCGGCGCCCGCCGGGCCAGGCTGGTGACCACGGCCGAGGTGATGCCGCGGGCTCCGCCGGTGGCGACGACCACAGCTCCTGGTTTCAGCGGAAGTTCGCCGGCAGTGGCCGTCGCGGGGTGGAGGTGTTGGACGTAGCGGCGACCACCGCGGTGCGCGACCACGGGCATGCCCTGTTCGATGTTCATTTCGTCGGCCAGGATCCGCCATGCGGACATGGCATCGTCGTCATCGGTGATGACCATTGTGGACCGACAGCCGGGAAGCTCCCACACCATGCTCTTGACCAGACCACCGAACAGGGCGGTGTGCGGGTGCGGTGCCTCTCGGTGGAAGGGCGCGCGAACGACGACGCCGAGGCTGCCGCCCGTGTCCAGCGTGTCCCGGTGATCTCGAACGGCGAGAAAGGTGGTTTCCTGAAGTGCCAACAGTTCCGGTTCCGCGAGTGCCGGCCATGCCGGTGCGTGGTGCAGTGAACCGACAACCCGGAGGTGGTGAACAGGTTCGTCGTGCAGAGGCCGGACGGTCTCCTCGGGGGCTTGGTCAGGGCGGACGACCAGCAAGCGGGAACCGGCTGCCTGTACCGCGGGTTCCAACAGCGGCGCGTCGGCGCCTGTCGTGATCACCACCGTGTGTCGAGGGTCGGCGTCGAGCGGTGTGGTGGACCGCACCGGGGCGCTGACTCGCCACCTGGGCACGTGGCGACTGGTCGTGGTGGCCGTCGGGATCACGAGGGTGTTGGTCCGCGTTATCTGCCGCAACAGTTCCACCACATCATCCGCGGCGAGATAGGTGGTGCCGCCCGGCTCGCTCGACGGTGTGGCGGGAAGGTCGGGCAGTGGGGCGAGGATCGGCCATGATTCGCGGCGAGCCACGGACTCTCGGGCGAGCCCGATGAGAAACGCGCCCTGAGCCGGAGCGCGGCCGGGCGGGCTGAAGGCGTCTGCGAACAGTGGGTCGCTTCCGCTGTTTACGCCCAGCACGAGTGCGAGATCCAGCTCGGCCGTGCCCAGGTAGCGCGACGCGACCGTGATGGCGTCACGGCCCGACGTGATGCCTGTGTCGATCACCATGGTGGGACCGTGCAGGTCGTGGATGTTGGCGATTCTGGCTGGAATCACGTTGGGCATCTGGCCGGCGAGTGTGTTCTCGCTGGCCGGCGCACAACGCGCTTGTACCTCGTCGAGGAAACCTTTGACGGCTGTGGACAACCGCGCAGTCGGAAGCGTGTCGCAGGTGCTGGCGAAGGCCGTGAGGTCGGCGGCGTAGGTGCGGACCGTGCGGTCCGCAGAGCCCGCCGGCACCGCGGTGTGCGCCGCGATGACGCCGGTTGTCTCTCTGACGTTGACCCACAGCTCTCCGTTCTCGTCGATGAACCGGCGGGCGACCTGCATGGCCATCAGTTGGCTGCGGTCGATCATGGAGATCGTGGCCGGCGGTAGCGGCACCTCGTCGTGCGACGGTGGCGGATAAGGCTCACTGAAGGAACGCTCCACCGCGGGTGCGAGTCCGTTGGCCAATCGACGAGCTACCTCGGCCCGGTCGCATCCGCCGGGTAGGTGCGCGCTCCATCCGACCACGACCACCGGGTCGGTGGCCGGCCGTGGTGTGGACCGGGGCGGGGACATACCCGGCTTGGGAGCGTCCTGCACGAGCAGATGGGCGTTGGTGCCGCCGAAACCCAGCGCCGAGATGCCCACTGTGCGCGGGCGGTCCGGCCGCTCCGGCAGTGGGAGATCACAAGTGGGGATGTGCGATCCCGAACGGCTCGCTTCCTGGAAACAGCGCTGTGCGGAGATCTTGCTGTGTTGAAGGCCCTGAACGGCGTGGATGAGCGACACCACCCCGGCTGCCCACCCGGTGTGCCCGATCAACGACTTGTTCGATGTGCACGGGTATTCGCCATCGGACGTCGACTCCCCGAGGGTCCGCAGCTCGGCCTCGTCACCGGCTCTGGTGCCGGTGCCATGGGCGACGATCCAGTCGATGTGCTCAGGTGGCACAGAACTGACGGCACGGGCGCGGTGGACAGCCCGCAGGTGGCCGGCAGGGTTGGGTGCGTAGATCGCTTTACCCCGGCCGTCGGAGGCGCCGCCGAACCCGGCGAGCACCGCCAGGACCCGGTCTCCGTCGGCACGAGCCCGGTCAAGTCTTTTGAGCATGACCAGTCCCGCGCCGTCGGAGAACAGAACGCCGTCCGCGTCGCGGTCGAAGGACCGGACAGCACCACGGTGACTCAGACCCCCGAGCCTGGCGAACAGCACCTGGTAATGGGGACCGAGCGAGAACGCGCCGCCGCAGAATGCGACGTCACACTCGCCGGCCACCAGACTCTTCACGCCGAGGTCCACTGCGTACAACGAGGATGAGCACGCGGTGTCCACGATCTGGAGCAGGCAGTCCTGCGGCAGTGCGGCTCGTGCCGCCGCATAGGGCAGGTGCTGTTGCAGGGAGCCGGTGGCATGCCGGTATCGGGCGCGCAGTGCCTGGTTCAGCGACGCCCGCAGTTCCGGGGTGACCGGAGTTGGCCAGTGTTCGGCGATCCCGTGGGTCGCGGCGGCGACCAGCAGGGACTGCTCGACATGCTGGCTGCCTTCGCAGTAGGCGCCGATGAAACAGCCGACTCTTTCCGTGGGCCGGATGACGTGGTGTGCGCGTGCCTGCAGCAGACTGTGGCGCAGCCAGCAGGACAGGTAGTCGCCGTCGTTGAGGTGGTCGTCGTGCGCCGTGATGTATCCGGCGACCCTGCTGTAGGTCTTCCCGTCGGCACGGGGGTCGGTGGACCAGAAGGTGTCCAGGTCGAACCGGTCACCTGGTTCGCTGAACACCGGAGTGTCCTGGAGGAGAAGGTTCCAGAACTCCTCGGGGTCGGCCGCTCCCGGCACGCGCAGGCCCATGCCCACGATCGCGATGGTGGCGTCCTCCTGGTGACCGGGGGCCTGGGGTGCTCGCGGGGCACGCGGCTCCGGACGGGGTGTGCCAGGGGCCAGCATCGCCCGGCCGAGGGACAGGCCACCGTCGGCCAGGAGCACCTGCCCGGTGACCCAACTGGCCTGATCGGAAGCGAGGAAGACGACCAGATCGGCCAGTTCCTCCTCCGAACCAAGACGGTCAGCCAGCGGGGCCGCGGCCGAGCAGGTCTCATGCAGTGCCCGCGCCCCCGGAAACAGGTGGGCGGTGGGATTGTCCAGGACACCGGCGGAGGCGGTGTTGACCCGGATTCCCCCTGGTCCCAGATCCGCGGCCAGATATCGGGTCAGGCCCTCCAACGCCGCCTTGCTGACACCGACGAGCATGTAGTTGGCCAGGGCCATACCGGCGCCGATGGAGGAGACGTTGACTATGGCGCCACCCCCGCGGCGCCGCATGAGCGGTGCCGCGGCGAGGGCGCACCGCCGTGCACCGTGCACGTTGGTGTCGAAGCCACGTTGCCAGTCCTGTTCGGTGAGCGTCTCGCAAGGACCGAGCACCCCGCGGGCGGCGTTGTTCACGAGGACGTCAAGCCCGCCGTGCGCACGGTCGACGGCACCGAACATCTCGGTGACGGCGTCAGGTTTGCTGACGCTGGCACGGATGAGCTCGGCTGAGCCGCCTTCGGCGACGATCGCGTCGAGGGTGTGTGCGGCGGACTCCCCGGAGTGGAAGTAGTTGATGATCACGTGCGCCCCGCGCCGGGCGAAGGCACGGCTGATCGCCCGGCCGACGCCTTTGCCGCCGCCGGTGACCAGAACCGTTCTTCCGGCGAAGTCAGCCGGACTCATCGAGTCACGCTGTTGCCGACGGGAAGCGTCAGGAGGAAGTCGCTCAACGCCCTCAGCGTGGTGAAGCTGGTCGGACGGACGTCACTGTCGTCCGCCGGCAGGGATCGGCTGCTGGCCGTGACGGCCTTGGCGAACAGTTCGGTCTGGGTGATCGAGTCGATGCCCAGGTCCGCTTCGAGATCGGCGTCGGCGGTGAGCATCTCGACGGGGTAGCCGAGCGTCTCGGCGTAGATGGTGCGCAGGTCGCTGATGAGCTCTTCCCTGCCACGGACCGGTGCTGGTTCGGCGACAGTGGTCGTGCCGCGCTGGTCGGGGATGCTGGCCTGGTGGTGTGGCACGGGTTCCAGCAGGCGGTCGAGATCCGGCCCGGTGACACGGCGTCTCAGCGGCGCGATGACCGTGGTGTCGGGTAGGAAGCCGGCGATGAGGTCACTGAGCGTCCCGCGCGGACCGCACTCCAGGAAGATCTCGACCCCTTCGGCACGCAACGCGCGAACAGCGCCGAGAAAGTAGGTCGGCCGAACGAGGTGTGCGGCGACCAGGGCGGCCACGTCGGTCGAGTCGCACACGTCTCGGCTGAGGACGGCGGAATGGACTCTCCGCACCGGCACACGGGGAGTCAGCTCGCGGATGCGCTCGATGAACCGCTCCGCGACGCCGGCCAGCCCAGGGTTGTGGAACGAGTACGGCACGGACAGCCTTCTGGCTGTGATGCCCAGCGTTTCTGCTACCCGCATGAGTTGGCCGAGGTCCTCCTCCGGGCCTGAGACGACGGTTTGCTGAGGACCGTTGTCGGCCGCGAGACACAGGTCCCACCGGCCAACGGCTCCGATCACGTGTCGCGCTCGATCCGCCGACGTACCCAGGGCCACCATCGCACCCGGCTCAGGAGGACAGTCAGCGAACGCGGCGTCACGGGCGATGACCAGCCGCAGGCCCTGTCGCAGGTCGAACACGCCTGCCGCGGTGAGCGCGGTGAGTTCGCCGAAACTGTGCCCCAACAGTACGTCCGGCTGTATGCCGTGGCGCCGGGTGAGCAACCGGTACAGCGCCAGCTCGGCGGCGAAGATCGCCACGTGCAGTTGAGCCGGTGAACGGCTGAGGAGATCATCCAGTGACGGGGCGTCCTCCCTCATGAGCAGTGTGGTGACAGGTGCCGCCCCCAGGCTGGTCGCCACCTCGTCGACCTCGGACAACAGTTCAGTGATGATCGGCTCTTCGGCCAGGTGTCGAAACGCGCCGGGGAGGTAAGCCCCTTGGCCCGGAAAGAGGAATACGATTGGTGATCGCACTGAAACACCTCCGCTAAGGACTATCCGGCGACATCTAGGGTTTCCCAGACAGTCAGGTGAGGCCGCGGGGCACTGGGGTGTCCGATCTGGTGACGGAAGCACAGCGTCGACGTGTCCGGATCGAGATGGGCGGAGCTGATGACCTGGCACGGGTCGTAGACGAACATCGGGCGCAGGAAGACCGCGCGCAGGATCTGTGTCGGTGTGCCGACGACGTGGCAGGACGGCAGCGGATCGTGAAGGTTCTCGACGTACAGGCGCTCGCGGGCCTGTGTGGCCAGTTCCACCATCTCGACGAACGACCACTGGTCGGCGACCTCGGCGTGGCTGCGGCTGATGAACGTCTGCCAGTGCTGGGGAGCAAGCACGGGCGCCGGGAGTGTGGGCCGCGAGTGGGGCGGCGGGACGGCGGTCATGGTCTCGGCTGGGGTGAACCGCTTCAGGAGATCGGGGTGCAGCACACCGGGACTCGCGGCCAGGCTGCTGGCGTCGGTCACCGTGAGAACGCGCATCGTGGCGGTGACCCGTGCGACGGAGCGATCGTCGGCGACGCAGTCGATGTCCACCTGAAGCCATTCCCCGCGCTGGTCGATGCGCAGTCCTGAGCGGACGGTCAGCCACGGTGCGTCGGTGAAGCGCAGGTAGGGAGTGGCGTAGTCGATCCGTAGTGAGGAGACCACCACCGCGCTGCGGTAGGTCTCCACCATCGCGGGGAAAGTCGTGACGTACTCGGCCAACCAGCGCGCGAGACATGGTGACACCAGACCGAGCAGTGTTCGCGGCCGCAGCTGAAGAGGGCTGAACATGGTGGTGACGACAGGCTCGGTGTAGTCGATCTCGCGGGGGCATGTCACCCCCCGGCCACCGCGGTCAGGAACTCCAGCCGATCTGTGTCGCGCAGCGCTCTGCGATCGTTGGATGAGATGACTTCTCCGTTGAGGATGAGGCGGTGAACGCGCTGGAGCTTGCCCTTGCCGTCCCACAGGACAGGACCCAGTTGCGGAAACTGTTGGCGCAAGGACTCGAGCGCCTTGCCGACTGTGTTGGCCTTCACCGTGACGGTGCGCTCGTAGCCGGTGAACCGGAGCAGCAGCCCGGAGAAACGAACCTCCATGAGAAACTCTCCTTTGTCAGAGCAGGTTCTTCGCCACAAGGGCGCCGATGGTGATCTCCAGGGAATCCTGGGTACCTCCCGCGGGAATCAGGCCCGCGCAGTCCCGCACATACCTTCCGTAGTATTCGTCCCCGTAGTAGGCATGGCCGCCCAACGCCCGGAGAGCCTGGTGAGCGAGGTTCATCGCCTGTTCGGCCGAGAAATGCTTGGCCGCTGAGATCTTCGCGTCGTAGACCAGATCCGTCTCCCCGCGGGCCTGGCGGTCCAGCACGTCGTGCGTCATGGTCTGGGCCACGTCGGTGAGCATGTGCATCCGGCCGAGCGCACCAGCCACGTTGGCGTAGTCGAGGACGGGCTGGCCCTGCCGTGTCGTGGTGCGAAGCCTGGCCGCGCAGCGAGCCACGAGCCCGCGCATCCTGCCAACGGTCCAGGATGCCTGCATGCTCCGGCGCTCGTTCAAATACAGCTGGGAATGATCCAGCCCGTCGGTCCAGGTCAGTATCCGTTCCGGGCCGAGCTCAACGTCGACGAACTCCAGTACGGCCATTCCCGCGGACTGGAAACCCATCCCTTCCGCGGGGATCAGCCGCACCCCTGGGTCGTCCCGATGGACCAGACAGGCGGCCAGACGGCCCGGTTCCGCGGCGGCGTAGGTCAGGAAGACGTCGGAGATCAGTCCTCCGGTCACGTAGCTCTTCCTGCCGGACAACACCCCGCCGTCACCGTCACGGGTCAGCGTTGTCCCCCATGACCAAAAGTCGGCGTCCTCGGTAAAGGCAAGGGTCGCGGCCAGTTCTCCGGACATGAACGGCCGCACATAGTTATCGATCAAACGGGCGTCCCCGGATTGATACAGGGTGAACGCGATGCTGGTAGTCATGCTCACCACCAGTGAAAATGCTGACTCATCACATCGGAAGGTCATTTCCTCCAGAACGCGGCCCCACACATTCGAACCCATTCCCTCGCCACCGATCTCCCTCGGCAGCGCCAGGCCGTGCAGGCTCTTCTGAGCGGCCTGGATCAAATACTTTCTGGGAAAGGCCTCTCCCGCCGCGTACCGCTCAGCCGCTCCGGCGCCGACTTCGTCCAACAACTCACCCCAACGTTGCTGGACAAATTCGCCGACAGCCTCCATGGAAAGATCCTGGAGCTGAACAACCATGGACTGAGACCCTTCAGTCTGTATCGGCCCAGAGCGGCATTCCATAATTAGAGTGCGCTTGCCTGCGAGCGTCGTCAACAGGCTGTCGCTCGATTCATCAGTTCGAGTTATACCCACGGAACCCGGCCTGCGCGGGTGGTATCAGCGCCGCTGAGGCCCGGCATGCGAAACGGCCGAACGCCGGATTCGCGGTTCGAGCGACCTGGGACAGCATCGCCACGCCCGCCGGCACCGCGTCGTTCCTCGACCGGCGGCTCGGCGCCGCGGACGATCCGCAACACCGGCATCACAATCACCGAGTACCCGCCAGACCTCGATGCCGCGCCCCGCGATCTGCTCGCCCAGATCAAACAGTTCTCGCGCTCGGCATGCACCTGAAAGGGATTCCAGCGGTCCTGCGGGTGTTACGTGGCGACGTGCGGCGGCGATGGAGTGAATCTTGAGCGGTCGTCGAACGGACGCGATCGCGTATGGTCCGGACGCTGCCGCCCGGCTGGTGGCCCAGGCCGAGTTATGATCGTGGCGGACGGGGTGGATGAACTACCGGTGCACCTGCAGGCGGCCGCGCTGGGCGGCCCGGCGAAGATGGCAGCCGGGTGCTGCCATTGGTTGCGGAGTGTGAGACTCAATTACCGACTGCCTGCGGACGTCTTCCGCGACCCGGCGGTGAACCGCGCGATCGGTGGATCCCGCGAGTCGGCGGCTCCGCGGTTGTGCCTTCTGGAGCCGCGTCGTGCGGCCCGCCCGGCACCGCGAAAGCTTGAGGCCTGTGGCACAGATCCCCGGTATCGGGACGTAAGTCCCCGTGATCGGCGTAACGGGGTGCAGGAGATATCACTGTCCGTTTTTGCGTGCGCCCGGCTTGGGTGATTGCGGCTCACCCGTGGCACAGCTCTAGAGTAAATTCTCTGCGGACGACCACCGCGAAGTTCGGGACACGACAGCGTTGTCGTCGTCACTGTGCGGTCCGTCAGATTCTCACGTCTGCGCACTCGGAGTGTTTGTCGCATCTCACCGCGGCCCTGCTGTCATGCAAAGGAAGTGTGGGCGAAAGCAAGTTCGCACACGCTCAACCGCATTGGAGTTGGCTTCAGATGGTAGTCGAAACGAGCGTGACCGTGCCGGGTCCGCCGAGGCCGCCGCAAGACGACGAGGCCCCGGAAAATGGGCCCCACCCTGACAGAAAGCCCGGCACGAGTTCAAGATCGGGGATGCCCGGACATCTCGAACGCGCGGCGAACCTGGTTCTGTCGGAGAACCGGCGCGCGCTGAACGACGTCAGCTGGCGCGCGGTCACGAAGCTGGTCACTCTGATCTCGGGAGCCGACCGCGTCTTCGTGCTCGGTGAGGGTCGTAGCGGCCTGGCCGTGCGCATGGCGGCGATGCGGCTCATGCACCTCGGGCTCCAGGTACACGTCGTCGGTGAGACCACCACACCGCCATTGAGCCGCGGTGACGTGCTCATCGCGGTGTCCGGGTCGGGCGGCACACCAGGCGTCGTCCTGGTGGCGGAGCAGGTGAGGGCGGCCGGCGGGCAGATTGCGGCGCTGACGACGACACCGTCCTCACCGCTGGCCGCCATCGCCGAACTGGTCGTCGCGATCCCCGCGGCGAGCAAACACGATCACGACTCGGAGAGCTCGGCCCAGTTCGCCGGGTCTCTGTTCGAGCAATCCACTTTGTTGTTGTTCGACGCCCTTTTCCACGCGTTGTCGCGTGATCTCGGCAAGACGTCAGAGGTCCTGTGGGCCGCGCACGCCAACCTGGAATGACAAAGGAGCACACGTCATGCGAAGCCCACGTCTATGGATCGCCTACGACTTCACCTCGCCGAGCGAATGCCTCGATATGCTCGGCACTGTACTGGCCGCGCACCCGGAACAGGAGATCATTCACGAGATCGGGCGGCCGACGATCCTGAACGCCGCCCTGGCCGGAGTCCCCATCGTCCGAGAGTTCCGCGACCGGCTGGACAACGGCCAGCTGCTGGTCGCCGACTTCAAGGGATACGACGTGCCCTACGTGGCCGAAGGCACGTTCTACTACGCCGCAGGCGCCGACCTGGTGACCGTGATGGCTACCGCGCCGGACGAGGCGATCATCGAAGCGGTCGACGGCGCACGCGCCGAGGGGAAACTGGTCGCCTTCGACCTGATGTCCCACCAGGACGACCGCGCCAAGGCCCGTCGCGCCCGCAAACTCGCTGGCATGGGCGCCGAGCTGGTCAGCTGCCACGTCGGCTGGAGCGAGCAGGCACAGGGCAAGACCGCCGACGCGCTCCTGGCACAGGTACACCATGCCCTGCACGGCACCCAGGCCAAGATCATCGCCATGGGCGGCCTCAAACCCGGCAACGTAGTCGAACTGCGCCAGTACGCGACCGACGACAGCCTCTTCGCCATCGTCGCCGGCAGCTCGATCACCCGCAGCGCCGATCCCGCGGGCGTCGTGTCGGCCTTCCTGGACGAGATCGAGCACCTCACAGGCCAACTCGTCTGAACTCACGGTCAGGGCCTGGGACGATGGATATCAACCTCCCAGGTAGGTGCACATTCTGTCCAGGGCTTCGTCGATCCGGCTTTCCCGGATGGCGTAGCAGGCTCTGGCGTGGCTGGTGGACCCTGACCACGCCGGCGCGCCCTCGTACCGGCAGTTCACCAGGATCGTCGCGCCCTGCAACGCGATCTGCCTGGCGTTGGAATGGCAGAGCCGCTCGGAGGTGTACCGCTTGTTGTAGATGACCACCGCGGAAGCAGCAGGCACCGCGGTGATCGCCGCGACCCCCGCCAAAGACACCGCGGTCAACGCACGCGTCAGAACCTCGCGGGTACGTGCGGGAATTCTCCCGTGCTCGCATGCGTCGTGTCCGCGTGGCCGTAGTCGACCCGCGTGGTGTTTGCGCCCATCTTGCGCGGCCGTGCCGACGGCATGTCACCTGGTTGGCAGACGCCATGTCCCTCGGTCGCTGGTTCCGAGGGGGACAGGGCTTCGAGATGCTTACCCCCTTGTGGTGCGGTCCGGGTACGTGACGTCGTCTGCCGTGAACCGCGCCTTCGAGGCCGACGCCGACGGAAGGGTTCATGATGAGAAGCGCCAGAATCGCTGCGGTTCATTTGACTGTCGCGGCCGTCATGTCGCTGTTCATTACCCCGTCCGCTCATGCCGCAGTCGACCAGTTCTGCGCTCTCAACGAAGTCGTCACCTACAGTCCGCCACTGACCGACACCCCGCAGACGGTGACATTTAGCGTCAGCGGCCAGCTGTTCAACTGCACGAGCAGTTCTGCCCCCACCGGAAGCTACGCCGAGACGGGCACCGCACCGAACGCGACGTGCACCAGCGTTCTCTCCGCAGGCAGCGGGACGAGAGTCTTCAAGTGGACCAACACCGCGATCGCACCCAGCACGTTCTCCTACAACAGGACCACCAACCGGGTCGGCGGCGACATCCAGGTCGTCGCCGTCGGATCGATCAGCTCCGGCACCTTCACCCCGGATCCCGCGAAATCAGTCGGCGTCGGGGCGCAACCCAACCCGGCCGCCTGCAGCACAACGGGAGTCTCCCAGCTGACCGCTGCGGGAAGCCTCACCATCGGCATTTGACGGGTCGCCCGCGAAGCTGGTCCGCGAGAGCCGCGGGAACCGGACTGTCGACCCTCTTCGCTCCTCCGCGAACTCCGCGCGGGTTCTCCCGCGAGGAGAATCCGGAGGAGCCCAGCCACCGAACGAAAGCGGCGCGCCGTGAAACGTGCGAAACGCGCCGCTTCGGTCCGATCGTCACGGCGTGGCCGGTGCGGGGTGACCTTCCGACGCCTGCACGACGACAATGCCCTGACCCGACAGCGCGAGCTGGTACGCCTCGCCGGGGTCTGTTCCCTAAATTGCCCCAGCGCGGCTTCTGATGTCCGTGTGGTCAGGCGGCGTGTTCGGGGATCAGCTGGGAGACGTCGTAGCCCTGCTCGATCAGCTCGGCGATGAGCCGGCGGGCGCGTTGTGCCTGATATTGGAGCGAGCGGGGTTTGTGGTCGAAGTAGTCGGGTCCGAGGTCGTGGTAGGCGACGTCGCAAGTGAGCATGTGCCAGACAGCGGTGAGGATCTTGTGCTGGACGGCGACTTGAGCGCGTAGCGGGCCGCGGCGTTTGCGCAGCCGGTGGTAGTAGCTCTTCAAGTAGTTGGGGCGGCTGCGGGTCTGGGCGATGATGCCGGCGGCGATCCCGGGCCAGCCCCGCAGGTAGGGATCTCCGTGGGTGGTGGCCGAGGACAGCTCGCGGCCCGCGGAGCGGTTGTTGCCTGGGCAGACCCCGGCCCAGGACGCGAGATGACCAGGAGCGGGGAAGACGGTCATGTCGATGCCGATAGAACCGATGATGCCGCAGGCGATCCGGTCAGAGATCCCAGCGATGGTCATCAGCAGTTCCTTGGCTCGCGCGAAAGGGCGCATCGCCTGCTCGATCTTGACCGCGTAGGCGGCTAGCTGCGCGTCGAGCATGTCGATCTGGGCCGGCACTTGGCCGATCATGAACGCCGAGGCGTCGCTGAACCGGGCGATCTGCAACGCCTCCCGCAGCTGCGGGATCTTCGCCCGCAGCCGGCCCTTGGCCATTTCGGCCAGCGTGGCGGGGTCGCGTTCGACCACGGACCCTCGGCGTCACCCAGCCCGGCCCACACCGATTTTGTCCGTTCACCACGTCCGCACGCCAGGGCGGACTCACATGCTGTCAAACGAGCGGTGTAACTCTGGTTGAAGAAGGGTTACTTGCGTCCGGCGGCCGTCGAAGGCGATCTCGAACGCGTTCAACGCGGGTTTCCGGCCGGTGGGGGCGCTCGGGGCGGACAAGGGTCTTCGCGACCGTTCACGCTTCGACGCGGCACACGAGTTGGGCCACCTCGTTCTGCGTGGCGCCGACGGCCCAATAGCCGACAAGGCGACCGAGTCGCAGGCCAACGAGTTCGCCGCCGCGTTCCTCATGCCGGCCGAAGACATCGCGCACGAGCTACCTGCTCGTCTCGATTGGCCGGCGCTGCTTCGCCTGAAGGCCAAGTGGCATGTCTCGCTGGCCGCTCTCCTGGTCAGGGCGAAGACGCTCGGCGTCATGTTGCTGAGCCCGTCGCCCCGCTCGGTCGACCTTGACCAACTCGGCGTGAGATCTCGTTGACGCCATCGCGCCGAATCTACGGATGTCGTTTGTCGAAAGCATGAGCGTGCTAGTACTACAGCCGCAGGCCGTGATCTTTGAGTCGTCGCTGGTAGTGGCATTGCCGGGCGCGGTGTTGGTGGCGTCGTCGCCAGTGTGACCAGGCCTCGGTGTGTGAACGCGGGTGCGGGGTGAA
>NZ_BAABBE010000069.1:0-14378 GCF_039537795.1 Lentzea roselyniae
GTGCGGTAAGGAGGGTGTTCAGGTCTTTCGTCACACATTGATCTTGAACACCCTCCTCCCATGCCCCGGCACCGGGCCGACTTCACCCGAACTTCACGGAATCAGTCATCTAGTGGCGCGTCCCGGAACGTTGGCGAGGTGATCCACGCTCAGCAGGGCACCTCGCACGTCTGACCGCGAATTCCCCCGGCAACGTTCCGGGCCACACCACTGGAAACGCCGAAGGGGCGTGCTTCCCGCGGGAAGCACGCCCCTTTTTCGTTCGTGTGTCAGGCGAGCTTGGACACGCCCGGCTTCAGCTTCTCCAGCACCCACGGGATGTCGAGCGCCGTCGGGTAGCGCAGCGCCGAGATGGTCTCCATGTCGACGAGGAGGTAGTTGCCGCTCTTGAGGCCAGCGGCGAGCTGGTTGCCCTCGAACGCGGCCTGCAGGTCCGGCGTGGTGAACGCGACGATCACCAGGTCGGCCTTGAGCTTGTCGTACTGCTCCGGGGTGAGCGTGCCGGTCGGGCTGCCGGACTCGTTCTTGGTCGCGTCGGCGACGGTCGGGCTGAGCGTCAGGCCGGCCTGCTCGATCAGCTTGACCGCGAAGTCCTCCTTGGACACCAGCGAGAACATCTTGCCCGCGGTGTTGCCGACCGAGGCCGTGAAGGTCTTGCCGGCGGCCTTCGGGTTGTCGCTCTTGAACTTGGCGATCGCGGCCTCGGTGGTCTCGACGATCTTCTTCGCGTCACCGGTCTTGCCGAGCGCCTGCGCGACGACCTGCACGTGCTCCTGCCAGGTCTGCTTGCCCCACTCGGACGCGTAGCCGACGGTGGGCGCGATCTTGGCGAGGTTCGGGTACTCCTGCTCGAGCCCGAAGCTGGAGGTGGCGAGGATCAGGTCGGGGGTGAGCGCACCGACCTCCTCCGCGTTCACACCGGCAGCCGCGTTGACGATCTTCGTCTTGGCCGGGTCGAGCTTGCCCTTCAGCCAGCTGGGCACGGTCTCCGAACCGGATTTGTTGAAGAACGCGACGGGGGTGACACCCAGCGCCAGCGCGGCGTCGAGGTCATCGGTGGCGGTGCCGACCACGACCACGCGCGACGGCGCCTTGGTGATCTCCGCGGTGCCGAACTTGTGCGTGATCTTCACCGGGAACGCCGACGCGTCGGAGCTCGCCGGGCTCGTCGACTGCGTGGACGGATCCTGCACCTGGCCACACGCGGCCAGACCGGCGCCCAGTACCGCGGCGAGGACAAGGCTCCCCAGCACTCTGCCGGACGGACGAACCCTGCTGGACATGGCAACACCCTTTCGGTGTACAGCGGTCAAAGCGCGCCAAGTCAAGCAAGGCTAACCTAATTAAGCAAACCCTTCCTCTGCGACACCGATCACGTTCCACAGGGCCTCCACCAGGGCTCCGAAGAAAGATCAGGACTGCCTGGATCACCGGTTTCCCGTCAGCCGGAAGACCCGCGGCAGCCCGGCCGGCCGCGAGAAGCCATTCGGATCAGCGATCTACCGCAACTGATCTGTGACCTCGTTCGCCCCGAACGAAACACAGCGCATCGGCACAGTCACTCAGAGACGCACGTCGACCTGCTCTGACGCCCTGTCCTAAGTGGACTGCGAACGGCGACGCGTGCGCCGTTCAACCGATTGCGGCGCCATGGTTGCTCCGGCAGTGTTCCTGACATGGTTGTTCTCGCCGACGCGGCCTCTCAGGTCTGGTTCTTCGGACGGGTCGACGCCGACGTCTTCGCGGCATGGGGTCAGGTGATCGGTGCCGCGGGAACGCTTTTGGCCGTCATCGTGGCGATCTGGATCGCAATTCGCGACGGCCGGTATCGAGATGCGGAACGCCGCGACAACGAGGCAATGCACGCGCGGCTGGTGTCCGGCGCCCGTGCATCGAACCCACCGAGCCTCACCATCAGCTATTCGAACTACGGCAGCTGCCCGGTGACCAGCGTGCGAGTCGTCGACGTGGCCGGACGGTTCGGCGAGACGCGTTCCACCGGTTGGTCGATCGGCGGCTCGACCGAACCGTACGTGCTGGGCGCCATCGCGCCCGGCCAAACCGTGACCACTCCGCCGATTTCCGTCACCTGGCCGGAGGGACAAGACGTCGACGAGACGGCAGCGCTCTACTACCCCACCATCGTCTTCTTCGACACCAACGGCCGCTGGTGGGAACGTCGTGGCCACGACCAGCCACGACGCCTGCTCAGCTCGCCCGCGGCGGTCTCCCGGCTGCCGACCGGAAACGGGTCGTAGAACCGGCCTCAGTCAACAGGCCACGCGGGGAAGTAGTAGCCGTCCTGCCACGGGTGGGCGAGGTCGCGATAGCCACACCCGGCCGTCAGGTGCCCGGCGTCCCGGAACCCCTGTTCGGAGGTCTCGCACTCCGCCATCGTCGGATACGGACCGATCCACGTCCACGAGTCGGCATTGGCCACACCGGCGCCACCCATCACCAAAGCTGCGGAAATCCCCAGAACCCCGACAAGTCTGCCCATCAGACCAGCAAACTGCGGCGCGACCGGAGGCACAAGCCACCGTTGTGCGCAGCCCGCCCGGACGAACGGGCGCCGCGCGGGCTCCAAAGTCCACAAAGGACTTCAGCTGTGCATGGTGCTGCTCGGCCCTGCTCAGCGCCAGAACGGCAGGCAGATCCAGTAACCGGCCGCCACCACGGGAACCAGCAGGAACAGCGTGGTCGCGGGAACGCTGGTCGCCAGTCTCGACGGCAGGCGTCCTGACATCGCGGACATCCTCTCCCGCATGTGCAGACGGATCCGCGGAGAAGGAACCGTGGCAGACCAGGTCGCCTCGAGCGCGGCCTCGACCTCCCCGATCCGGCAGCCGCTGAGCTGCCGGACGGCACGAACCCGCCACAACATCGCAATCCAAGCGATCGTCACGGCGAGACCGAACACGGAGAACAGCACGAGCACGACCTGCGGCACCCTCGACACCCCGCTCGAGGTTGCCGAAAAGGCGATCAGCGCGCTGTTCAGCGTGATGAGCAGTCCACCCATGCGAAAGTAGACCTGATCTTCGTGGAAGTAGTGCGCTGAAAGCAGCTTGTACTCCTCCAGCAACCAGGCCTCTTCCCGCTCTGTCAGCATGTCGACCAACTCCCAGATCCCCACCACATCCGAAGTCGCCGACGAGCTCTGTGGCGACGTGTTGTCTGGTAGACGCGGCCCGTCGGCGCCGCGATACCAACCACACCCCTTCGGAGCAAAGCGGCGGGTACATGTGTCCACGGGAACCCGACCGGCTCAACCGGTGTAGCAAGCCCATGAGACTGGGTGCCCTTGTTCTGACCGTTTCACTGGTCACGGCCGCATGCACTGAGCCATCGGCTCCCTCGCCGGCCTCCGATGTGGTGTTCTTCGACTCGGACCACGGCATCACGGTGGCCGACAACCACGGCGAGGTGAAGTCCGGGGACGCCACGGTGGCCAGCCCCGACTGGTCCCGGCTCTACGCCGTGCGCGGCGACAAGCTGATCACCTTCGATCCGAAGACGAACCAGGAGCTGGCCGGCACCGGGCTGCCCCGCCGGCTCACCGCGCGAGTCGCATCGCCCGCGGGGACGCTGGTCGCGCTCACCGCAGACAGCTCCGCACACCACGACCCCACCCACCGACCGGCTGGCAGAGAACGGAGCACGATCGTGGTGGCGGACCCGAGCGGCGCGCGTCCGGCACGGGAGTTCGACCTGCCCGGCAACTTCGAGCCGGAGGCGTTCTCCGCCGACGACGCCTACCTCTTCGTGCTGGAGTACCTGCCGGCGAACGCCCCGGAGCGCTATCGGGTGCGCCGGGTGGAACTGGCCACCGGTCAGGTGCAACCACTTCTGCTGCGCGACAAGCAACTGATCCCGCCGGGCGCCGAGGAGGAGATGCGCGGCGAGGGACGCCAGGCCGTGCTGTCCCCGGACCGCACCCGGCTCTACACGTTGTACCTGCATCAGGGCGACCACCAGCACACCCGCGACCTGCTGCCAGGGCGGCGTGGCGCGGATGGCCAGGCCGTGCACGCGTTCGTGCACGTGCTCTCGCTGAGCGAGGGCTGGGCCTACTGCCTGGACCTGCCCGACCCGTTCGGCCTCCACCCCGCCGGCACGCACGCACTGACCATCTCCCCGGACGGCAAACGGCTCTACATCAGTGAAATGACCACCAAACAGATCGCGATCGCCGACACGGAAAGCCTGACTGTCACGAAGGTCGCGAAGATCCCCGACGACCTGCGGTCCGGCGACGGCACCGCGATGCTGACCTCACCCGACGGCAGCGCCCTCTACCTCACCTCGTCCAATGTGTTGCGGCGCCTGGATTCCGCAACACTTCGGGTGGACGGCGCGTGGCCGTTGCCCGCCGCGGTACGCGGGCTCGCGGTCAGCCCCGACGGCCGCCAGGTGCTCCTCGGCCAGACCAACAGCATCGCCCGCGTCGACACCTCCACCGGTCAGGTGCTCGACACCTTCGCCGCTCCCGGCCTGCTCACGTTGCGCAACAGCACCAAGCGGTAGCGATGTCACGGCTTGAGGGCGGTGGCGCAGGCCGTGAGGTCTTGGCGTAGCCGTTCGGCGCTGCTGGCGGACAGGGCGGCGGCCTGTTTGAGGGCACAGCCGACGGAAGAGTCCAGATCCACTCGCTCTTGCGCCATGTCAGGAACCTGACATGCAGACAGGAGAACCCGATGGCCACCGTGACCGGACCGGACTTCATCTCACTTCAGGTGCGCGACCTCGACGCGGCCGCCGCGTTCTACGAGACGCAGCTCGGGCTGCGCCGCGCCCCGGCGAGCCCGCCTGGTGCGGTCGTGTTCGCCACCACCCCCGTGCCCTTCGCGGTGCGCACACCGCTGCCCGGCGTCGACCTGAACGCTGCCGCACCGCGACCGGGAACGGGCGTGGCGTTGTGGCTGCACGCCGACGACGCCCAGGAACTGCACGACCACCTGACCGGGACGGGGGTGCAGATCTTGTCCTCGCCTGCCGACGGACCGTTCGGGCGGACTTTCACCTTCGCCGATCCCGACGGATACGCCGTCACCATCCACGACCGCGCCTGACACTGGTCGCGCTGCTCGATCAGCGACGTGGCTGGAAGTAGCGCTTGGTGATGTGTTTGCCGACAGCCGTGCCGAGCGTGGTGCCGTCGACGTCCGCGGAGCGGAAGTGGATGCCGGCCCAGATGCGTGCTCCGACGACTTCGGCGGTCGCCTGAGAGAACCGGTCGAAGTGCCGAGTGGTGCCGCTGTCGACGCTGAACGCGCTGAAGGAGACATCGTCCCGGCCGAAGAAGTGCGCGTATGCCGTCATCTGCGCGGCTGTGCGACAGGTGTGGCCGGAGGGGTAGTCGGGATTCGGCGGGGTGACCACCAGCGGAGTCCAGCCGGGGTCGGCCGTGGTGGCGGGGTTTCCGTCCGTGTCGGCGGACCGGATGGCGGTGATCGGCCGCCAGAAGTGCCAGAACTCCTTGTCGTTCGCGCACGCGATCGCGCCGTCCGTGCCGGTGAAGTCGGCCAGCGCGTAGAAGCGCGCGGTCTCCAGCACGCTCAGCTTCTGGGTGACGGCGAGGTCGCGCTTCATTCCCCAGCTGACGGAACGCCGGTCGTGCCACCAGAGCGCCGCATCGGTCTGGTCGGGGGTGCGGACGGTGCTCGTCGCCGAGCCGAGCCGCTTGACCTCGTTGAAATCGCGGGTGTACGTGCGGCTCGTGACCGCCGGTGGCCCGACGGTGCGGAACATCGTGGCGTCCGGGATGGCGAACGGCTTCAGGAAACCAACCCAGGCGCCCGAGTTCTCGAAGCCAGGCGGAGTGGGGCGGTACTGACCCGGCTCGGTGCCGACGGTCCAGGGCCGGGGGTCGAAGGCGCCGTCGTTCCGCCGTGACGTGATCATCGCGGCGGCGGCCTCGGCGCCGACCCGGACACCGCCGCGCTTCGCCGGACCGTCCGGAATGCCCGCGAGCCACTCGTCGTACTGCGTGCGCAGTCTTTCCTGCTGTGCCGGGAAAACGGCGTCCAGCACCCGGTAGGCGGCCGTCCCGACGGCGGCGTCCGTCGACTCACGGCCGTTGGCCCGCGGCGCGACGAGGTAGGGCTCGTACGGCGTGCCGGCGATCGCGTTCACCGCGTCGTGGACCGCACCGCTGACCATCGCGAAACCGCGTCCGGCAACCTGTGGCGGCGCCTGCTGCGCGACGTCCCAGATGGCGGTCTGCGCGTTGATGTCCCAGACGACGACCGCGTTCGGTGACGCGTTCACATCGGCGGCGACCGGCGGCACGAGCGCGAGCGGCGGTATCAGTGTGAGAGCCGCGAAAATCGCCAAGCGGCGTGTCATGACCATCGTCAACCCCAGGGATACCGCGTCGACAACACCGAATGCGCAACGTATCGGCATGCGTCCCGCAGGTGCAATGCGCACTCAAACGTTCGCGTATCCCGCAACCCGATCCCGGATGCGCTGCATCTCGACCTCCGCTGAGACCGGCACTGCTCACGGCGCATCGTGACCCGATGCTGCGCCGCTGGCTGGCCACGTCGCTGACGGACGAGACCGAGGCCCAGCAGTGGCTGGACGCACAAGTCGCCGTCTGGGCCTCCGCAACACGGTTCAGTTTCGCCGTGGTGCCCGATGAAGACGACAACTCGCCCGTCGGTCACGTGGTGGTGAAGGTCGTGACCGCCGGCGTGGCAGAGGTCGGCTACTGGACTGCGGCCGCCGCCCGTGCCCTGGACACCGCGTCGCGCTGGGCACTGGGCACGCAGAACCTGGTCCAGCTGACCCGCTTGGAGCTGCTGCACGCGAAGGGCAACCGAGCCTCCTGCCGTGTTGCGGAGAAGTGCGGCTACCTCCTGGACGACCTGCTACCGGCCGCACCCCCGGCTTTCCCGACAGCGGACACCGGCATGTGCGCACACCGCGGCTCGCGTCCAGCGCCTAGAGACCAAGGCGCTGCTGCTCGGCCTGCACCACTCGCTGCTCCACCGACACCGCCGAGTCCAGTGCGCTCGCGTGCGAATGCTTGGTGTCGCTTTCACGCGCGTAGTGGTCGAACAGCAGCGTCTTGTGGTCGCGGATCTCCTGCACCCGCGCGTCCACGCTGTCCTTGACCAGCAACCGGTGCACGTGGACCTTGCGGACCTGGCCCATCCGGTGACAACGGGCGATCGCCTGGTCCTCCGTGCTGGGCTTCCACTGCGGCTCGGCGATGATCACCACGGACGCGGCCTGGATGTTGAGGCCCACGCCGCCCGCCTCGATCTGGGCCAGCAGCACCGCGTGGTCCTCGCACGCCGTGAACGCGTCCACCAGTTGTTGACGGCCCTGCGCTGACGTCTCGCCGGTCAGGGGACCGAAGACCTCGACGTGGTCCGCGATCACGTCCAGCACGTCGTGGAAGTACGAGAACACCACGACCTTCCAGCCGTTGTCCCTCGATTCCTCGATGATCTCCAGCAGCCGCTCCAGCTTCGCCGAGCCGCGGGGCGTGCCCGGCGCGTAGGCGGCGCGGCGCATCGCCATCAGGTTCCCCGCGCGCACCGCGTCCAGGTACGCGGCCCGGTCCTGCTTGCCGAACTCGACCCAGTCCTCCATCTCCAGCAGCTCCGGCAGCTCCCCCAGCACGTCCTCCTGGTTGCGCCGCAGGTACACCGGTGCGACAACGCGGCGGAAAGCCTTCGCTCCGACCACGGCGTCGATGGCGCCCGTGCGGGCCGCGACGCCCGGCTGGAGATAGGCGACCAGGTTGCGGAACTCCTCGACACGGTTCTCCATCGGCGTGCCGGTGAGGAGCACTGCCCGCTCCGCCCGCTGCACGATCGTGTTGACCGCCTGCGAGCGCTGCGTGTCCGGGTTCTTCACGTAGTGCGCCTCGTCGACCACGACCAGCGCCGGGCGAAATCTCTTGGGCAGCACCAGTTTCGGCAACGTGCCGAACGTCGTCACGCCGACGCCGCCCTGCGCCAGCCACTCGCCGACCGCGCCGTCGCGGCCCGCGCCGTGCATCCGGTGCGGCACGAGGTCGCTGTGCCTGGCGATCTCGTTGACCCAGTTGACGACGACGCTCGCCGGGCAGACCACCAGGAACCCACGCCGCCCATCGGCGGCAAGGCTGGCCATCACCGCGATGGCCTCGATCGTCTTGCCCAGCCCCATCTCGTCGCCGATGATGACGCGCTTGCGGGCCAACGCGAACTTGGCTCCGAACACCTGGTAACCGCGCAGCGACACCTTCAGCAGGCTGGTGTCCAGAGCGGTCGCGTCGACCTCGTGCTCGATGTCGGCCGGGACGAAACCCTTGGCGGCACTGCGATCCGGCATCGCGTCCGCGCCGGCGAGGTCGGCGAGGAGCGTGTTGTACGCGGCCGCGTCGAGTTCGTAGTCACGCCACAGCGCGCGGTGATCCAGGTCCGGCACGCGCAGCTGCGTGCCCACCGCCCGCAACGCCGCCACGTCGCGACTGGCCAGCAGGGCCTCGAGCCGGCCGAGCGAATCGACGGCGGCCTGCCGGTTCTTCCGCAACGAGAAGAACATCCGCACCCGGCTCCGGGCACGGAATGCGGCGCGCACGTCGGCGTCGACCCTGCCCAGCACGTCTCCGAGCGCCTCGCGCAGCGGACCGACGAGCTGGTTCGCCCTGCGCAACTTGGACATCAGCTGCAGCAGCTCGGTCTGCGCACGGTCGGCGCGGTCGGGGTTCAGCCGGACAGCCGTGTCGCGCGCGACACCATCGGCGACGGCGCGAGCGACCCGCACGATCTGCTCGGCGGACTGCCTGCCGACTCCCGGCACACCGTCGAGCTGTTCCGGGCCCGCCCTGACGACGTCGGCGACGGTCCGGTACCCGGCGGCCTTCAGCTTGCTCAGCCGCAGGTTCGCCCTCGTGTCCCGGAGCTTCTCCACCGGCATGGCGCGGAGCTGGTCGGCCACCAGCGAGTCCCGGACCGCCTGGTACTGCGCGGCGGCGAGCGCGAGCAGCCGATCCGGTTCCGCGCGCACCCCTGCCGCCTCGGCGCGGAACGCCTTCGCGGCGGCCAGCACAGCGCGAGCATGCCTGCCGACCTTCGACGAGTCGTCCACCCGTGTCCTTTCCTCAGGCGGTGCTCCTGATGCACCTGGACACGGCGCCGAGCACGTCCTTGGCCACCGCGATGCCGACACTGCAGCAACCTGGTACCGGGGTCGTTGACCACCAGTTTAGTCATTCAGGGGGCCTCGATGCTGGTCCCGAAGGCCCGCGGGTGTAGCGTGGTGCCATCTGTCATGGTTTACGAAGTGTCGTTCGCCCGTGATCACAGGTCACGGGCGTTTTGTTGTTCAGCGACCCCGGTCGTGGCGGATACCCCGGCCCCGCACAGTGCGGGCGCCACATTCATGCTTGGAGTGCACCATGGCCACCGGAACCGTCAAGTGGTTCAACGCTGAAAAGGGCTTCGGCTTCATCGAGCAGGACGGCGGCGGCGCCGACGTCTTCGCCCACTACTCGAACATCGCCGCGCAGGGCTTCCGTGAGCTCCAGGAAGGCCAGAAGGTCTCCTTCGACATCACGCAGGGCCAGAAGGGCCCGCAGGCGGAGAACATCGTTCCCGCCTAGTTCCGTTGCCAGCCGCTGGTCCACCAGCGGCACGTACGGACACCCGAGCCCGGCCGGATGATTCATCCGGCCGGGCTCTGTCGTACCTGGATGCTCCGCGACAGAGTCGTTGACCGCCGTTCCGCGCACGTTTCCCTGCACACGTGCGCCCCGACATGCTTCGGGCGACGAACCGGATCGCGACTCCGGGCAACAGGAAGCATGACCATGTCAAAACCTCCCGCCAAGCCTGCCCGGCGGGGCGAGCCGCCGCCTGAGATCTCGGACGAGGACCTGCTCTCCGAGTCCCTGGCCACGCCGGAACGGTTCGCGACGATCTTCGACCGGTACGCCCCGGTCGTGCACGGGTACCTGTCCCGGCGGGTCGGCGTGCTGGCGGACGACCTGGTGAGCGAGACCTTCCTGCTGGCGTTCCGCGACCGGACCGGCTACGCCCGCGACGAGGAGCGGCGGTACCGGGCGTTCGGCCGCGCGGCCGGACACCTCGAGGCCACAACCGAGCTGGGCGAGGTGGCTGGACGCGTCGATGCCCAGGCGCTGCGCAGCGAGCTGGCCGAAGCACTGGCCGCGCTCCCCGACGAGGACCGCGACGTGCTGCTGCTCTCGACCTACCGGAAAGAGGAGTACAACCACGATCGGCCGCACTCATCGCTGGGCTACCGAACCCACGGGCCTACGCTGCGATCTGTACCCACTAATTGGCTCTCACGCGTCTGGTGTCGTATGCCCACATCGCGATCTCGACGCGGTTGCGGGCGCCGAGCTTGGTCATCAACGATGCGACGTGGTACTTGACCGTGCTCAGGCCGACGAAGAGTTCGGTGGCGATCTCGGCGTTGGTCCGGCCCCGTGCCACCAGCGCGAGCACCTCTGCCTCGCGCTCGGTCAACGGGTCGATGGGCTGGACCGGTACCACCGGCGCCTGGTCGGCGAAGGTCGCCAGCAGCCGGCGGGTGACGTTGGGGGCGATCAGCGCGTCCCCGTTGGCCGCCGCGTGGATGGCCTGCACGAGGAGCTCCGGCCCGGCGTCTTTGAGCAGGAAGCCGCGGGCGCCGGCGCGTAGGGCGCCGATGACGTACTCATCGAGGTCGAAGGTGGTGATCACGACGACCGCCATGGGGTCCGTCACGTCTGGCCCGGCCAGGCGCCGCGTCACCTCGACGCCGTCGAGCCCAGGCATCCGGATGTCGACGAGGAGGACATCAGGACGCAGCCGGGTCGCCAGGTCGAGCGCTGCGAGCCCGTCTGTCGCCTCCCCCACGACCTCGAGGTCGGGTTGCGCGCCGAGGATCATCACCAACCCGGTCCGGACCAAGTCCTGGTCGTCGGCTACGACAACACGGATGCTCATCCCAACGCCTCCACCGGCAGCACGGCCTCGACCACCCAGCCACCCTCGGGCCCCGGCCCCGCGGAGAGCGATCCGCCGAGGAGCTGGGCGCGTTCGGCCATGCCCAGCAGCCCGAACCCGAGCTCCTGGGCCGGCCCCGGCTCGGTCCGTCCATCGTCGCTGACACGCAGCCTGACGGCGTCGCCCTCCCGGCGTACGTCGATCCCGACGCGGGTCGCGGTCCGGGCGTGGCGTACGGCGTTGGTCAGCGACTCCTGCGCGAGCCGGTACAGCGCGGCGTCCACAGGTCGTGCCAGCCGGGTCAACGAACCGTGCAGCGAGACCTCGACGGTGGGCGTCACGTCGGCGCGCGCCAGAGCAGGCAGGTCCGCCACACCCAGCTGCGGTGAGTAGGCGACGGCTTCCTCCTCCCGCAGCACCCGCACCATGGATCTCATCTCCGCCAGGGTCTGCGACGCTTCAGACTCGATCGCGGCCAAGACCTCGGCAGCCTTCTCAGGCTGGATGCCGGCGACCACGCCACCGGCCTGCGCCTGCACCGCGATGGCCGACACGTGGTGGGCCACTGTGTCGTGCAGCTCTCGCGCCAGCGCCACCCGCTCCTGATTGCGGATCTCACGCTGTTGGCGATGCCAGAGGTCCGCGCGGTAGCGGAACACCGCCGCGAGGGCGACGAACAACAGCAAGAGGACGCTTCCGCCGAAAACATCGGCCCAGCCCGCGGAGGAGGCGTACATCCCCAGCGCGACGACGACTGTCACGAACGCCGTCCCCACGACCATCTCCTGTCCCGAGCCCCACCGCACCAGGGAGT
This sequence comes from Lentzea roselyniae, assembly GCF_039537795.1. Lineage (NCBI taxonomy): Bacteria > Bacillati > Actinomycetota > Actinomycetes > Pseudonocardiales > Pseudonocardiaceae > Lentzea > Lentzea roselyniae. The sequence goes on from NZ_BAABBE010000069.1 coordinate 11,770, forward strand.
AGAGCAGGATCAGGACGGCCATCGTGGAGTAGAGGCCGAGGTCCCCGGCGTGTGCAGTCAGCTGGAGGACCGAGAGCAGCCCGACGACGCCCCACCCGACCAGGGCGGCCATCAGGGGGCGGGCCCGCCGCCAGAGCAGGGCAGGCATCAGCGCCAGAGCGAGCACCGTCACAAGGGGTTGCCAGGGCAAGCCCGGCCGAGCGACGCCCTCGACCAAGGTGGCGGCCGCGACCACGCCCACCAGCAGCCAGTCGAGCCGACCAATGGGTGGGGCGTGAGCAGGCCGCGGCTCACGCCAGATGGAGCGCCAGACAGTGACCACGGCTCCAGCCTAGGGATCGGCGTGCCTCGGCGTACCAGCCAAAAGAACGGGAGAAAGACCATGCCATCGGCCAGGCGAACCCCAGCCTCCGGGCCGGGGCGCCTGCCGCCGGCCTCAGCGATCGTGAACCTGCCGATCTTCACCACAACGACGGAGCCCATGATGAGAACACGTCACCCCGCCACCGCCACACTGGAAGACCAGCGGATCCCGGTGAGAGCCAAGCTCGCCGCAACGTGGACAAGCTTCATGTTCCTGTACGCCTATGTGGACATTCTCAACTTCTTCACGCCCGGCGTCATCGAAGACATCCTCAACGGCAAGGTCTTCGAGTTCGACCTCTCCCAGACCTTTTCGACCGCGGCGCTGACCCTCATGGCCATCCCGATCCTCATGGTCGTGCTGTCGATGACGCTGCCCGCCCGGGCGAACCGCATCACCAACCTCACCGTCGCCTCGCTCTACGTCCCCGTCACGGCGTTCAACGCGGTGGGCGAGTCCTGGCTGTACTTCTACGGCCTTGGCATCGCACTGGAATTGATCCTTCTCGCCCTCATCGTGCGGTATGCCTGGACCTGGCCCCGCATCGCACCGTCGGCGACCGTGGCGACTGGCCCGGACCGTGAAACCGTTCGCGCCCAACAGCAAGCGTGACCCCAAGAGCACTGGGACGTCGCGCAGGGGCCTTCCAAGGCCCCTGCCGGCAGGTCATCGGATGCACCGCACTGGAGTTGGAGAAGCGCGTCCTCACCGCCCTCCACGAGCAGCCACAGTGGAACCTGCGTCGCCGCTAGGCCCAGGCGAGCTCAGCCACGGACGGTCAGCAACATCAGCACGGTCGTGATCACCGGACCACGCCAATGCCCTGACCACCTGGTTGTGGCGCAGCACTTTCATCCGCCGCGTGCTCAAACCCGCGGTCAAGGGCAACGAAGGATGCCCGCAGTCAGGTATCCACACAGTGCCGATCCGGCCTGGACTGACCTTTCACGGATTGAGGCACAGTCACAAGACGTGGCTGATCGCCGGCGGGGCGCCCGAGATCGCCCAGGCACGATGACTCGGCCACCACCTGGCCAACCGCGTCACCGAGGTCCACTCCCACGTCGCACCCGAAGTCGAACTCCGACTCCTCAACGACTTGCAGCGCCGCTGGCATGAAGCAGACCTGAATGTCCGAGCGCATCCGACCGCACCGGAACCCTCGGAACGCCACGTCTCCGGACCCCTTGCCGCGTAACCGATCCCGCTGCCCCTCACACCGTTGGCGGGAGGGACACGACGATCACCCAGCACAGCGGCCAGCTTGATGATCAGGCTGGAGAATCCTGCTCCAGAACTACCCCATAGGGGCAGCACGACACGATCACTGAAGATCGACACAGAACAGCAGAAACCCGCCTGACCAGCGGGAACCGCTCGATCAGACGGGCTCTACGAAAGAGCGGAGCTGAGGGGACTCGAACCCCTGGCCCTCACACTGCCAGTTTGGTCCACAAAGGACTCCCACCAGCACAAACACTAGACCCCAACAACTCCAGCGCAAGTAGCTACCGTTCAGCGCCGTTGAGTGCCGTTCGACGACGTTCAACTGCCCGCCCTGCTCCAGTTCCGCTCCAGCACGAACAGTGTGAGACTCTCTGGTCGGCCAAGGTCGGATCACCATCCCCGACGGTGAGGTCATCGAGAACGACATCACCCTCCACGACACCAGCCTGCTGCGCTCGCGGACAGCTCGTACGACGAGCAGTCCGGCAAAGACTCGCCAGCGCCTCGAACGCCGCACCAGACGTCCTATCTACTCCCGCCGCTGCTGATCGGCGCGGACCTGCGCAAGGTCACCCCGGAGACGTTCGAGATCCTCACCAACCGCGAGGTCATCGCCGTCAACCAGGACAAGCTCGGCGTCCAGCGCAAGGTGATCCGCAACGAGGGTGGCAACCACGTGCTCGTCAAACCGCTCAGCAGCGGCGACAAGGCCGCGCTGGGGCAGAACTGACTCTCACGCCCACAAGGATGACGACCACATCGCACGCCAGGGCGGTCAACTCGTCGGCTGGTGCATGTGCGTCAGGCCAGCGACCACGCCGGCACCCAAGACGCAGCCGCCCCAAATGTGGCCGAACATCTGGATCTCGCCCGCGCGGTGCACCGAGTTCGCGGGACTGTAAAACGAGCGGTGTAACTCCCGATCATGGAAGTGCACCTGATGACCGACATGATGTCCGGCGTGGAGAACGCCGAGAACTCGAAGCCCGCGACCGGCCTGGACGGCCTGGACGAGCAG
>NZ_BAABBE010000070.1:0-13963 GCF_039537795.1 Lentzea roselyniae
GGTCTTCCGGGCCCTCGGGCGTTTTCTGCGCAGCAGCGCCTGGTTGTGAGCCCACCATGGTTGGTAGCGGCCGTCTGATTTGCTGTTGCGGTCGATCTCCCGGTAGACGGTAGACGGTCTGGAAGCTCTTGCCGATCGAGGCGGCGATGTCCTTGATCGACTGCTTGGCCTGCAGGCCGTCGGCGACGGCGATCCGCTCGTCCTGGGTGAGGAAACGGGGTGAGATCGGGCCGGGATCGTCGACGAGCACCCCGCCAGCATCGAGGAACCACAGCGATCCGCAGCTGGCCGACACACCGACCACGCGAGCGGCCGCCGCGCCCTTCATACCCTGTTTGATCAGCTCGAAATACTGCCTTTTGACCGACATCGGCAACTTGTTGTGAGCCCGTGGTGGACCTCCTTGACTTTCTCGGTTATCACCGCGTCGCGAACGCGCGTGCGAGAACGGGCGTAGTCAGCGATCAGAGGGAGAGGCGATCGTTCCGCAATGCCCCGATGTCAAGCCGCCTGCCGCAGGTTTTTCTCGGCGACTTGGCCGACGCGCGGACCGGGTGGTCGCCGACGCACCTGGGATCCGGCGCCGGTCACAAGTTCCCACTTGTCACGTCGGTGACGGACAGTGCTGTCGATCTCGTTTGAGCTGGCACGACCGTGTCAAACGTTCACACCATCGCCGGGTCGATGCCGATCTTCACTTCTATCACAATGGGCGAGGCGCCTATCACGATCTGTGACCCCGGCACCATGCCCGAGAAGGGTAGCGGTCATGGGCTCAAATCCTCCCCGAAGACTCACCGGGCAACTCCGCGTCGGACCGGTCCCGGTGGGCAGTGACCATCCGATCTCCGTACAGTCGATGACCACCACCGTCACCGCGAACATCGACACTGCAGCAGATCGCCGAGCTCACCGCCGCCGGCTGCGGCATCGTCCGCGCCACCGTTCCCTCCCAGGACGACGCCGACGCACTCAAGGTCATCGTGGCCAAGTCCAAGATCTTGTTCATCGCCGACATCCGCTTCCAGCCCAGGTACGTCTTCGCCGTCATCGACGCCGGCCGCGTCGGCGTGCGGGTCCATCCGGGCGACATCGAGAAGTCCGGCGACAAGGTCCGCGAGACCGCCGCGGCAGCACGCGACCGCGGCACACCGATCCGCATCGGCGTCAACGCCGGGTCGTTCAATCTGCGGCTGCTGCCCAAACACGGCAGGGGCACCCCCGAGGCGCTGGTGGAGTCGGCGCTGTGGGAGGCGTCTCTGTTCGCCGAACACGACCTCCACGACATCAAGAACAGCGTCAAGCACCACGACCCGCAGGAGCACAAGATCGTGGAGACGTTGCTGGCGCACACCACACGGCTCGCCGAACAGGCTGACGCCGAGTCAGCCGGCACAGGGGCCGTCGTGAACAGCACCGCAGTCGATCAGTCGCCGCTCACATCAGCCCACAGCAATACCCATTCACCGCAAGGATCTGCCGTGTGCGGATGCCGATATATCGCCTCATGTCCTGACGCAGGCCTTACTCGATGTCGTTGATCAGCACACCGCACGAAGTGCGCTGACCGAAGATGTCGACCCACACAACGACGTTCCGACCGAAGGAGCCATCGTGACTTCTCGAGCACCGGACATCCTCATGGCTCCGGCCGGTACGAGCCGGAGTCCCACCCGGTACTCCGCAGGTTTCCGCCTCGCTCGCGTGGTACTCCAGATCGCCACAGGACATGCGATCGAACTGGTGGACCTCACCGGCCAGATCGCGGCCGCAGTGGCCGACAGCGGCCTGGATTCCGGCTGAGCGACCTGCTCGCGTTTCTGATGAACCGCAGCGCTTAGCGCACCCGAACAGGGAGAAGGCTGACCCGATGGTCCACGCCGGCCACAACGCGCAGAACCGCCCGGACAGCGAGTGCTCCGATGCGTCTCGGACGGTGCCGGCCACGACAAGGCTGGCCGTGGTAGAAAACGAATTCACCCGGCATTGGCATCCCTATCGCTGGCAACTGCGGGAGACGACGCTGCAGTGGATCGTCGAGCAGCGGCTGATTTCCGATGATGTGGTCAACACCTACAGCGAGGATCTGCTCTGCTACACCGACCTGATCGCCGGCTACTACGTCGGTGACTCCTCCTCGGTCGTGCAGGCGATCGCGGACTTCAGCGCCTGGTTCTTCCTCTGGGACGACCGGCACAGCATCGACGTGCGGCATCGTCGTGATCAGCAGTGGTGGCAGTTGAGCGCGGAGCTGCGGCAGTCGCTGCGGCACCCGGCTCAGCACCGGGATCATCCTGAGCCGCTGGTAGCGGCGTTCGCAGACTCGGTCGGCCGGATCTTCGGCCAGCTCGGGCAGGCATGGGATGAGCGGTTCGCCGAACACATGGACGGGATTTTCGTCGCCTACGACCGCGAATATCGCAATCTGATAGTAAACCAAGTTCCCACCGTCGCGGACTACCTGCAACTCCGACGCTGGACGTTCGGCCACGACGTGTGGATCGACCTGCTGGAACTGACCGCCGGCTGTGAGCTTCCGCCGTCCATCCAACTTGACGACACCTATCAGCGGGCGGCGCATGCCAGCCAGGAGTTCGCGTCCAGCTACAACGATCTGTGCTCCATGCCCAAGGAAATCGCCGCGGGCGACATACACAACCTCGGGATCTGCTTCATGCATCACGAAGGGCTCGATGAGGAGCAGGCCCAAGCGGCCGTCCGGCTGCATGTCATCGACTGCATCACCCGATTCGGGCAAGCAGAAAGCGAGATACCAGCGCTGTGGAACGCCGGGCGATGCACACGCAAGATACGGACCGCTGTGGAGTCTTGCGTGTTCAACATGCGCAACTGGATCTCCTCGACGTACTGGTTCCACCACGAATCAAGTCGCTACCGCCCACAGGACTGGGACAACCCCGCGTGGCCTCCCTACCTCAACACTGGAGGTGTCTCATGACCGGCCCCACTCCGCCACTCGTTGGCGGCGCCACTCCTGTTCTGGGTCACATCGTTCCGCTCGTGCGCCCACCCACTGCGGTTCCTGTGCGAAATGCATGATCACGGTGACGTGCTCACGATCCGCCTCGGGCCGAAATGTCTGTATGCGCTATTTTCCACTCAGTCCCGGATGTGCTCGCCGGGCGGGTGATGGTGCAGGTTCCCCGCGCTGGCGTAGCGCGTGGTCAGGTCCAGAGTGTGAAACATGGCCGAACGTTTGACACGTTGGTAGGTCGTGGCGCCTTTCCGTGGCGCCCGATTCGGTGCCTACTGGACCTGATGCCCAACGTCGCCCGGTGGCCGGGCGGCGGCCTGGGGTGGGTGGAGGTGTAGGTCGTGGTGGGTGTGGGGAGGCTGGCGGGTGCACGCGCCGGCGGCGAGGTGCTGGGGTGGGGTCGTGCGGCGGTTGATCCGGTTCTGCGTTCGGTGGTGGACGGGTTACCGGGGTCGATGCGGCGCGTCGCCGGTTATCACTTCGGCTGGTGGGACGAGCACGGTGATCCGCTGGATGCCTCAGGTGGTAAGGCGTTGCGGCCCGTGCTGGTGCTGCTGACGGCCGAGGCTGTCGGGGGTGATCCGGTTGCCGCGGCGCCCGCGGCCGCGGCGGTGGAGTTGGTGCACAACTTCTCGCTGCTGCACGACGACGTGATGGACGGGGATCTCACCCGCCGCCACCGGCCGACCGCGTGGAGCGTGTTCGGTGCCAGCGCGGCGATTCTCGCCGGTGACGCGTTGCTGACAGCGGCATTGGACGTGCTGGCCGCGAGCGGGCATCCCTCCGCAGTCGCAGGCATGCGAGTGCTCGGCGGTGCGGTGCAGGAGCTCATCGACGGGCAGAGCGCGGATCTGGCATTCGAACGCCGCGGCGATGTCACGGTGGCCGAGTGCGTGGCGATGGCTGAGGGCAAGACCGCCGCACTGCTGGGCGCCGCGTGCGCCCTCGGTGGCCTGTTCGGCGGTGCCGACGCGGGTGTGGTGACGTCGTTGCGTGCGTTCGGGCGGCTGGTGGGTCTGGCGTTCCAGCACGTCGACGATCTGCTGGGTATCTGGGGAGATCCGGCGGTCACGGGCAAGCCGGTGCACGCGGATCTGCGGACCCGTAAGAAGTCCCTGCCGGTGGTCGCCGCGCTCAACTCCGGCAGCCCGCCGGGCGAGGAGTTCGCTGCCCTGTACCGCCAAGACGGGCCGCTGGCCGACGCTGATCTGGTCCGGGCGGCGGACCTGGTTGACGCCGCGGGTGGGCGCGCCTGGAGCCGGGCGCAGGCCGACGAGCTGCTGGACCACGCGCTGGAACGCCTGCGGTTCGCCGCTCCGGATTCGCGGGTGGGTGTCGAGCTCGCCGCCCTGGCCCGGCTCGCCGCCCACCGCGATCACTGACTTCTGATACAGGCCCCAACCGCTTTGGGGAGGTCACTGGATGAACACGTCTGTTCCCGCGGACTCGGTGCTGGTGGCCGATCGGCTGCTGATCCCCGGTCAGCCCTCGATCTGGTGCCACGCCGCTGAGGCCGTGCTCGGTGACCTGCGGCGACGCGGTGTCACGCCGATCAGCGGCCCGCTGCCCGTGCTGGACGGCACCGATCGGCGCTCTCCTCGTCCGATGAGCTTCACCGCGGTGCTGCCCGCTGCCGGCAACCAGGTCGGGCTCGGGTTGTCGGCAGCGGCGCACGACCCGGTCGGCCAGGCGATCGCCGCCACCACGCTGGCGACCTGGCTGGCGGTGGTCCGGCCGCGGACGGTGCTGCTGGCCTCACCGCGGTCGTTTTGCGCGGGTGTCGACCGGGCGATCGAGATCGTGCAGCGGTTGCTGGAGCAGCGGGACGGCCCGATCTATGTGCGCAAGGAGATCGTGCACAACATCCACGTGGTCGCCGGCCTGCGGACCGCGGGCGCGGTGTTCGTCGACGAACTGGACGCCGTTCCCGACGGGGCGACGGTGGTGTTCTCCGCGCACGGCGTGTCCCCCGCGGTGCGGGCGCAGGCAGCGCGCCGCGGCATGGAGGTCATCGACGCGACCTGTCCGCTGGTGACCAAGGTGCACGCCGAAGCACGCAGGTTCGCCGGCCGCGGGGACACTGTGGTGCTGATCGGGCACGCCGGGCACGAGGAGGTCGAAGGCACCCTCGGTGAAGCACCTGAGCGCACCGTGCTGGTGGAAACCGTCGACGACGTGGACAACCTGGTCGTCGACAATCCGGCACAGGTCTCCTACCTGACGCAGACCACGCTCGCGGTTGACGAGACCACCGAGGTCATCAAGGCGCTGCGTGCCCGGTTCCCGGCGCTGCGCGGCCCCGCCTCGGACGACATCTGCTACGCCACCACCAACCGGCAAGACGCACTGAAGGCCATCACCACCGAGGCCGACCTGGCGCTGGTGGTCGGCTCGGCGAACTCGTCGAACTCACAGCGGCTGGTCGAACTCGCCCAGCGGTGCGAGACGTCGGCGTATCTGATCGACGACGCGGGCGACATCCGGCCGGAGTGGCTGGCCGGTGCCGGCAAGATCGCGGTGACCGCAGGGGCTTCCGCGCCGTCGCACCTGGTCGAGGCGGTCATCACCACCCTGGGCGGGCTGGGGCCGGTCACCGTCATCGAACACGAAACCAGCAGAGAGATCCAGCACTTCGGCCTGCCCATCACCGTGAGGCGATCATGACTACCGCACTGCTGGAGAACCTCGCCGATCCCGCCGCGTTGCGCGCACTGCCCGCCACGGCGCTGCCCGCGCTGGCCGCCGACATCCGCGCGTTCCTCGTCGACAAGGTCTGCCGGACCGGCGGTCACCTGGGGCCGAACCTGGGGGTCGTGGAGCTGAGCATCGCGTTGCACCGAGTGTTCGACTCCCCGCGCGACGTGCTGCTGTTCGACACCGGGCACCAGGCCTACGTGCACAAGATCCTCACCGGGCGGCGCGCCGGCTTCGACACCCTGCGCAAGACCGGCGGGCTGTCCGGCTACCCCTCGCGCGCCGAGTCCGCTCACGACATGATCGAGAACTCGCACGCCTCCACCGCACTGTCCTATGCGGACGGTCTGGCGAAGGCGTTCACGCTGCGCGGGCAAGCGGATCGGCGGGTGGTCGCGGTGGTCGGCGACGGGGCCATGACCGGCGGCATGTGCTGGGAAGCGCTCAACAACATCGCCGCGGCACCGCAGCGTCCAGTGATCATCGTGCTCAACGACAACGGCCGCTCGTACTCGCCGACCATCGGTGGCTTCGCTCATCACCTCGCCGAGCTCCGGCGATGCCGGGACGATCGGCTGCGCGCGTGGACCCGCGAGTCCGGGCAGAACCTGTTCGCCGGTCTCGGCCTGGCCTACCTCGGCCCGGTCGACGGGCACGACACCGCGCAGCTGGAAGGCGCGTTGCGCCGGGCGACGGCGCTGCGGCGACCGGTCCTGGTGCACGTCACCACGACCAAGGGCAAGGGATACCAGCCCGCCGAGCAGGACGAGGAAGACTGCCTGCACGCCGTAGGTGTCGTCGATCCCGCCGCCGGCAAGCCGAACGCGCACGTCCGCCCCACCTGGACGTCGGTGTTCGCCGACGAGATCGCCGCGATCGGCGCCGAACACGACCACGTCGTGTGCCTGACCGCCGCCATGCTCCACCCCACCGGCCTCGGCGCCTTCGCCGAGCGCTTCCCCAACAGGGTTTTCGACGTCGGGATCGCCGAGCAGCACGCCGTCACCTCCGCCGCCGGTCTGGCCATGGGCGGACTGCACCCCGTGGTCGCGATCTACTCGACGTTCCTGTCCCGCGCGTTCGACCAACTGCTGCTCGACGTCGCCCTGCACCGGCTCCCGGTGACCTTCGTCCTGGACCGCGCCGGGATCACCGGCCCGGACGGCCCCAGCCACCACGGCATGTGGGACGCCTCCGTCCTCCCGGTCGTGCCGGGACTACGCCTGGCCGCGCCCCGCGACCCCGCCCGCCTGCGCCAATTGCTGCGCGAAGCGGTCGCCGTGCATGACGGCCCCACGGTGGTTCGCTACCCGAAAACCACGGCCGGACCAGACATCCCGGCGGTCCGCCGGATCGGACACAGCGACGTGCTGCGCGAGACACCCGCAGCCCAGACGCTGATCGTCGCCGTCGGCCCACTCGCCGCACCCTGCCTGGCGGCCGCCGACGAACTCGCCGCACAGGGCATCGACGTCACCGTCGTCGACCCGCGCTGGACCGCGCCACTGGACCCGGAACTGCTCAGGCTCGCCGCGCGACACCGGCTCGTGCTCGCGGTGGAGGACACCACGGCCACCGGCGCGCTCGGTGCCCGTCTCGCGCAGGCACTGGCCGCCATCGGCGCCACCACCTGCGCGGCGACCTTCGCGCTGCCCGCCCGGTTCCTGCCGCACGCCACCCGCGACCACATCCTGCACACCCACGGCCTCGACGCCGAAGGCATCGCCACCACCGTGCTCAAGCGCCTCGCGACCATCCACCAGCACGAGGAAGCCACGCGATGACAGCAGTCAACCTCGGCATGCTCGCCACGACGGTCCGCCCGAGACACCGCACCCGCCAGATCATGGTCGGTCATGTCCCGGTGGGAGGAGACGCGCCGGTGTCGGTGCAGTCCATGACCACCACACCCACCGCCGACATCGACGCCACCCTGCAACAAATCGCCGAACTCACCGCCGCCGGCTGCCAAATCGTCCGTGTCGCCGTCCCCTCTCAGGACGACGCCGACGCACTACCCACCATCGCCGCCAAGTCGCCCATCCCCGTCGTCGCCGACATCCACTTCCAGCCCCGCTACGTCTTCGCCGCCATCGACGCCGGCTGCGCCGCGATCCGGGTCAATCCCGGCAACATCAAGAAGTTCGACGACAAGGTCAAACAGATCGCCGCCGCCGCCACCGCCGCGAAAGTCCCGATCCGGATCGGGGTGAACGCAGGGTCCCTCGATCCTAGGCTGCTGGCCAAACACGGCCACGCCACCCCTGAAGCTCTGGTGGAGTCCGCGCTGTGGGAGTGCTCCCTGTTCGAGGAACACGGCTTCCGCGACCTGAAAATCTCGGTCAAGCACCATGACCCGCTGGTGATGATCGCCGCCTACCGGCTGCTCGCCCAACGCTGCGACTACCCCCTCCACCTCGGCGTCACCGAAGCCGGACCACCACCACAGGGCACCGTCAAATCCGCCGTCGCCTTCGGTGTCCTGCTGAGCGAGGGCATCGGCGACACGATCAGGGTTTCCCTGTCCGCCCCGCCGGTGGAAGAGGTCAAGATCGGCGCCCAGATCCTCGCGTCGCTGGGACTGCGTCCCCGCAAGCTGGAGATCGTCTCCTGCCCCTCGTGCGGACGCGCCCAGGTCGACGTCTACACCCTCGCCGCCAAGGTCGAAGCCGCCTTCGACGGATTCCCGCACCCGCTGCGAGTCGCGGTCATGGGCTGTGTGGTCAACGGCCCCGGCGAAGCACGAGAAGCCGACCTCGGCGTCTCCTGCGGCAACGGCAAAGGACAAATCTTCGTCAAAGGCGAGGTGATCAAAACCGTCCCCGAGCACCAGATCGTCGAGACCCTCGTCGACGAGGCACTCAGGATTGCTCGGGCAACGCACTAGTCGAATGACTGTGCCCGCCGGTTCCTGGTGGATGTGAGTTCACGGTGTGAGGAGTAGCAGCGCGCTTGTCGGTCAACAGATGCCCCCCGCATCGGGGACTCCGACTGGAGCACTAGAGGCGCTATGACGCTGATAGCGCGAAGATCTTGGCGTCCAGATGGTGTATCGACTGAGTTGATCGAGCGATCATGGAGTGGGCAGTGGTGCACTTTCAGGCAACAGAGCGGTTACGCGGGGCCGACGGGCACGGTCGCCCCCGTCCGCGACGCGCTGAGCCTGACAGCACGGTGTGGCCCACGACCAGCGGAACCTTGGGTGTTACGGCCATCCGGGTTTGTGAGGTTGCCCGTTCGGGCAAGCAGCCTCAAATGCAGGTACAAGGTGACCCGCCAAGCGGTCTAGGCCGAACGTTGACGGAATTACGTTACGCACTCTCCGAGAGAATCTCACTTCTTGGTGGTGACACGGTGCACGATGGACTTCTGGAAATCTGGTGCCCCTACAAGGCTCGAATTAACACGTTTGTTTCAGTGGCGGATGTCGAAAATCGACTATTCGAGTGGGCGGTGGGCGCTGACCTGCTCGGTACACCCGAACTCCGGAGCAGGTTCCAACAGGCACGGTTCGGGGAATGCGCCGCATACGTCTACCCCGACGCACCGGACCTGTTGATCTATGCGAAATGGTGCGCTTGGCTGTTCATCGCGGACGACGAGTTCGACGAGAACCGGGCGCCACAGGAGGGAGGCATCGACAAGGGCGTCCTTGGCTTCCTCCCGCTGGACGGAGCGCCACCAACTGAACCGACCAGCGCGGTGACCAGGGCATTGGTCGAACTGTGGGCCGAGATCAGCCGAGAGATGAGCGCCGAACTCCGCGGCCGCTTTCGGCATCACGTGGACCAGTACTGCCGCTCGTACGGAAGCGAGATGAGCAGGGCCCGCACGGGGACCGCACCTTCTCTCGCGGCTTACATCGACTTGCGGCGCGACAGTGGGGCGGTGGAGACCTGCATCGACCTCATCGAGCGCCAGAAGGCGGCCGCCGTGGCCGTCACACGGGAGACGGGCCCCATGATCACCATGCTGCGCGCCGCAACCAACGACATCGTTTGCTGGAGCAATGATGTGGCTTCGGTGGGCAAGGAGGTGGGTCACGGCGAGCTGAACAACCTGGTCGCTGTGCTACGCCAGGAAACCGACTCCGATTGGGAGAAGGCGGAGGTGCTCGCCGCCCGCATGGCGTCGACGCGGACGCGCGACTTCGACGCCCTCCAGCACAAGCTGCTCAGCACTGACCGCTCACCCGAGACGGCGATGTTCGTCAAGGGGCTCAAGCATTGGATCACCGGAAGCCTCGCTTGGCATCTGACCTCTCCGAGGTATGCCCGAAAACTCGCCGAGATGTGACCGACCACACCGAACTGACGTTCCGCGGTCCGGCCGCCGTGCCGACCGTTCTGCTTCGCGTTCAACGAGAAGGCGCCCATTAGGCACCCTCGCCATCAGGTTCTGCCGCGACGACAGTATCCCCTGTTCCATCGCCAATCGGTACACGCGTTGCAGCGCGTAGTACGTGTGATGTACTGCGCCGACGCCGTCGGCATGGTTATGGCGCCGTTGTGCAATGGCGCGGACGTGCTCGTACAGTTCCTCCACATCGCGTGGGGTCAGCTCGTGCAGTCTGCGCGTGCTCCAGCATGTAACGATCGTGTTCCAGTAGGCGCGCAAGGTGATCTGCGTCGCGGGGGACGTCGCGGCGCGCACCAGCGGCATGAACTGCTCGAAGGTCGGTATGTTCTGTGGTCTCGCGGCAGCCACGAGTTCTTCCGGCTCCACGTTCAAGTGCTGCATCATCTGGACCAACGCCTGCACGTCGGCCTGAGTGCTACTCACGGCCATCACCCGAACCTGCCGCGCCCTGGGCCCGGTTGCCGCATGGGACCCACGCCCGGATGAGAGTTCGCCGTCGTTACCATCGCCAGTAGTGTCGGCGGTCGTCGGAACTTCGAGACCGGGCCGCGCGCCAGCGGGACGCATCCGCTCCACGATCCTTCTGGGATCGGGTAGCGCTTGGTCCAGGGTCTCCAGGTTGTGCAGTACCACGGCGGACATCGGCGGTACCGCCACCACCAGTACCGGGCCGCCGGCGCCATAGCCGCACCAGCGCCGCAATGGCGCGGGTACCAGCACCATGTTGCGGGAGGTCAGCGCCCAAGCGCCTTCCTCGTCACGGCGTACGACGATTTCGTGGCCGTCGCCCACACCGATGTCAACGCGTGTTCCCCGTACCCAGCCCAACTGCGAGAACAGCTGCTGGTCGCTGAGCCTGCCGTCGGAGTCGAGCACCACCACCGCGTAGCGCCGTCGATGCTGGGGCTTCCTGGGCCCGCTGGGCATTTCGCCGGGGCCAGGACTCTCCGTCCGCCTCAGGTCCAGTGCGCGTCGCTGGTGCGATGGCCTGGACGAGCCCGAGAGACCGTTCGCGGGTGCAACGCCGGATGCGGCGGCTCGATCGGCGGCGGCGTAGCCGAACTCGAGCGCTGGGACGATTCCGTCACTCATGGGCGTCCCCGCCGTACTGATCGTCGGAGAGGGCCCGGGGTGTGTTCCGTGCGACTTCCACAGGGTCGCACGGGCGGTCGAAGTGCCGCTGCTACGGGATCTGTCCCGGATGTGGGTGTCGAAGCAGCGCTCATGCCCCGGCGACGCCTCACCCAGAACACCACTGCCCGCGGCCACAATCCAGCCACGCCGACAGCAGCACGAACTGATCAACACGCTGGTCACGGCGACCGACTGGCCACTGCGCGAACGCCTCATCGCGCTGCTGGCATTGCTCTACGCCCAGCCTCTCAGCCGGATCACCCGCCTGCGGCGCACCGACATCACGATCATCGGTCCCGAGGTCTTCATCCGGCTCGGTGACCCACCCGCCCCGCTGCCGCCACCACTGGACGACATGACCCGCCGGCTCCTCGAACACCGCAACACCTACCGGGGCCCGAACGCCAACACCGACTGGCTATTCCCAGGCAAACGTCCCGAACAGCCCATCACGCCGGGCACGCTCAACAACCGCTTCTCCAAACTTGGAATGCCGATCCAACTCGGCCGAACCACCGCCCTGCGGGAACTCCTGCACACCACCCCGAGTCCCGTGGTCGCCTCCATGCTCGGAATCCACCCCGACACCACCGCTCGAATAGCAGCCGAAGAAGGCATCACCTGGAGCCGCTACGCCAGCTCTCGACAGGCCCGAAATGGCTCTCACAACGCGGGAATCCATGACAGTTGAAAACATGAGCTCACCAGTAATCCCCCAAAAACCCGTGAGTTCAGCGAGAGCGAAGGTTCCTCATCGGGAATCCAAGGGTCTGTCACCGCCAGAGCCAGGGCTCGATCCCTGGGTTCGAGGCTAAGAGGGCATCTGATCTTGATTTGGGGCGCTCTGTCCGTTTGGCGATCCCTCTAAAGTTGATCAACTGTGAGCCCTCGGCGTGCGTACCCCAGTGACCTGTCCGATGCTCGGTGGGCGTTGATCGAGCCGGCGCTGACGGCGTGGCGTGCTGCCCGGCGTGGGCCGGGAGCCGCGGCGCGGGTGCACGACTTGCGGGAGATCGTGAACGCGATCCTGTACGTGTGCCGGACCGGGATCGCGTGGGCGTATCTGCCGCACGACTTCCCGCCCTACAAGACGGTCTACGACTACTACGCCAAGTGGGAGGCTGACGGTACCACCGAAGCGTTACACGAGCTACTGCGAAACCAGGTCCGAGTCGCAAGTGGACGAGAAGACACTCCGACTGCTGCGATCCTCGACTCGCAGAGTGTGAAAACCTCCTGCAATGTCAACGAATCCAGCCAGGGCATCGATGCGGGTAAGAAGATCAAGGGGCGTAAGCGGCACATCGCCACCGGTGTACTGGGGCTCTTGCTTGTTGTGATCGTCACTGCCGCATCGGTTCAGAACTCCGTTGGCGGGCAAGAGGTTCTCGATTGCCTCACTGTTGACCACCCGACCGTGTCGAAGGTATGGGTGGACGGTGGCTACAACACCGCAGTGGTCCGACACGGAGCCCAGCGGAGAAATCGTCAAGACCTGTGGACGAAGATCTTTTAGGCGGCTGATGCCGGGGTGTGTTCGTCGGGTCGTTCGACGAGTGTGCCGTTCTCGAAGCGGGCGCCGGCTCGGACGAGGGCGACCAGTTGCGGGGCGTTGACCGCGCGCCAGCGGGCCTGGGCCGACTCGAGGAGCTTGAGCGCCATCGCCAGCCCGGCGGCCCGCGTGCCCGGTCCTTTGGTGACTTTGGTGCGGTGGCGCACGGTGGCGAAGGTCAACTCGATCGGGTTCGTGGTGCGCAGGTGGATCCAGTGCTCGGCCGGATAGTCGTAGAACGCGAGCAACTCCTCGACGTCGTCGGTGA
Source organism: Lentzea roselyniae (assembly GCF_039537795.1). NCBI lineage: Bacteria > Bacillati > Actinomycetota > Actinomycetes > Pseudonocardiales > Pseudonocardiaceae > Lentzea > Lentzea roselyniae. The sequence goes on from NZ_BAABBE010000070.1 coordinate 13,003, forward strand.
TCTTAGCGGTGGCCTTGGGGAACTTCGCGCCATAGGCGGCGTCGAACGCTGTCACCGCGTCCAGGGCGTGCCGCTTGTCCTCGGCGTTCCAGATCTCCGCGAGGGCCTTCTTCGCACCGGGCTGCGCGGACTTCGGCAGCGCGGCCAGCACGTTGCCGATCTTGTGGAACCAGCAGCGCTGTTCGCGGGTGTCGGGGAAGACCTCGCGTAGCGCGCCCCAGAACCCGAGTGCCCCGTCGCCGACCGCGAGCACCGGGGCACGCATGCTGCGGCGGGCGCAGTCGCGCAGCAGATCGCCCACGACTCGGTGGACTCGCGGTAGCCGTCGGCCAGGGCGACGAGTTCCTTGCGGCCGTCGGCGCGGACGCCGATCATCACCAGGAGGCAGAGTTTGTGTTCCTCCAAGCGGATGTTGACGTGGATCCCGTCCGCCCACGACCCGCGGCACGGTCACCTCGACCGCCCCGGCGCTGGTGAGCATCTCGCGGGGCTGGTGGTAGCCGTTACGCACCACCAGCCGATGACCGTGCTCGTCGAGTTCCTCACGGAACCGGGCGATGTAAGCGTCCACCTCGGCCTGCACCGCCTCGGCCAGCATCCGCCGCGCACCCTCGCGCACCAACTCATCGATCAACGAACCGGAGGAACCCGGACGGTCATTACCCGATGCCGGGTCAGGCACTACGCTCCAGCATGGGGCCGTACCTTCCCAACCGACGCGCCAACGTCGGCTTGCTTGAGACCAGTTACTCGATCACCGGGAAGGTACGCCCCTCCCCGGCCGATCCACGGGTTTCAAGGATTCCTCCCGTCGCACCGACGTTCGCCGGTGTTGTCAACTCCCGTGCTTTTGGCGAGCAGCAGCTCATGCCGCTGGTACATCCGGGTTTCACCGTTCCGCCGTTGGTGTTCCGGTTCAAACGACGACCGCAAGGGCGCAGTGCGCACAAGTAAGCTCACC
>NZ_BAABBE010000071.1:0-13725 GCF_039537795.1 Lentzea roselyniae
TTGGTTTCATCGACGAGTACCGCCAGGTCTACGGCGTCGAGTCGATCTGTGATGTGCTCACCGAGCACGGAATCCAGATCGCGCCCAGGACCTACCGCAAGGCCCGCCGCCGGCCACCCTCGGCCCGTGATGTCACCGATGCCTATCTGGAGAACGCCCTGCGCGAGCTGCGGGGCAAGCCAGAGCAGATGTACGGGCGCCGCAAGATGACCCGCTATCCAACTGCGTTCCGAGAACGCACGGTTGCTGCGGTTGCTGGAGCTCACTCCGAAGCAGGCAGCGCCACCCGGTCCCGCACAGACCGGCTTCTTCGAAGCGCACCCCGGCCCGGTCGACCGGCAGTCGGCTCAGGAGGTGAAGGGGGACTTCTTCGCTGCCCTGTTCGCCGCCCGGACCGACCTTTATGCCACCCGGTGGGAGAACACCCAAACCGGCAAGGCCGGATGGCTACCGGCGGTGCGAGGCGGGTGGCGCAAGGGCGTGCGGTACAAGAACCCGGACCACCTGCCGCTCGACAAGGACGTTCTACGCGCCCACCTGACCGGTGCCACGCACGTCGGGTTGTACCCGCTGCTGGAGGGTGACCTGTGCGCTGGTGGCTGGCGGCCGACTTCGATGGACAGGCGGCGATGCTCGATGCCTTGGCGTATCTGAAGGCCGCCCGGACGTGGTCGGTGCCCGCGGCGCTGGAGGTGTCGCGTTCGGGCGTCGGCGCGCACGCGTGGGTGTTCTTCGCCGCGCCCGTGCCCGCCGAGACCGCCCAACAGAATGATCTTGCCGATACTTTGATCTTGTCGGGTTGGTTCTGAGATCGCCGCCGGGACCTCCGGCCTCGACGCCCCGATGGCCGTGGCGGCGCTGGCCCACTGCCGCGGTGAAGCGTTCGCCTCCAAGGGCGGCGGTGCCGGCGACGCCGACGATCTCGTCGGGGCCGGCCTACTTGGCCAACCAACTCGGCGTGCTCGGCCGCCTCAGAGGTTCCTCTCTGAGCTCGGTCGCGGCGATCCGGCGCCGCTCGTCTTTGGCACAGGTGCTCGACAGCCCAGCTCGCGGGCAACCGCCCCAGCAGGCACGTGCGTATTGGGGAACAGATTCCGTCGCCTGGGCGCCCGACGGTGGCGTGGCGCGAGGATCGGGTCAGGTTCTGCGCGCCCCGAACCAGTACGGGTTCCGTGTGGCGGAACGCAACCTTCCCGGCGTTCAGCTATGTGGTTGCATCTTGAGCTATGGATTCCACAGTGGACCTCGGAGACCCTGCGGCATACGTCAAGGCGCCGCCTTTCGAGCTGTGGTACAGGATGCGCGCGGACGCACCCGTCCAGCACAGCACGCCGGCCCGTCTCGGAATCGAGTTCTGGTCTGTCACCGGTTACCACGAGATGCGGTCCGTACTCAACGATGGCGAGACGTTCGGCTCCCGGTACGGCGCCTTTCTCGGCTTCGCCCCCCAGGCTCGGGATCCAGCCTGGCAACGCATGCTCGTGGTGACCGACGGACCGCGCCAGTGGGTGTGAAGAAGGCGCCTCGGTCGGTGGCTGGTCAGCCGTTGAGTTCGCGCGGGCGGCGTGGCGACAGGAAAACGGTGTGGATGCCGTTCCGCGTTGATGAGTTCGACGATCTGCCCGACAACCTGAGCTACGTGACCTGGGATGGCTCAGCAGAGCTGCCAGAAGACCCCGCGCTGGCGAACTTCTACGTGCACCCACTCGTGCAGGACGTCTCCGTCATCAGACGGCCGTTGAGCCAAATGACCGGTCTGACCGTCATGCAGGCGCTCAGCTCGGGAATCGATCACCTCGTTCCACTCCTGCAGCGGCGAGCGCATCACGTCGTCCTGTGCAGCGCAGGCGGTGTGCACAGCGAAAGCACCGCTGAACTGGCGCTGACGCTCATCCTCGCCTCGCTGAGGGGTCTCCCCGGCTTCGTGCGGCAACAGACCGAGGGCAGGTGGGCTCAGGCGATCGGCAGGAGCTTGTTCGGCGCATCTGTCCTGATCATTGGTTACGGGGCTGTGGGGGCCGCCGTCGACCGCCTGCTGGCGCCGTTCGGTTGTACCGTGACAAGGGTCGGACGAACCAGGCGCATGTCTTTACGCGGTGAAGTGCAGGCCCATTCACGGCTTCCTGTATTGGTACCGTCGGCGGACGTCATCGTCGTGGCCACAGCTGCCACCGACGCGACGCGCAACCTGGTCGACGCACGCTTTTTGGCACGCATGAAAGATGGCGCGCTTCTGGTCAACATGTCGCGAGGCTCGGTTGTCGACTCGTCCGCTGTGGTCGCCGCGCTACGCGCAGGACGGATCATGGCAGCGCTAGACGTGACGGATCCCGAACCTCTGCCGGCCGACGACATTCTGTGGCGGGCGCCAGGCTCGTTGATCACGCCTCACGTCGGTGCCTTCACCAGCACGCTCAGGTCGCGACTGACGGGCCTGGTCCAGCAGCAGATCTGGCGGTTCGCGTTGAACAGGCCTCTGCACCACGTCGTGCAGTACCCGGAAGGGCCTATCAGTCGATCGAACTGCGCTCTGACGAACGACCTCGACCAGAAACGAGAATGACGATGCCTGCACAGTCAGTGTCGCTGCAAGGAGCCGCAGCACCGCTCGCAGGACCAGCCTGTGAGCCGATGATTGCAGCGGCCCGATCGTTGATACCTCTGCTCGCGTCGGAATCATCCGAGGCCGAACAGCAGCGTCGCATCACCCTGCCCAGTCTCCATGCCATCCGCGAGGCCGGTCTGCTCAGGCTGGGTACACCAGTCGCCTGGGGTGGGCATGGTGCGAGCGTCCGAATGGTGACCGAGGTGTGCATCGAGCTCGCACGCGGGTGCGCAGCGAGCTCGTGGATCGTTGGTATCGCGTACGGGGGCTGCCTGTTCGCTGGCCAGTTGGATGATCGAATCCGGAGGATCCTATGGGCGGAGAACCCGGATGCGATCGTGTGCGGAACGGCGAATCCCTCCGGAATTGTGACGCGAACGACGCGGGGATTTACCATCGAGGGCACCTGGTCCTGGATGTCGGGGGTCCATCACGCGGACTGGGCATTGCTCGGGATCCAATGGACCGATGAAATGTCCGGGCCACGGCGCGGAATGGCACTCGTGTCCACCCGTGAACTCAAGGTGATCGACACCTGGCGCGTCGCAGGTATGCGAGGAACAGGCAGTGATACCGTAGCGACGAACGGGCTGCACGTTGCCGACGAGTGGGTGGTCTCGCTCGACGCGATGGCCGATGGCGAGTACCGGTCGAGGCATCCAGACGAGCCTCGCGTGACATTCCACCTGTCGATCAACTTGCCGTTGGTCGGGACCTGTGTGGGCATCGCCGTTTCAGTGCTCGAGACGGTGATCGCCGCCGCAATCGGTGGAAAACGCGCTGCATCACCTCTCTACACCTCACTCGCAGAAGCACCCGCACATCAGATCAACGTTGCGCGAGCGGCGGTGATGATCGACACTGCTCGGCTGCATCTTGCTCGTGCAGCGGACGAAGTAGACGCCCACGCACGTGCTGGCGGCAGGCCGGACAAGAGCAGCCGTGCACGTCTGAGAATGGACGCAAGTCACGCGGTTCATTGCTCCCGCGACGCGGTGAGCTTGTTGCTCGACACGGGTGGTGCGGGAAGCTTCGCCGACGGCACGGTCCTGCAACGGGCATGGCGAGACCTCGAGACAGCGTCGCGGCATGCCGCTTTCAGCTTGCAGACCAGCAGCGAAATCTACGGTCGGGTACTGCTCGGGCGCTCGCTTCCGACCGGTCCTGTTCTGTGAGCGAGAGGTTGGCCGTGCAACCACAAGGAACCTTGCTCGCACAGCCTGCGGTTACCAGAACCGACCGCGTAGCGCTCGTCACTGGAGCAGGCCGCGGCCTGGGTGCCGCGATCGCCTCGACCATGCATCGATCAGGGCTGCGTGTGGCCTTGCTGGATCGAGACGAACTTCTGGTACGCGCGAATGCGTGCGCTCTGGATCAGGCTGCGTCGACCGCGATCGCCGTCCGGGCCGATGTTCAGGACGTCGATGAACTGCAGGAGGCGCTCGAGCTGGTGAGTTCGATCTGGCATCCACCCGACATACTGGTCAACAACGCCGCTTGGACAGCGACGGGGTCTATCTGGGACATTCCTCTGGACGAGTGGGACGGTGTACTGGCGACCAACTTGCGCAGCGTTTTCGTACTGAGCAGGTTGTGTGCTGTCCACATGAGAGCTCAAAGGTGGGGACGCATTGTGAACTTGGGTTCTCTCGCGGGACAGCAGGGAGGCACTGTCGCCGGTGCGCACTATTCCGCGGCGAAAGCTGGCGTTCTCGCGCTGACGAAGGTATTCGCGCGAGAACTCGCTGGCTCCGGCGTTACCGTCAACGCTGTTGCTCCGGCTGCGATCCGCACCCCGGCGATCGACGACGTTCCAGCTGAGGCACTGGCAGAGATGACTGCTGCGATTCCATTAGGGCGCCTCGGAATCGCCGATGAAGTGGCGGCCCTCGTGGCATATCTGGCCGGGGACGCTGCTGAATTCATCACCGGAGCGACTTTCGACATCAACGGTGGTCTGTTCATGCGTTGACCACGATGGCGGCCAGCCAGCCCTCGTTGCTTCGAGGTACTGACGCAATGGCCGGCGGCGTTGGAGGCGTCGCCAGCAGATGATCGAGCAAGCGAGGCTGAGGAAGGCTTCTTGGATGTCATCACAGATCAGCCGGCGGAGCCGGCCTGTGTGGCTACAGCGGCATCGAGTTCGGGCTCCCGCTAGTGTCCTGTGTCGTTTGTTCGTGTCCAGGCGTAGGGGGTTCGGCGGCATGCCGAACCCCCTACGCTGCCTGAGTTGGTGCTGTTCGACGACGAGGCGAGCATGTTGCGAGCCTGGACGCGGCACCGGAAACAGCACAGGCACAGGCGTTGCGCCGCGCGGATCGTGTTGCGGTGCGCCGAAGGCGGCTCGGACAGCGAGATTGCAGCGGAGCTGGAGATCCAACGGGCGACAGCGGCGAAATGGCGGTCACGGTTCGTGCCCGACCGGCTGGACGGATTGCTTGGCGAGCCGCGTGCCGGCGGCCGCGCACGATCACCGACGACCGGATCGAGGCAGTGATCACCGCGACGCTGGAGTCGGCCCCCGTCAACGCCACGCACTGGTCTACCCGGTCAGCGGTGTCTTTTCCGCACCAGGCTTGATGGAGACCATCAAGCCTGGATGATGCGGACTGATGGATGGGCCCCACCGAAGAAGTACCCAGACGAGCTGCGTGAACGGGCGACCAGTATGCCCGTGGAGGCCTGTCGGACCCGGCGACCGCGACCGGTGCGATCAAGCGGATCGCCGAGCAGCTCGGGATCCATCCCGAGGCGCTGCGGACCCCGGTCAAGCGCGAGGAGATCGACGCCGGGGAACCGGCCGGGCACCCTGTCCACGTTCAGCCAGGACGACCTCGACACCATCGCCGCGAAACTCAACAACCGACCCCGCAAGTGCCTGGGATTCCGCACGCCGGCCGAGAGTGTTGCCTTGACCGGTTGAATCTAAGGCCGGTTTCTTCGCGGCGGAGCTGGACCGTCCGTCCCGATGACGATCGCGTTCGTCGACTCCCAGCGGGAGGAACACGGTGTCCAGCCGGTCCTGCAGGCGCTCGCGCAGACGCTCGCCGACATCGCGCCGTCGACGCACTACGCGGCCGCTCCCGCCCGGAATCGGCCCGTGCGGCACGCGACCGGGAGCTGACCGGGACGATCAGCCGTGCTCGCTGCACACCAGGTGACGGCACTTGTCGTGGTCGTAGCCATGGCCGGCGCACAGCGCCTCGACGAAGCCGGGGAAGGGCGGGCCACTTGAAACGCCCTGACCAGCGGGTTTGAGGGGGCGTACTCGATCTACGATTCGACGCTGTGGACGCCGTGATTCCACGCTCACACTCCCTCGTCAGGTGGAACGCCTGTCTTGGGTTCTGGTGTGGGCGTGCATGTGGAGCTGGTCAGGGCGGGAGACGAGGGTGGCGGTCGGGCGAACGGTTTGGTGTGGAAGGTGGTGGAGGTTCCAATGCTTGGTGATGGAGGCCAGTGCGAGGGTTGTTTCGATGATGCCGAAGGTGTCGCCGATGCATTTGCGGGCTCCTCCGCCGAAGGCGATACCGGCGTCGCGGGGAGGCTGGGAGATCCACCGGTCGGGGTCGAAGGTCTGGTGGGTGGGGTCGTGGTCTTCGAGGTGTTGGATGAGGTATGGGCTGTAGATGATGGTGGTGCCTTTCGGGAGGGTGTACGGGCCGAGCCTCGTGTCGGTGGTCGTGGCCCGGGTGAGGAGCCAGCTGGGGGTGTGCAGGCGGATGGTTTCGGCGATGATCCTGCCGGTGAGGTCGAGGTGGGGCAGGTCTCGGTGAGTCGCTGGGTGGTCGGCCAGGACGGTGTCGACTTCGGTGTTGAGCCGCGCCTGGATGTCGGGGTGGCGGCCGAGTTCGTGCAGTGCCCACGACAGGATGGCGGCGGCGACCTCGATTCCGGCTATGAGGAAAGCCATGATGGTGTCGGTGATCTCGGTGTCGGTCAGTGCGTCGCCCGTTTCCGGGTCGGTGGCCGTCATGAGTGCTGAAAGCAGGTCGCCGTGATCGTGGGTGCTGCTCCGTCGTTCAGTGATGATCTGCATGGCGGCTTGCCGGAGCCTGAAGCGTGTGGCCCGGTAGGTGCGGTTGATGGGCAGGGGTAGGCGGTCCAGGGGCGGCCACATGAGCAAGTGGCTGGTCACGGTGTCCAGGAGGCCTCTGACGTCGCCGTGCATCTGGTCCAGCTTCGTGGCGGAGAGGCTTTCGGAGAACAGCGTGGCCAGCGTGATCTTGGTGATGAGTTTCCCCATCTCGGCGGGAACGTCCAGGACCTGCCCATCGTGCCAGGCAGCTGCGACGTCTGCGGCTTGAGTGACCATGACGTCTGCGTAGGAGGGCAGACGGGAAGGGTGGAAGGCGGGTTGGACCAGCCTTCGCTGCCTTCGGTGAGATGCCCGTGGGCAGGTGCCCAGGTTGTTGCCGAGCGCGTCGCGCATGTGCTCCCAGAGGCGATCAGTCTTGTCGAAGGTGCGGTCGTCTCGCAGTACTTGGCGGGTCAGTTCCGGGGTACAGACGACAACGGCTTTCAGGGGGCCTGCTTTGATTCGCACGAGGTCGCCGTGCGCGGGGAGGGATCCGAGGAACGCCAGTTGATCACGTAGCAGCCGCAGGCTGTGGCCGATGATCGGCCACGCGCCAGGGGCTAGCGGAATCCTCGTCTGCCCGGTGGGTTTAATGGTCATATCCGTGCTCCGGTTTCGCAAAAGCGGCGTGTGTGGTTTTTCGGGGGGTGATGTCGGATGAGCGGTGCTCGGCTGCGAGTGCGATGCCTCAGCTCAGTCGCCGCCGCCCGCTCCGGATGTCATGGCCGCTCTGGCGACCGTGCCGGCTGGGATCGCCGCATGGTTCTTTAGGTTCACGTAGTACGCCGTACAGGATTCGTGGGCTCAGCAAGGCTGTCGGAGGTCTGATCGCGTGAAAAACCTGCGCGAAGATGAGGTGGGCGTTCGCGTTGTGAAGGATCAGGCGGTAGAGCCGGTTCTTGTACCTGCCTGCGACTTGGGCGTGGAGGGACGGTTGCTGTCCGGCGATGTGTGCGGCCCAGACGCGGTCGTCTATGGTTGCCATCATCCAGGGATTGAATGCGATGCGGTGCAGGCCCCGCTGAACTTTGCGGGACATCCCGGATAGGTCGCGGCTGCGGCGGAGTTCACGGTCGAGGCGGAGCGCGGACTTGGCCGCCACGGTGATGCCCTGCCCGTAGGCCGGGTTGAACGTGCAATAGGCATCGCCGAGACAGATGAATCCGTCCGGCCAATGACGCATGCGGTGCAGTTCTCGGCGACGGTTCTCGGTCCGGGAGAACCGGTGGATGGGCGAGACTGGTTGTGAGGCGCTGACGACTTTTTCAAGTTCGGGGTTGCCCACGCTCATAAGGAACTCATCGAATCCGTGCTCGCCTGCAGCAGGCGCGTATCCCGCGAGGCCGAGCAGGGTGACCAGCAGCCTGCCGTCCTCAACCCGGACTGCGTAGGCACCGCGCGGTCGATTGGGCAAGCATACGGGTTGATAGAGGACCGACCAGTTGGTGTCAGGGCCCTGGTAGAACCGCGAAGCGTAGACCATCTGGGGATCGACGACCGTCTCCGCGGGGCGCGGATAGCCGATGCCCTCCAGCCAATCCGCCACCCTGGAGAACCGGCCCGAACAGTCTACGACCAGGTCCGCTTCGAGCCGGACGACCTTTCCGTCGCCGTGCCGAACGGCGTCGACACCCCGGACGCTTCCGCCGGACTGGTCGGCGAACAGCCGGTCGGCCGTCACCCCGTACTCGAACCGGATGGACGGAAGATCGGCAACCCGCCGCCGGACAACCGCCTCTAGGAACCCGCGGCTGAAGGTCTGGACATTGAGACCGACGGCCCGGACGGGGGGTTGCCCGTCCGGCAGATAGAACCGGGCCCCCTCACCGTGGTCAAAGGTTTGAGCGCCGCCGGCGCTCAGTTCGGACCGCAACCCGGCGAAGACCTTCTCGAGGGAGTCCGCTCCGCCGACGAGCAGGCCGTGCACATGCCAGCCTTGTGGCACTCCTTTGCGAGGCGCCGCTTCGGCAGGTGGGCTGTCGCGCTCCAGGACGGTGACTTCGCGGAAATGCCGGGTGAGCACCGCCGCGGTGATCAGTCCCGCCAGTCCGCTCCCGATCACGACCGCGCGTTCCCAGCGAGGTGGCTTGGAATTCTCGACGTTGCCGTCCATGCCCGGTATTTCTCCTTCCATGTATTCGGGGCACTCACAACCTTGAAATTGCGCGACTCCGAGCGCAGGTCTATGCGCCGAGGGCAGGGCCAGCAGGAGCCGCCAGCAGCTCTGGTAGGTGAGGAGGCCGGAGTCTGCCGTCCGCCGGAGGAACCAAAGGGCGCCAGCCGAGGTGAACGTCAGGCCCCAGACGGTGCTTGTCGGGTGGCCGATGCTTGAACAAGGAGGAAGTCTCGGAGGCAGAGGCAGGCCGGGTAAGCGACGAGTCCTATGACGAGGATGGCTCTGGTCTGTCCGGTTCCGAGGAGCATGGGGAGGGTACGACGGCTAGGCCGCAGTGTCGCGGAGGTCTTGGCTAGCAGGATTCAGGGGCGTCTCGGTGCGTTCTCTATTCTTGGGATGTCGTGGTGACGATGTCGTCTAGGCATCCCATCGTGCCGAGAAAAGCGATCGACTCGCTCGCATAGCGTTCGCTGATCGCACACCAGTCGTAGCTGGCGCGCATGGCGGCGCGCATGGCGCCGATCAGCCTGTATCCGGCGACACGATCGGTGATCGCAATGTGTAGATCATCGCAAACTCCCGGTATCAGGGCTTCTAGCTGCAGAAATCGATTTGTCCATCCCCGGACCATGGCAACGGTTTCAGCCAATGCCTCCGTCCGGCTGCAGGTCCGTTGCCGCTGCAAGACAAGGACAAGATTGTGCGGATCGCCTCGGGTCTCTTCCTTCTTCAGGCCCAGCAGATCGTTGACAACGCTGGCGACCAGCACTGTCAGGCGGTACATCTCCTGGAAGGCAGGGCTCTGGTAGACGGGCTCGGGAACCTCGTAGCGACCGACCCGCTCGGCAGCGTCCAGGAGGACATACATGATGCCCGTCTTGTCTCGCAGTTCGAGGTACTCGGCTGTGTCGGGGATATGGTCGCGGCGGCGGTTGTCGGCCTCGGTGACGAACGACCGCAGGTACTCACACCAGTTGCGGGCTGCTCGTGCGCGCCAACGAGCCGTCATTCCCTCCTGCTCCCGAGCCCACAGGTCCTCCAGAGCCTGGACGGCGGCCGGCGCCGATGCTTGGCGGCCAACGTCACGGGGATCGAATACCTTGATCAGCTCCGCTACGACGCGCATCGCCTGATCGGGCCTCCGGCCCAAAGGACCGTCGAATTGGTCGTCGAGGAGCATCAGCCAGGCCAGCAGGTCCGTTCCCAGCTGTAGATCAGAAGCGGAAGCGTCGGGGAACCAGCGGGCCGGCAGCTCCGCGGGGCGCCACGAAACGAAGTGGTCAACAGCCTCGCAGCTCCGAAGCAGGCCGAACTCGGTGATCCAGGAGAGAAGCTGAGAACTCGCTTGGGCCAGATGCTGGTTGATCTGAGGAGCGAACGGAATATCGAACTCGACCCGGCCCTGCCATGGCTCCTCACGGGGGAAGCCAGCGGAGGTGGTCATGGGGCCACCGCTCACGCTGACACTCTCGGCTGCATTCTCTCCCGCCAGCCCGTTTTTTTCTTTATGACCATCGTTTACGAAGAAATCCTGCATTTCTGCGGGTTTCCTTTCTAAGGCGTTTGGCGACGGCGTTGAGAATGCGCAGGTTGGCATGGTGACTGACGAGGTGGTCGATCTGGTCGGTGATCCAGCCGATGCCTCGTGCGGCCGCGCGCTTCCGGCTCACCGGAGCCCCAGCGGGATACTTGCCGATCCGATGCAGTTCCTTTGCCCTGGTTGGCGGTGATCCGAGCACCCAGGGGTCTCAGAGGATGTTGGCGAGCGCGATGAGCACCATGCACACCACGAAGCATCCGCTGGCGAAGGCCAGCAGAATCGGCCGTGGTGTGTGCCGCAAGTCCATGAAGACGTAGCCGACGAGGAAAACTTTGATGAAAGTGACGATCAGGATCACGGCCGTGAGCCACCGGCCGGTTCCGAGGCCGTGGTACCTGCCAAGCCACCACCCCAGCAGGGTGAGTGCCATGAGCGTCACCCACGCCCCAACGATGGGTACCCTGGCCACATGGACCCCGTCGCCGGTGCGCCTGTCCGTGTCGAATGCGGACATTGGTTCCCTCCTCAGATCAGATAGAACAGCGCAAACAGGACCAGCCAAAGCAGGTCGACCAGATGCCAGTAGTTCGCCCCGCTCTCGACGAACCTCTGGTCCGTTCGCATTCGCTCCAGCCGTGCCGGATCGGTGTCCGTTGGGACAGGCTTGATCCGGCCAGCGCGGTGCCACTGAAAGCACAGGACGACCACCCCAACGATCACGTGCGCCAGGTGGAAGCCGGTGAGCACGTAATACAACTGGAAGAAGAAGTCGTCCTGGGGGGTTCGCCCGGCGCTGACCTTCGCGGACCACTCGAATCCCTTGTTGACGGTGAACGCCGTGCCGCAGACTCCGGCGGCTGCCAAGAGCCATCGACCTGCATGCGTTCGCGCCTGCCGGATGGATTGAACGGCCAGCGCTACAAACAGGGACGCACTGAGCAGCAGGACGGTGTTGACCACGCCGAACGTCATGCTCAGTTCCGCGTTTCCGTGCGCGAAAACGGCGGGATCCTGACCACGTTCGTAAATGGCCGTGATGAAGAATCCCGTGAATACCACCATGTCGCAAAACAGGAATCCCCAGAATCCGTAGCCCCCGGTCGCGTCGCCCTTGCCCAGGTCGCCTCTGACGCGGTGGTCCACCTGCGGTCGTTGGACACTCGTGGCCGGCGTGTTGCTCATGAGAACCGGGTTCCTTCCACTTGGCTGAGAGTGCGGTCTCTCGCGGAGGAGGGCGCTGCTGCGAGCTCGTGCTGTTCAAAAGTAGCCGCGCGGCATTCCCATTCCTGCTGCAGTGCCTCTTGGCGGGCGATCGCCCTGAAGGCGAGAATGGTCATCACAATGCCCCACGCGCAGAATTCATTCAGCGGCAGCCACAGCACCAGCAGCCCGTTGTAAGCTACGGGGCCAGCGTCGAAGAAGATCATGAGCATGGGCGGGAAAAACGACAGATTCAAGGCGAGCGTCATGTATGCGGACCACCGCGGATAGACTTGTTGCTCAGGCGGGTTCCACAGGATGCCCAGGGCTAGCCACACCCCCCAAATGATGAACGGTGGGGCCGTGAAGAGGAACATGAACCAGCCCATGTCCCAAATCGTCTGGGTGATCTCCGGGGAGATCTCACCCGCGCGGTAGGACGCGACGGCCCAGCACAACGTCGCGAGTACGAAGAGGGCCACCCCGGCCCCCAGCATGATGGCCTGGAGAAGGTACAGCACCGGATACCGATTCTCGGGCTCCCGTGTCCAGAACGTCAGCCCCGCCGCCCACATTCCCCAAAGGGTCCCGCCAACGATCATCAGGACACATCCGGCCTGGAGCCTTACCTTGTGGTCGACCATCCAGGCCGTCAGCCGCTCGGCTGACCAGTCCGGAGTGGGGACCGGAAAGAACCCCGCAAGAGGGATGAAGCCGACGAGGAATACGATCGCCGTCGCAAGGCCTGCCCACAGGCAGACACGGTGAGCCAGGGGCGTCATATCGATCTATTCCTTTCCTCCTGGAATTATTGCCTGTGCAGACATCACCATCGGGTCCAGAAGATTCTCACTCGGGTACCGGAGTTACTTGATTCAGGAGGCGTTTCCCTCTGGCGACCATGTCGCCGTGGTGCCGGTCCGGAGCACTGCTGCCGTCGCGCATGCCGGAGCGGCATCGGAGTTTGTAGTGTTGGCGCGTTTGCTCGGTGACGTGTTCGGTTTCAGAAAAGCCGTGGGTGAGGCCATCTTCGGCGAACCCGGAGGCGGGCTGGTCCGGTCAGAAACGAGGGACGCGGAGAGTGTTCATGTGTTGTCCCTCACTATGCCGGTGCCCAGGACGGCTGCGGAAGTACAGAGTCAACATGTGCAAAATGTTCTGCCCGTTTTTCCATGTCTTCACAGCAATTGATCAACCGATGCGCTCTGGCTGTTCGGCACGCGGTGGCGTAACGCACCATCGACTCCTTGTTCTGCAGGCCGAGATCAGACGCACAGGTCGATATTCCACGCCAACCGGAAGCTCCTGCGCACCATCGACACCAACTGCCCGCCGGTCGTCATCCTCGCCAACCTCAGCGCACAAACCCCGGCGATCAAGACCTGGCTGCTCAAGCATCCGCAGTTCCACCTGCAGTTCACTCCAACCAGTCAAGCTGGCTCAACCTCTTCGAACACTTCTTCGCCGAGATCAGCGTGAGCTGCCGAGCCGGAGCGCCCACTGCTCGATCACCGCCGTGAAAAGAGACATCCGCGAGCGGATCAAGCAATGGAACGCCGAGCCCGAGCCCTACGTCTGGACCTGCACCGCCAACCAGATCCTCGAGTCACTCGCACGCTTTGCAGGCGAATTCCGGCGCAGGACACTAATGAGGCCTCGCCTCGGACCGCCGAGCGGTGTGGCTGGGCTGGTGCGCTCACTGTGGTTGAGCGCATGCTTGGTGGCGTAGTCGTGGTCGCGGAGGTGTGCCACGAGCGCGCGTGTGGTGACAATCAATGACATTCTCGCCGGTCAGACCGTGCTGGACATCGAGTGTCTGGACCGGATCTATCCGAACCTGTACGTGCCGACGTTGCAGGTCGGCGGTCAGGTGATGCTGTTCTTGTGGCATCGCGGGTTTCCGATCATCTCCCCGGCCTACGTGGGACAGATCGGGCAGCGCAGCGCGTTGCGTAACCAGACTCGGGCGCGAGGCGGCCTCGCCGTTGTTTTTCAGGATGTGACGACTGCCTAGGTAAAGATCGCTGCCCACATCACGCCACCAAGACGGGCCAGCGTCCGCTAGATGACTGATTCCGTGAAGTTCGGGTGAAGTCGGCCCGGTGCCGGGGCATGGGAGGAGGGTGTTCAAGATCAATGTGTGACGAAAGACCTGAACACCCTCCTTACCGCACTGTACGTGCTGG